>DASWTQ010000392.1:0-1817 GCA_036402055.1 Herpetosiphonaceae bacterium
GCCACTGGTGGCACTAACCAGCTGCCGCCGGCGCCCAGCCAGCCCCAGGTCAGCGGGCCACGCTTTGTGTCGCGTGACGGCGCTGTGCTGAGTCTGCCGCAGACTGGCGGTGACATCGTGATCGGACGCGACGATCCCATCAGCGGGATTCATCCCGACGTGGATCTGACGCCGCACGGTGGCGAGGCAGGCGGCGTCAGTCGTCGGCACGCGGTGCTGCGTCAGAACGGCGGCCAGTGGCTGCTGACCGATCTCGACAGCACGAACTACACGCGCATCGACGGCAATCGCATCACGCCGGATACGCCCACGCCACTCCACGACGGCGCGCGGGTTCAGTTCGGACGGCTGGAGTTCGATTTCCGCGCTTCCTAAAGGAGGCTGATCCCCGAAGCCGGCCTGTCTGCGGACAGGCCGGTTTGTTTATGTTTCCGGCGCTGAAAGTCCCAGCTGTTCAAGGATCGGCTGCCAGGTGCCGGGCAGCGGCGCGCGCAGCAGGATGGGCTCTTTGGTGACGGGATGGCTAAAGCCCAGCTGTGCGGCATGGAGCAGATGATGCGGGATCGGCGTCTCGTCGAGCGTCATCGGGCCGCCGTAGCGCGCGTCGCCAAGGAGCGGATGGCCGAGATGCGCCAGATGCAGCCGGATTTGATGCGTGCGTCCTGTGATCGGCAGCGCCTGTACCAGCGTGGCTCCCTCGGCCCGCGCGACGACCTCAAAGCGGGTATGCATCAGCTTAACGCGCTGCGAGCCGTAAGGCAGCTTCTGCCCGACAGCTTCCAGCGGATAGATGCGGAACAAACCGCCCTGGCCGCGTCCATGACCCGTCTGGACCTCGAAGCTGTCGCGCTCGATCGTGCCGCTTGCAAGTGCCAGATAGCGTTTGCTCATGCCGCCCGACAAAAACAGCTCCAGAAGCGCGCGGTTGATCCCAGGATCTTTGCTGACTAGCAGTACGCCCGAGGTATCCCGATCGAGCTGGTGCGCCAGATGCAGCGGAGCGGTTCGGCCATTGCGAGCGTGGACGAACTCGGCGAGCGCGTACGGGATTGCGCCGCGAATATCCCAGGGTGTATAGTTGGAGTGCCACCCGGGCCGTTTATTGAGCGCCAGCAGCCAGCGATCCTCCCAGATGATGTCGTCGGGTGTGATCGTGACGGGCGTGTAGCTGCCGCCGGGCGGAAAATGAATCACCAGCTGCGCGCCGCTCATAACTGCCAGCTCGGGCTGGCGCACACGCTGGCGATCGAGCCAGACTGCGCCGCGCTCGATCAGCGCATGAGCCGCAGCCGGCGCAAGCTCCGCCGATTTCGCGACGATCTGTTCCAGCCTCGATCCAGCCTCTTCATCGTCGATGGTATGTTCGATCTTGGGCCGTGGCGGCTCTTGCTTTTCGCTCTGATCGTTCATCGATATGTATTCTGCCTGATTCCTATAGAGAACAAAAGAACAAGGGAACAAAGGAACAAGAAACATCCACATGCTGTTCTTTGTTCTTTCTCGTTACAGCATTATGACGGGATCTTGCGCTTTTGTGCCAGGGCGGAAGTGCCAATCCTGGCGGAGGTGATTATCTGCTGGCCAACATATAGAAGAGATGGCATTAGTTTTGCATAGATGCAGGATGCACGTGTTCTACGTGTGTTCGTCTCGCGCGAACGGCTGACTCACTCAGAAGCATATCAGGCTCTCGAAGACGGCAACCCATCCAGGCGCTGCGGGTCGTGCGCAGCGGTCTGTTCTCTGATCCAAGCATAGGAGGATCGCCTGATGCGACGGCGGATCGTTATAGCACTCGGGTTTTTTAGCCTCGCGCT
>DASWTQ010000393.1:0-3381 GCA_036402055.1 Herpetosiphonaceae bacterium
CATCTTCTACAATCGCCTGAAGTCGCGGCAAGGATCGCTCAAGCCGCGCGACTCGCGGCGGATAGGCAGGAATAGCGACGACGCCCGCGTACAGGCAGCCAAAAAACGCCGCGATGTATTCCAGGCTCGGCTGGTACAGCAGCAAGACGCGCTGGTTAGCCAGATCGTACCGCGTCAGCTCAACGGCAATCGCCCGCGCCCAGCGATCGAGGTCTGCATATGTGAAGGTTGCCGATTCGGTTTCACCGTCGACAAGGAAGGTGAAAGCGGTCTGCTCAGAAAGATCTTGCGCGCGTTGGCGCGCAAGCGCAATCAGCGTGGCGCTTGGCGGTATCATCAATAACCCCAAAGGATAGGAAGCGAAGAAGGATCGAGTTGTGTAAGCGTTTGAAGCGACATTATCTTTCGACTAGGGAGCGGTAATATGTGTCTATCACCGTGGCTGCTTTGGATTATACCGGGTTTCTATTTTTTAATCATAATTATATGTTCCGTAGGGCTCGTGCAAGCTCAAAATATCTGCTGCTGCACGGCCTCGGCACATCATTAGAGCAGAACGGCATGGTGTGTGCATCAACGAAATGGCATGGTGTAGTAGGTTCGCTTGGTGTGGGCAAGATAAGTACTCATAGAAGAATCTTAATTTTTGAGCAAGTACCCGCTACCAGCGGCCGAATTGACGCTCAGCGCACCAGCCTGGGACAGGTGCCGTCACCAAAAAAGGCATTGCTGACGGCACCGACCGCATTACAGTCGAGCACGCGCCCACCAATGCCTATGCAGCGGTCTCAGAAGAGCGTGGTATTAGAGATCGTTCACAACAATGTTATCGTCTCAATTCTGCGACTGTGCTTCATGCAATATTTGGGCTTCCGCAAGGCTCAGGCGCAGCTGCTCGGCCAGCGTGGCGACGTGGGGCTGGCGCACGATGCTGTAATGATCGCCGGGGATCACGCGCAGGCTGACACCCTCGGCGGCGAGCGCGTCCCAGCCCAGCATTTCGCCCGCGTCGTCGAGCGGCCGATCGCCGGCGCGGAAGAGCGTCACCCGCCCGGCATACGGCAGCGGCCGGTAGTCCTGCATCGCGCGCAGGCTCGCCGTATATACATCAAGATAGGCGCGCAGCTCACGCTCGCCGATGTCGGCCGGCAGCGTGCCGCTGGCGCGCGCCTGCTCCAGCACATAGGTGAACTGCTGCTCGGGCGGCAGCGTCGCCAGCGCGTCGGCGGCATCGGCGAGATCCGCGCCAACTGTGCGGCCGAGATCGATGGCGAACCAGTGGAGCAGTGTTGTTTGATCAATCGCCAGTGCGGGTTCGCCTCGGGATGGTTGACTGTCGATCAGGGCCAGCAGCGCGACCTCCTCGCCCTGCGCAGTAAGCTGTTGGGCCATCTCGTAGGCGACCAGCCCACCAAACGACCAGCCGCCGAGACGGTAGGGGCCGTGGGGCTGTGCCGCACGTAGCGCCGCCAGATATGCGACGGCCATCGTCTCAACCTGCGTGTGCGGCGGTTGTCCATCGTCGAGGCCGGCAGCCTGGAAGGCATAGAAGGGTTGCTCCGGCCCGAGGAGCTGCGCCAGTTCCAGGTAGCTGAGCACGCTGCCGGCCGCCGCATGCACGCAGAAGAAGGGCAGCTGGTCGCGGCCGGGCTGGAGCTGGATCAGCGGCGAGTCCAGCGGCTGTGGATTGGATTGACGTAACGTGCGTGCGAGGTGCTCGACGGTGGGCTGCTGGAAGAGCGTGGCAAGCGGGATCTTCTGCCCGAGCTGCGTCTGGATCTGGGCCATCAGGCGCACGACGAGCAGCGAGTGGCCGCCGAGCGCGAAGAAGCTGTCGCGAATGCCGACCGGCTGCACGCCCAGCAGCGCCTCCCAGATGCGCGCCAGCCGCAATTCGAGCGTATCGCGCGGCGCGACAAACGTGTCGCTGGTGCCGCTGACGCTCCCGTCCGGCGCCGGCAATGCGCGCCGATCGAGCTTGCCGTTGGGCGTTTTGGGTAGCGCATCGAGCAGCACAAACGCGCTCGGCACCATGTAGTCGGGGAGCTGCGCGCCGACATGCTGGCGCAAGTCGGCAGAACCGAGAACCCAGAACCGAGAACCAGCTTCGCTTCCATCCCCTTGGTTCTTGGTTCTCGGTTCTGGGTTCTTAACCACGTACGCCACCAGCCGCCGATCTCCCGCCGCATCCTCGCGCGCCACGACGACGCACTCGTTGACGCTGGGATGCTGAGCCAGCGCGTGCTCGATCTCGGCGGTCTCGATGCGGAAGCCGCGCACTTTGACCTGGTGATCGATCCGGCCGAGGATCTCCACCGTGCCGTCAGCGCGCCAGCGGCCGAGGTCGCCCGTGCGCACCATAATTTGGCCGTCCTCGAAGGGACAGACCACAAAGCGCTCGGCCGTCAGCTCCGGGCGGAACAGATAGCCCCGCGACACGCTCTCACCTGCCACGCAGACCTCGCCCGCGATGCCGATGGGCTGCGGCTGATCGAATGCATCCAGAATGTAGATCCGATTGTTCTGCAATGGCTGGCCCACCGTGATCGGTTGATCGACATCCTCCGCGCGAATCGGACCCAGGATATTGATGTCGCTGATCTCGGTCAGGCCGTAGATGTTGATGATCTGCACTGTCGGGCCGAGCTGTCCAAAGACCGCTTGCAGCAGGCGCTGCTCGATCTTCTCGCCGCCGATCAGGAGGTAGTGCAGCGCGTTGGCCGGCTGCTGCGGCGCGACCTCGTTCAGCACCGCTTGCAGGTAGGAGGGCACCGCGTCCAGCAGGTGAATCTGCTGCGCGTCGAGATATTGGAGCAGCGCACGGCTGTTGAACTTGACGTCATCCGCGATGATATGCAGCGTGCGGCCGAAGATCAGCGTCGGGAAGATCTGATTCACCGAGATGTCGAAGCTGATCGAGGTGATCAGGCCGATATTCCGCACGGCGGGATCGTCGAAGTAGGCGTGCAGCCCATGCACCAGGTTGATCAAGCCGCGTTGTTTGACCATCACGCCTTTGGGCCGTCCGGTCGAGCCCGAGGTGTAGATGATATATGCCAGCTGCTCCGGCAGCACGATGCGCGGTGGATTCGTCCTCGGCTGTGCGGCGAGCGTGGGCCAGTCGGCGTCGAGGCGGAAGACCTGTGCCTGGTGCTCGGGGAGACGACTGATCAGCCGATTCTGGGTGAGAATAACGGCGGCACGGCTGTGGCTGAGCATGTAGTGCAAGCGCTCGGCGGGATAGGCCGGATCGAGCGGGAGATAGGCGCCGCCGGCCTTGAGGATCGCCAGCATGCCGACGATCATCTCCAGGCCACGCTCGACCATCAGCGCGACCAGCACATCCGGCCCCACACCCTGCGCCCGCAGATGGTGCGCCAG
>DASWTQ010000394.1:0-6726 GCA_036402055.1 Herpetosiphonaceae bacterium
AGAATGCCGACGACGATTGCCAGGGTGCGTGCCCACCAGAAGCGCCTCAGGAGACCATACCCGGCAGCCAGACCAGGAACCGCCAGCGCAGCCAGCAGCATCCCCACGGCCGTACCGACGATGCTAAGAATCGAGCGCGCCTCCGGCTCACCCGTGGTAAGGCCGATGCCCGTCAGCAGGACAAACACGAACAGGCCGATCAGGAAAAAGACCGCGTGGCCGACCAGGTACAGCCAGCCGAGCAGGGTGACATGCTGCTGCATGTCGCGGGATGGTGTTGTATTCATGGTGAGGCTCCTTTCTATGGTTGGACGAAGATCCGCCGCTCCGCTTGAGAACCTGATCGATCGCCAATCCCAACCACAAGCAGCGCGACCACCCAGGTCAACGCTGGGCTGATCAGCGGCAACGTCGCGGTTCTCGCCAGAAACAGATCGGTGAGGTTGATCGCGGCGTGAAACAGCAGGGCCAGCAGCAGACTACCCCGCGTATGGTTGAAGACCCAGGTGAACAGAATCGTCGTCGGGATCAGGCCGAGCGGCAGCCAGCCGAAGAACTCACCGGCAAGCGGATGCCCACGCGTGAGGTAGAGCGGCAGATGCCACACGCTCCAGATGAGGCCCAGGATGATGCTCGCTCCCAATGGACTGGTACGCGCCTGAAGTCGTGGCAGCGCATAGCCACGCCAGCCGATCTCCTCGCCCATCGGGCTGCTCACCACCAGTTGCTGTACGACGATCAACGGCACGAGCACCCACCAGGCGATCAGTCCCAGGTTGGGCGGTAGCGGATACAGATCCAGCAGCGGCGGGTGAGCGAAATTCGGGGCGGCATGGCCCAGCACTACGTGAACCGCTGTGGTCAGCAGAGAGAGCACAGCCGGCCACATGAGCACAAAAAGATACCAGTGGATGCCGACGCGCCAGATCAGCAGACGGCCCAGAAGCTTGCGGACGCCTACCCACTGCTCCGTTGTAGCCGTCAGGAGAATCGCGGCGAGGCTGGGACCGAACGCGCCGAGCAGTGTCAGCAGCGTTGGCGAGAGCGGGAGACCAATCAGGCCCTGCGCTGCCAACGCCAGCGGAATCCACACGCCCCAGGAGATGCCGAAGGCCAGCAGACCAAATGCGATCAGCGGGGTCGATGTTCGTTCCCGGAGTCTCTGATTCACATACATGTGCGCCTCCTATCTCACCATCACAGGGATCTGCGCGGTGCGTTCGCCAACCCATAGCGGCTGGCGAACGCATTGCTCTGGTGGAGGAGCCAGCGCACTCCTCCGACTGTCAGCGCTCAAGGCTCCAGCACGGCCTCGGTCTCGCCTTCGATCGCGATGCGCACCTCACGCACGCTGGGGAATTGCTTCAGCGTTTGCGTGATCTGCTGGCGAATGAACATCACGCGGGTTGAGCCGCCGCCGTAGGCTGCCAGCTCACGTGAGAAATCTGCTGTCGCCACGCCGTTCTCGATCGTTAGCCTGCGGAGTGTCACGCGTGGTCCCCAGAACGGCCCACGACCAGGATAGCTGAGCACCTGTTGGGGTGTGGGAATGGCCGTCTCAAAGCCCGCGAAGTTCGGTGGCCCCGGTCCCCACAGCAGCTCTTCCAGCGCCGCTGTGCCGATCCGCGAGGTTCTGGGCACGCGCCGCTGCATGTCTTGCAGCGTGTCGCCAAGCACCCAGTACAGCTTCACGACCTGCGTGTCAGCGTCGCTGTTGCTCAAGGCGATCACGGGCTGCCGCGCCAGCAGATCGCCGAACTGGCTGCGGATCTCCAGCGTGGCTGGCTGCGTGCGTGGCTGTGGCGGCATGCTCGACATCATCCAGTTGAGGCTGTCGATCAGTAGGCCGCGACCGTCCTCGCCGCGCAGCAGCGTATAGTCGTTGGCGAGCGTCGTGCCGTCCAGCCAGCGCAACGTTGCGGTTACGCGCTCGCCGGGCCGACCACCGCGCACAAACACGTGTAGCGGCAAGGTAACGCGTGAGCCGGCCGCCGGAACGGCGATGTCGCCAAACGATGCCAGCGTGCGCACGGCATCCGCGCCGATGTTGCCGCGCTCGACCTGCCAACCGGCCGGGTTGCGCAGATCGTAGGTCAGCACCGTGCGCTCAAACGCCTGCATAAAAATCGTGCGCTGCTCGCCGAACTTCACGGTGCTGGTGGTGAAGGTGTCGCTCATCGGCAGGCCAATATCGTGGAGCCAGCCGGCGGGGAAGAGATCCCGGCGATTGATGTAGGCCCAGAAGTATGGCGCGACATAGTAGCCCGGCGCGGCCCGCAGCTGCGGATCGTAGGGAATAAAGATGCCGTCGATCGTCGCGGTTTTGCCGACCTGCAAGTTCGGCGGTGGCGCGTGGCGCAGGCGGGGATCGTTGAGCCGCTGGAGATCGGCGTAGGTGGTGGTGGTGCTATTGACGCTGCCACCGGGATCGCGCCTCATCAGCTCGGCGGTGAGCCGGCCATACAGAAAGGCCCAGGTGGGATCGGCGATCATCGCGCGATGATCCTCGATGCGGCCTTTTTCAAAGTACTGCGCCGTCCACCCATCCACCTCGACGAGATCGGTCACCGGATAGCCCAGCACGCGGATACCTTCGTGCCGGTTGTAATAGTCGCGAAACGGATCGGCGACGTCGGCGAGCGGCCTGGCCGCCACGCGCGCGCCACCGCCCGCGAAGACGGCTGCGATCGTGAGCACGATCAGCAGCCGTAGCAGACGCTGAATCGTACGCATATCGGTTCCTCCTGTTAATTCCCTGCCTGGCGCACGACGATGCTGCCCACGCCGCCGCTGACTTCCAGATCGACCCGGTTGGTCGCGCTGGCGTAGTTCGGCGAGACGTAGCGATCGCCGTCGCGCTGGTAGCTGCCCTGCACCTCCTTGCTCCCGATGCCCGCCGAGACCTGGATTCGTGCGGCCATGCCGGACGGGATCGTAATAATCGCCTGGCCGGCACCCGTGCTGACCCTGGCGTCGAGCACACCGCGCTCTGGCAGCGTGATGCGCGTTTGGCCCGCGCCCGTGCTGACATCAAGGTGAGTCAGCTGGAGCTGGCGCAGATCGAGCGTGGATTGCCCGGCACCGGTCGCGATCGTCAGCTGCGTGGGCACACTGTTATTGAGACGAATGTCCCAGGTCGGGCCACGGCCCGTCTGGCTCAGCCACGGCGTGCGATTTTCCGAGCGCAGCGTAAAGATCGCGGTGTCGCCCGCCATGCGGAAGTCCTGCCGGATCTCCTCGCCGGAGCGCCGCTGGAGATTGCCGGTGACCAGGTTGGTCTCATCGTTCAGGCTCGCAACCGTAAGCGCGCCCGCTCCGAAGCCAATATCGACGTTCGCGCGCTCAGCGGCGCCCAGCGGCTGGGTGATCGTGTCGGTGGCGAGGATTGCACCGCCGGTTCTCCCAGGCAGCAGCACGACGCCGCCGACCAGCAGGGCAACAGTCAGCAGCGCAATCAGCCAGGCGGCCCAGGCGTTGCGCCGCCCCACGATGATCTCCAAACCTCCGGCGATCAGCAGCACCGGCCAGAGACGGATCAGCGTCTCCCAGACATTCCAGGTGTTCATGCCGAGGTTGCCGAGCAGAAACAGCATGCCCAGACCGATCAGGATGATTGGCCCGATAAGGCTGGGTCGGCGCGCGGGTTGTTGTGTCGCTTGCATGGCTAGCCTCCTCTCGCCCGCCGCAGGAGCAGCGCCGCACCACCGGCGATCAGCAGCAGCGGCCATACGAGGTTGCTATCGAACCAGATCACGTTCATGCGTTCCAGCAGAAACAGCGTGCCCATCACGATCAGCGCGCCGCCGATCAAGAGCCCGGCGCGTGGATGGGCGGTGCTGACAGCCGTGCCCAGATCCGTGCCCAGCGTTCGGACCCGCTGGGCGACTTCGTCAGCGCCGGAGCGCGTGTCGCCGGCAGCCAGTCCAGTCGCCGGCTCCTGCGGCACGATGAGCCAGAGCACGAGGTACAGGATCACGCCGATGCCGTTGCTGAGTGCCAGGATCACGGCGACGAGGCGCACGAGCGTTGCGTCAATGCTCAGGTAGCGCGCGAGCCCGCCGCACACGCCGCCGATCATGACATCAGTGCGGCTGCGGTAGAGTTGGTTCGTCATACCGGTCCTCCTTTTGGGATTCACGCGGCGCTGGCTCGTTGGCTCCAGTTGGAGCCGAGCGCCCGCCAACCGTGCGATACATCATGTACAGCCCCACCAGGATCAAGCCGATCGGCCAGGTGTAATTCAGGACGGCGGTCGACGTGGCGAGCGTGAGCAGGCCGATGACGGTGCAGATCCCGGCTGGAATCAGCGCCCAGCCCATGTGATTGGGTGGCGTCGGCAGCAGATACACCAGGCCGAAGGTCGCGGCCAGGCCGAAGAAGAACACGCTTCCCGCGTACTCCGGGAGCGTCTGGCCGATGCCCGCGACGACGGCCACGGTGGTCAGCACGCCGGCAGGAATAATCGCCCACCAGAGCTTGGGACGCGTGACATAGATCAGCCAGAAGCCAGTACTCAGGCTGCCCAGGAAGAGCGTCCCGCTCCACTGCGCGGCCACGACCGGCGCGATCGCTTGCAGACCGATGATGGCGGCCAGACCGAAGAAGACAAAGCCGGGGATCAGCGGCCACCACTGGCTGCGATTCGTGAGGAACAGGCCCAGGAAGCCGGCGCTGGCCAGGGCAAACAGCAGCGCCCAGATCATGCCTTGGGCCGGGCCGAGCAGGCCGAAATTCTGGAGCAAGAGCAGCCCGCCGGCGCCCACCAGCAGCGCGCCCCAGAACAGATCGTTGCGCTTCATCGCGCACCTCCGTGCATGGGCCGAGCGACGCCTGCCGTTCTGCTCATGCGTGCAGCGCGCCTGCATGCCCAGGAAGGGCGCAGGCGCGCGTGTTGTGAGTCTATTGTCTGCTAGGCGGTGATCTTGTGGCGAAAAGATCCGGCTATGAGGGGTGAAGAGTTGGCTACGATCGTTGCTCGGTGGGGACTAACTTCACACAATGGCAGGGCACCTCAGCCCTGCCATTGTCGGCTCCGCTATTTGCGGGGCAGCCAGCCACGACTCAGGACTCCAGCTTTTGGGTCGCGCCCGTGTAGGCTACATCGGTTGTGGTGGTGATCGCTGTCGTAGGTGTCACCGGCGTATCGGTGGCACCATTCGTCGGGGGCTGCAAGCGTGCTACAAGCGTGCTCAGCCGCGCGTTCAGCGCCCGCAGCGCATCGCCGATCTCCTCGCGAATCTCCTGCTGAGCTTCCCCGGTTTTGAAGGATTCCGCAACATCGCTCGCCCTGGCCTGGAGCCGCTGGATCTCGTCACGCTCGCGGACCTTCTCCCAGGCGTCTTCGACGTTCTGCGCCACTTCGCGCAGGCCATCTTTCAACTCACTGCCGAGTGAG
This sequence comes from Herpetosiphonaceae bacterium, assembly GCA_036402055.1. Lineage (GTDB taxonomy): Bacteria > Chloroflexota > Chloroflexia > Chloroflexales > Kallotenuaceae > LB3-1. The sequence goes on from DASWTQ010000394.1 coordinate 5,396, forward strand.
CGAACCTGCTCGCTTCCAGCGACCGCCTTGATCGTGACCGTAAGTTGGCGGCCCAACTCCTTCAACTCTTCGCCAATACTTGTCTGATCCGGTGTGCGTTCAGTCATCGGATGCCTCCTTGTTCCAAGAAAACCTGTCAGCCCAAAAGACTGATTGGACCAGGGCTACATGCTGGGGCATGAGGCTCCTACGCAGCTCGGCGTTTCCGTCCCCAGACGAAGTAGGCGATCGGGCCGATAAAGTTAACAAACGCGAGGGCTGTCCACAGCCGTTTACTGCCGTTGATCTCCTCAGGTAGGCGGCGGCGAATATCGACGAGCGCCGTGAGTAGCAGCGAGATTTGCACACTGCCCAACGTCAGCAGGATGGTCTTTTGTCGATCACTCAACTCGCTCCAGTTCCTGGTATGCATCATCATGCCCCTTTCAGATCTGGAAAGGATTGTTCCCAGCCCGCGATCGAGTATAGGCCCGGCGCGGGACTGTGTAGGAAAAGATCCGAACGACTCCCGTGAAGATGCCGCTACATACGGCCAGGTATGCTGACCAACCGTTTGGCAACACAATTGCCTGACCAGGTTGCCGTCATAGGCTAGAAGATGCCTGAATCGGCAGCTGCTGATAGGCGAGGCGTTCGGCTCGTCGCTTGAGGGTGCGCAGCATCTTGCGGCCCATCACGAACGAGATCGGCTCCACCAGCCCGCGATAGATCAGGCTATTGAGCAGGCTTGGATTCCAAGCTATTCGCGTGCGAAAGATCAGGCGCGTGGCGCGATCATCCAGCGGCTGGAGCACCCAGGTTTGATCGCCGCTGAAATAGTTTGTGAGGCGTGGATCATCTGGCTCGGCAGTTTGGCCCGTCGCCGTGTTCAACGTGCCGGCCAGCGTCAACACCCGCTCAGGCTCGATCAGCGCGACCGGAAAGCCGAAGTTGCCCTTTGGCAGCGCGGGCACACTATCGCCGAGCGCCAGGTGTTGATACGCGGGAAGAATCCGATCAGCGCTCGGAATGCCGCCGTTGTCCAGCAGATCGTAGCTGTACCAGCCGCCGCGCCGACAGCCGAGCTGCACCAACCAGGGCCAGATCTGGGCGGCTGGAGCGTAGATCGTGATCGCACAGGTGACCTGCCATCTGGGATGCGGCACAAAGGTATCGCCGGGCAGGCTTTGCGCCGCCTCTGCTCGGGTTACGCCCCAGCGCGTGTACCAGGATCGCAGCAGTGGTGATGTGAGCACCGTGCCGGCAATCGCAAGCGCGCCAAGCATGCCGTCCGCGATCACGCGTGGTGTGTGTTTGGTGATGATCATCGTGGTCCTCCTGAAATCCATCGT
>DASWTQ010000395.1:0-3344 GCA_036402055.1 Herpetosiphonaceae bacterium
GGCCTGACCACCCCCGATGGCCGCGACCCCGCGATCGGCCGTCCCATTGGCAACGGGCGGGTGTATGTCCTGGACGCGCAGCTTCAGCCGGTGCCGGTGGGCGTGGCGGGCGAGCTGTACCTGGGCGGCATCGGCCTGGCGCGCGGCTATCTCCACCAGCCCGCGCTGACCGCCGAGCGCTTCGTGCCCGATCCGTTCTCGCGCCCAGAGGGCACCCCGCCCGGCGCGCGGCTCTACCGCACGGGCGACCTGGGCCGCTGGCGACCCGACGGGCAGCTCGACTTTCTGGGCCGGATCGATCAGCAGGTCAAGCTGCGCGGCTTCCGCATCGAGCTAGGCGAGATCGAATCCGCGCTGCGGGCCGCCCCGGCCGTGCGTGACGCCGTGGTGCTCCTGCGCCACGACACGCCCGGCGATCCTCGGCTGGTGGCGTACGTCGTCGAGAACCAAGAACCGAGCACTCAGAACCAAGGGGATGAAGGCGAAGCTGGTTCTTGGTTCTTGGTTCTTGGTTCTACGCTGCGCACCTTCCTGGCCTCCCGCCTGCCGGCCTACATGCTGCCGAGCGCCTACGTCGTGCTCGACGCGCTGCCGCTGACCGCGCACGGCAAGATCGATCGCAAAGCCCTGCCCGCGCCTGAGAGCCGACGGATGGAGTCGGGTGAGGCCGTCGTGGCGCCGCGCACGCCGATCGAAGAGGTGCTGGCGGGCATCTGGGCCGATGTGCTGCACCTGGAGCGGGTAAGCGTTCAGGAGAATTTCTTCACGCTGGGCGGCCACTCGCTGCTGGCAACGCAGGTCGTCTCGCGGGTGCGGGAGGCGTTCCAGGTCGAGCTGCCGCTGCGCAGCCTGTTTGAAAAGCCAACTGTCGCCGGGCTGGCTGCCTGGATCGAAGATGCGCGGCGCGCGGCACAAGGGATGCTGCCGCCACCGATCCGGCCCGCTCCACGCGATAGCCTGCTGCCGTTGTCGTTCGCCCAGCAGCGGCTGTGGTTCCTCGATCAGCTCCAGCCCAACAGCCCGGTCTACAACATGTTTCTGGGCATGGTTCTCACTGGACCGCTCAGCGTGGCAGCGCTCGAACAGGCGCTCAACAGCATCGTCGCGCGGCACGAGGCGCTACGGACGAGCTTTGCAGTCGTGAAGGGCAGTCCGATCCAGGTGATCGCGCCGCCCCAGGAGCAGCCGCTGCCATTGATCGATCTTCAGGTGCTCCCTGAGCAGGAGCGCGAGATCGAAGCCCGGCGTCTGATCATCGAAGAGGCCCAGCGACCCTTTGACCTGGCGCAGGGTCCACTCCTGCGCACGATTCTGCTGCGCATGGATGCCGCAGAGCATGTGTTGCTGACGACGACTCATCATATCGTTTTCGATGGATCGATCGATGTCTTCACCCGCGAGCTGATGACGCTCTACAGCGCCCACGCGCGCGCGATAGCCCCAGCGCTGCCGGAGCTGCCGATCCAGTACGCCGACTATGCCGTCTGGCAGCGCGACTGGCTTCAGGGCGAGGTGTTGGAGGCCCAGCTAGCCTACTGGAAGCAGCAGCTCGGCGGATCGCTGCCGGTGCTCGATCTGCCCACCGATCGCCCGCGCCCGGCCGTGCCGACATTCCAGGGCACAGTTCAGGACTTTGCGCTGCCTCAACATCTCGCTGCGGCGATCACAGCCCTGAGCCAGCGCGAAGGCGTCACGCTCTTCATGACGATGCTCGCCGCCTGGCAGGTCTTGCTCGCGCGCTACAGCGGCCAGGACGATATTCTGGTCGGCTCGCCAATCACCACCCGCTCCTCGGTTGAGACCGAGTCGCTGATTGGATGCTTTACCAATACGCTGGTTTTGCGCACCAATCTGGCGGGTAATCCCAGCTTTCGCGAGCTGCTGGGCCGCGTGCGCGAGGTTGCCTTGGGCGCCTATGCGCATCAGGATCTGCCGTTTGAAAAGCTGGTCGATGCGCTCCAGCCCGAGCGCGATCTGAGCCGCAACCCGCTGTTTCAGAACATGTTTGTCTTGCAGCAGGGCGGCCCGACGCAAGAGCCGGCGCAGACAGATCTGACGATGCGCTTTCTGGGCACCGAGAGCGGAACTGCCAGATTTGATCTGCTGCTTTCCGTCTGGACGGACGAGGGCGGATGGGGCGGCTCGGTGGAGTACAACACCGACCTGTTCGACGCGACGACGATCGTTCGGCTGCTTACGCACTACCAATCTCTGCTGGAGGGCATTGTCGCCAACCCCGAGCGACGCGTCTTCAACGTGCCGCTGCTCACGCCTGCCGAGCAGCAGCAGATGCTGGTTGAGTGGAACGCTACCAGCGCGCCTTACCCGCAGCATCTGTGCATGCATCAGCTCTTTGAGGCCCAGGCAGCGCGAACGCCGGACGCCATCGCCGTCATCGCCGACAGACGATTGAGCGAGCATGGCCAGACGCTGGATGCATTCGGCAATCACCGCAACAACGGCGACGGTCCACTTCAGCACCTGACTTACCGGGATCTGAACCGGCAGGCAAATCAGCTGGCGCATCACCTCCAAAAGCTGGGCGTCGGTCCAGGCGTGCTGGTTGGCGTCTACATGGAGCGCACGATCGATGTGGTTCCGGCGCTGCTGGGAATTTTGAAGGCCGGCGGCGCCTATGTGCCGCTTGAGCCCAGCTTCCCCCAGGCCCGCATCGAGTGGATTCTTGCTTCGCTCAAGATTTCGTGCATCATCACGCAAGGATCGCAGCTCCCGACGATGCACAGCCTTCAGCCGCAGCTTCCCAACTTGAAGCATGTGATCTGCATGGACGAGGTGCACGCGGATGCGGCGTTTAACGAGTTGGCAGCGCGGACGCAGCTCTGGACCTGCGCGCAGCTCGATCGGCTGCCGGCTGAGCAGGTTTCATCACGCGTGCATCCCGACGATCTGGCCTATATTATCTTCACCTCCGGCTCGACGGGAACACCCAAGGGCGTGATGGTGCGCCATCGACCGGCCGTCAACCTGATCGATTGGGTGAACCGCAGATTCGAGATCGGCGCGTCGGATCAGGTCTTATTTATCACGTCGCTGAGCTTCGATCTCTCGGTCTACGATGTATTCGGTCTGCTCGCGGCCGGCGGCTCGATCCGCGTCGTAGCCGACCAGGATATTCGCGATCCGCAGCGGCTGCTACAGATTATGTGCGACGAGCCGATCACCTTCTGGGATTCCGCGCCCGCAGCGCTGCAACAGCTCGTCCCGTTTTTCGACACGGTTCGTGCTGCCAACCGCACCAGCCGGCTGCGACTGGTCTTCTTGAGCGGCGACTGGATTCCGGTGACGCTCCCCGATCAGATCCGAGTCACCTTCCCCGGCGCCTC
>DASWTQ010000396.1:0-2749 GCA_036402055.1 Herpetosiphonaceae bacterium
GTACCGTGTCGACCGACCGCTGGCGGCGGCGCTAAAGGCCCTGGCGAGCACGAGCGGCGTTTCGCGGTATAACGTTCTGCTCTCGGCGCTCAACGCGCTGCTGTACCGCTACACGCGCGAGCCGCAGATCAGCGTGGGCACCTATATTGCCGGCCGCAACCGCGCCGAGATCGAGAACCTGATCGGCTTCTTCATCAACACGCTGGTGATGCGCACCGATCTTTCGGGCCGGCCCTCGTTTCGTGAGCTGCTGGGCCGCGTGCGTGATGTCGCGCTGGGAGCCTATGAGCATCAGGATCTGCCCTTCGAGAAGCTGCTCGAAGAGCTACAGCCCGCGCGCGACATGAGCCACACGCCGTTCTTTCAGGTCATGCTGGTACTTCAGAACACGCCCGACAGCAGCATGGAGCTGCCAGATCTTCAGATCGAGCAGTTCGAGCCGCCGGCCAAAGCTCATGCCCAGTTCGATCTCACGATCTGGCTCAACGAGCAGGACGATCAGGTGCTGGGATCGCTGGAGTACAACACCGATCTGTTCGACGAGTCGACGGTTGCGCGCATGGCCGAGCACCTGACCAATCTGCTGGCCTCCATTGCCGCCGATCCGGATCAGCGCATCGACGCGCTCTCGTTCCTGGCCGGCAGCGAGCGCACGCGACTCTTGCACGAGTGGCATACCACCGCCGCCGACTATTCGGTCGAGGTCGGCATCGCCACGCTCGTCGAGCAGTGGGCGGCGCAAACACCCGACGCCGTGGCGGTGACGTTTGAGGGTCGATCGCTGAGCTACGCCGCGCTGAATCGCCGCGCCAATCAGCTGGCCCACGCGCTCCAGGAGCTGGGCGTCGGTCCTGAGACGCGCGTCGGCATTTATCTGCCTCGGTCGCTGGAGATGATCGTCGCGGTGCTGGCCGTGCTCAAGGCGGGCGGCGCTTATGTGCCGCTCGATCCGAACTATCCGCCCGATCGCGTGGCGTTTATGGTGCGCGACAGCGGCGCGCCGGTGATGATCACCCAGACGGCAATCCGCGCCACGCTTCCGGCATGGGATGGCGCCGTGCTGTGCCTCGATAGCGACTCGACTCGTCTAGCGAGCTACCCTGAGCAGCGGCCGGCCTGCGCTGCCACCGGGCGCAGTCTGGCGTATGTCGTCTATACCTCGGGATCGACGGATACTCCCAAGGGCGTGATGGTCGAGCAGCGCAGCCTGGTGAACGCGTTCTGCGCCTGGCGCGACGGCTACGATCTCCGGCCCGGCATGCGCCATCTGCAAATGGCCAGCTTCTCCTTCGACGTCTTTGCCGGCGATCTCGTCCGCGCGCTCTGCTCCGGCGGCACGCTCGTGATCTGTCCCCGCGAGCTGCTGCTGGAGCCGCCGCGCCTCTACGAGCTGATTCGTCGCGAGGCTGTGACCTGCGGCGAGTTTGTGCCGGCGGTGATCCGCGAGCTGATGGCCTACCTGCGCGCGACGGAGCAGCGTCTGGACAGCATGGAGCTGGTGATCGTCGGCTCCGATCTCTGGTATATCGACGAGTATCAGCAGCTGCGCGCGGTGTGTGGAGCGACAACCCGCGTGATCAACTCCTACGGCCTCAGCGAAACGACGATCGACAGCACCTATTTTCGAGGCAGCGCGCTGTCGCTAGCGCCCGACAAAGCTGTGCCGATCGGACGGCCCTTCGCCAACACGCAGATGTACATTCTGGATCAACGCCTGGAGCCTGTGCCGATCGGCGTGATTGGCGAGATCGCGATCGGCGGCGACGGGCTGGCGCGCGGCTATCAAAGCCAGCCGCAGCGCACGGCCAGCCAGTTCGTGCCCCATCCCTGGGCCGAGCAGCCCGGAGCGCGGCTCTACCGCACGGGCGACCTGGCGCGCTACCTGCCCGACGGCAACATCGAGTTCCTGGGCAGAAACGATTACCAGGTCAAGATTCGCGGCTTTCGCATCGAGCTGGGCGAGATCCAGACCGTGCTGAGCCAGCATCCCGACGTACGCGAGGCCCTGGTGATCGCGCACGACGACGCGCAAGGTACCAAACGGCTGGTGGCGTACGTGGTTGGGGAACAAAGGAACAAAGGAACAAGGGAACAAACGGAGAACCAGGAACCAAGAACCAAGAACCTAACGGAAGAACACAGAACCAAGAACCATGAACAAAAAAATACCACTGTTCCCCCCTCGCCTGCAGCAACCGAGGCGGAAGCCCGCCGAGGTTCGGGGAAGGGGGAAAGCACGGCAGTGCCAGGGGGTGAGGGCCTGCTCACAAACCAGGGTGAGGACCTGCTCTCGAATCTCCGCTCCTTCCTGGCACAACGACTGCCCGAGTACATGGTCCCATCGGCGTTTGTGGTGCTTGACGCGCTGCCGCTCACGCCCAACGGCAAGCTCGATCGCAAAGCGCTGCCCGTGCCCGATCTATCGCTGCGGCAGCTGGAAACCGCATCTGTGCCGCCACGTGATGCGATCGAGCTTCAGCTTGTGGAGATCTGGGAAGATCTGCTGGGCGTTGCGTCGATCGGCGTCAAAGACAACTTTTTCGAGCTTGGCGGCCACTCGCTGCTGGCCGTGCATCTGATGGCGCGCATTCAGCAGCGCTTCAGCCGACAGCTGCCGCTGGCGATACTCTTCCAAAGCGCGACGATCGAGCATCTAGCGGCGCTCCTGCGCAGCGACACCGATGTCGATTCCTGGAGTCATCTGGTGCCGATGCAGACCAGCGGCAGCCAGCCGCCGCTCTTCTGTGTT
>DASWTQ010000397.1:0-2070 GCA_036402055.1 Herpetosiphonaceae bacterium
ATCCACGACAATTTCTTCGTGCTCGGCGGGCATTCACTGCTGCTGATCCAGCTGGCGACACGCATTCGCGAGACGTTCGAGGTGGACGTGCCGCTGCGCACACTCTTTGAAGCGCAGACGATCGCCACCATGAGCGCGCAGATCACGCAGCGCCTGATCGAGGAAGAAGATCCCGAGGAGCTGACCGGCCTGTTGCAGGAGATGCGCGATCTTTCGCCGGATCAGCTGCGCCTGCTGCTGCAAGCCGAAGAGGATTAGTCGCATACCAGCGAGGGAAGCCTACGCTTCCTTGCAATAGATAGAGTGAGGAATCTTTAATGCCGGACAGAAGCGTTGCGAAGCAGGATCTTTCGTTGATGTTGGAGGGCTTGCTGCCCGAACAACAGGCCCTGTTAGCACGGCGACTGCTCAAAAAGAAGAAGGCCGCCAGCGTCGAGGAGCGCGCCGAGCCAGCGATTCCGATCGTCGCGGATCGTACAAATCTGCCGCTTTCGTTTGGGCAGCAGCGCCTGTGGTTCATCGATCAGCTGGAGCCCAACAGCCCACTCTACAACCTGCACCTGGCCCTCAGCCTGGAAGGCCCGCTCGACGTGCCGATCCTGGCGCAGGCGCTGGGCCAGGTAATCGGCCGGCATGAGGTCTTGCGAACGACGTTTACGGTTGTGCAGGATCAGCCGGTGCAGGTCATCGGCGCGGTGCCGGCACAGCCGCTCACGATCGTCGATCTGACACACTGCGCGCCACAGGACCAGCAGGCAGCCATTCAGCGCCACAGATCGGCGGAGCGGCTGCAACCCTTTGACCTGGCGCGTGGCCCGCTCCTGCGCGTGGCGCTGCTTAAGCTGAGTCGCCAGGAGCACGTGCTGCTGGTAACGCTGCATCACATCATCGCGGATCGCTGGTCGATCGCGATCCTGCTGCGGGAATGGATCGCGATCTATACATCGCTGCGAGAAGGACGGCCGCCAGCTGTAGCGCCGTTGCCGATCCAGTACGCCGATTTTGCCGCCTGGCAGCGCCGGCTGCTGCAAGGAGCAACGCTGGATCGACAGCTCGGCTACTGGCAGCAACAGCTAGCGCAGGCTCCGGTGCTGCTCGATCTGGCGACGGACTACCCGCGTCCTGCGGTGCAGAGCTTCCGAGGCAATATCGCCAGCATTGAGATCGATGCGCGGCTGGCGGATGCGATCAAGCGGCTGAGTCACCAGGCCGGCACTACGCTGTTTATGACGCTGCTGGCCGCGTTTGCCGTGCTGCTGTCGCGCTATAGCCGCGAAGAAGATCTGGTGATCGGCTCGCCGATCGCCAATCGCACCTCGAAAGCGATCGAGCCGCTGATCGGCTTCTTTATCAACACGCTGGCGCTGCGCGTCAACGTCGACCAGCAGCAGACGTTTCTGGAGCTGCTGCGGCATGTTCGCAACGTCACGCTCGACGCGCTGACGCACCAGGATGTCCCGTTTGAGCAGGTCGTCGATGCGCTGAATATCGAGCGCAGCCTCAGCTACAACCCGCTCTTTCAGGTCATGTTCGATCTACGCAATGCCGACGTCGAGCAGCTTGATCTCGCCGCCGTGCGCGTCACAACCCTGGACATCGAGACCGCCGAAGCGCAGGCCGACAGCAAGATCGCCAAGTTCGACCTGACGCTGACGATGGTCGAGAGCGCGCAGGGGCTGAGCGGCGATCTTGAGTACAACGTCGATCTGTTCCGACCGGCGACGATCGAGCGCATGATCGAGCATTTTCAAGCGCTGCTGGCGGCGATGGTCGCGCAGCCGGATCGGCAGCTGTACCGGCTTTCCTGCATTACCGAGGCCGAGCGACAGGCCGTGCTGCTCGACTGGAATGCGACGCGGCGCGAGTACGATGTCGAGCGCAGTATTCACGCGCTGTTTGCGGCGCAGGTAGCAGCGCGGCCAGATGCGCCAGCGGTGGTGTTTGCCGGGGAGCAGCTGAGCTATGCCGCGCTCGATGCGCGCGCGGCCAGACTTGCGCAGCATCTACATACGCTGGGCGTCGGCCCCGAGACGCGCGTCGGCGTGTGCGTCGAGCGCTCGCCGGACATGA
>DASWTQ010000398.1:0-4245 GCA_036402055.1 Herpetosiphonaceae bacterium
GGAGGAGGCGCGCGCCAAGCTCAGGGCCACTCCCGATCGCTGGCTGCATCTTGGCCCCGACGCCGAGACAATCCAGCTACAGGATTGGTTTGTCCCGCAGCTGTACCAGGTCGGCACAGATCCAGTGCTGATCAAGCCGACCAAGAAGGCTGCAACCAAAACATCGCCCCGCCCCGCATCCGATGGACAACGATTGTTCGGCTTTCCGCCCGAGCCGCTGTACCGCTTTCATGGCCGGGCGCTGGAACTATTGGAGCTAGAGCGGGCCTTCCGGCGCTATCCTGCCGTGCTGCTGAGCGGCATGGGCGGCATGGGCAAGACCGCGCTGGCGCGTGAGGCGGCGACGTGGTGGCTGCGGACAGGTCGGTTCGATGCGGCGATCTTTTGCAGCTTCGAGCAAAAGGCCGGCGCGGAGCGCGTGGTTCAGCTGATCGGGCAGGCGCTCGAAGGCGACGAGTTCAGCGCGCGCTCCAACGAGGAGCAGTGGAGCGTCGCCGTCGATCTGTTCCGCCGTCGGCGCGTGCTGCTCGTATGGGATAACTTCGAGTCCACACTGCCGGCCTACCAGCAGGGCGAGGCGCAAGAGTCGGCGCTCTCGTTCGGTCCCGAGGCACGCACGCGCCTCACGCAGCTCTACCGCGAGCTAACCACCGGCACGCCGCTGGGCCGCTTGCTGGTGACGTGCCGCCCGGATGAAACGGCGCTGCCTGGAATCAAGGATGTGCCGCTCGCCGGTTTGGCCCGCCACGACAGCTTGCATCTGCTGAAGGCTGTGCTCGATCTGAAAGGAATCGTGATCGATCAGCCTGGGCGTGAGCGTCCCGGCTACGAGCGCCACGAGATCGACGACCTTCTGAACGAGCTGCAAGATCACCCGCTGTCGATTGAGCTGATCGCGCCGCATCTCAAGACGCTGACGCCGCAGCGAATCCGCGACGAGTTCGGCGACCTAATGAAGCGCTTTGCCGACGAGAGCGCACCCGAGGGGCGCAACAAATCGCTGCTGGCCTCGCTCGAATTCTCGAAGCGGCGGCTCAGCCCGGCGGCTCAAGCAGTGCTGCCATATCTCGCCTGGTTCGAGGGTGGTGTCTTCGAGCGATTTTTCCTGGATTTCGCCGAACTCGATCCTGCGCAATGGGAAGCTATCCGCGCTGAACTGGTGGCAACGGCACTGGTCAAGGTAGAAGAGTTAGAACAGTTCACTACACCTTATTTGCGCTTCCACCCAACGTTGCCCTACGCCGCCAGCCCCACCGACGTACCTGATATGGAAGCAGCGGAGCAGCGATTCATCGGTGTGTATCTTGAAGTGATTCAGGTAGTTGATAACGCTTTACGTGGCAACCAACCCGCTGCTGGAATGGCACTCGTAGCTCGCGAAGAGGCTAACTTCCGGGAAGCCATCACCCGCGCGTTCCACCGGGGCGACTGGCAGGAAGGTTGGGCAATGTCTGACACCTTGAAGATATATTTACAAATGGCGGGACGATTGCGTGAGCGTGATGCGCTGATGGCATGGGTGCGGAAACAGATGCCAGAAAGTGAGAGGCTCGACGCTACGACCTGGGCTAGCTCTCTCAATCATGCCTGGAGTCGGTCTACTCAGGGTTACGCCGCAGAAGCAATTCAGACAGTCCAGGCGCTGATCGATCGACTTGAAAACGAAGGGCTGGTAGATAGATCAGACTCAACATTTCAGATTGCTGTAAGCTACCTTTATCTGGGGCGTATCTACTACATTGCTGGGCGTTCCGATCTAGCTGTGGAGCCGCTAAACAAAGCGATTGCAGGGCACGAGCAATTAGGCGATGATCATCGCGGTAACCTCTCCGCTGCTCTAGGAGATCTAGCAAATGCCTACCGAAATCTAGGCCAGTTCAATGCGGCACTGGAAGTTGCGGAATACGCGCTGGCGATTGATAGAGAACTAGGTCGCTCTCGTGAAATTGCCACTGGTTTAGGACAGATCGCCGCAATCTTAATGAAGCAACAGCGCTACGCCGAAGCTGAAGCACGCTACGACGGAGCACTGAGGGCTGCTCAGGAAGCTGGCGATCTCGAGTTGCAAGGCATAACTCTCCAGCATCAGGGTGCTTTGCAAAACAATGTAGGGAACTACGACCGGGCGATGGATCTGTACAAGCAGGCAATCACCCTTTTTCAGCGCGCCCACAATCTTGGTGGTGAGATGCAAACCTGTAATCAGCTTGCTAACAATGAAATGGATCGAAACCATCTGGATGCGGCGGAAGCATGGTACAGCCGCAGCCGCGAACTGGCTACACAACTAAAGGACAAAAACCACTTGGGTATAGTCGCCCAGAACCTCGGCATCCTCTACCAAAAGCGGGCTGAACAAACTACTGATCCAGCTTCACATACTGCTCTGTTGTACCAAGCTATTGCCTCCGTGAACGAAGGTTTGACCATCCGACTTGACATGCAGGACCAGGTGCGCGCGGCTGAGTCATACAGCCAGCTAGGTCGGTTATACCAACTGTTGGGTGAGATTGACCGCGCCGAAGAAACTGCCCTGCAAAGTTTGAAGGTTCGTGAGTCGCTTGACTTACCAGACGTATACAAGGACTACTGGATTCTCGCAGACATCGCCCACGATCGAGGTGACGCGGAAGCTGCGGCCATGTGGCAGGCCAAACGTGATGCAAAGATCGCGGAGCTAGAACGGCTGCGGCGGGGTGAAGGACTGAGCACTGATTCGTGATCGCTCGTGTGTGATGAGCTAATCGGCGGGGAGGGCCAGCGCTACACGGCGGATTCGGGCGACCGGCGGGCTATGGTATGATACACATAGCGCGTCACTGGCGCTCACGGCCCATGCCGAAACGCCGGTGTTTCCGCACGCAACGCTTTCTCACGTGGGGGCTTGGAGGATTTAGATGGCTGATACACAATATGATGTTGCGATCGTCGGCTCGGGACCGGGCGGCTACGTCGCCGCGATTCGCGCCGCGCAGCTCGGCATGAAAGCCGCGATCATCGAAAAAGGCGACATGGGCGGCGTTTGCCTCAACGTCGGCTGCATTCCCAGCAAGGCGCTGCTGAACACGGCGGATCTGCTGGAGCACGCCCGCGAAGGCAAGCGCATCGGCTTTGTGGCCGACAACATTCGGCTGGACTTTGGCGCGCTGATGGCGCACAAAGAGCGCGTCGTCAAGCAGATGAGCGGCGGCGTCGGCGGCCTGATGAAAAAGAACAAAGTCGACGTGTATAAAGGCTTTGGCCGCGTGACCGGTCCGAACAGCATCAGCGTGCAGGGCGACGGCGGCGAGCAGACCGTCAACACCAAGAACATTATCATCGCCACGGGCTCGACGCCCAAATCGCTGCCGTTCGCGCAGATCGACGAGGATCGCATTCTGTCGAGCACCGGCATGCTGGCGCTGAAAGAAGTTCCCAAGAAGCTGGTCGTGATCGGCGGCGGCGTGATCGGCGTGGAGATGGCGACGGCCTACCATGCGTTCGGCACCGAGATCACGATCCTTGAGGCGCTGCCGCGCATCGTGTCGCTGGCCGACGAAGAGGTGAGCGCCGAGCTGACGCGCGCCTTCACGCGCAAGGGCATCAAGATCCAGACCGACGTCAAGATCGGCGGCGTCGATCCGACCGACGGCGGGATCGCGGTGATGTACACCGACGCCGACGGCAAGGAGCAGCGCGTTGACGGCGACAAGCTGCTGCTATCGGTGGGCCGCGCGCCGCTGACCAAGGACATCGGCCTTGAGCAGGCGGGCGTCGAGCTTGACGAGCGCGGCTTCATCAAAGTCAACAACATGATGCAGACCAACGTGCCGTCGATCTTCGCGATCGGCGACTGCGTGCCGACGCCCGCGCTGGCGCACGTCGCCTCCGCCGAGGGCATTCTGGCGGTCGAGTTTATGGCCGGTGAGCACGTCACGCCGATCAACTACGATCATGTGCCGTCGCCCTACTGGTGCTCGCCCGAGATCGGCCACGTCGGTCTGACCGAGGCCCAGGCCCGCGAGCGCGGCTACGATGTCAAGATCGGCAAGTTCCCGTTTGCGGCCAACGGCAACGCGACGATCCACATGGAGCGCAACGGCTTCGTCAAGATCGTGGCCGACAAGAAGTACGACGAGATCCTCGGCATCCACATCATCGGCCCCAAGGCGACCGAGCTGCTGGCCGAGGCCGGTCTGGCGCTGTCGCACGAGGCCACCAGCGAGAGCATGGCGCATACGATCCACGCTCACCCGACGCTCTACG
>DASWTQ010000399.1:0-5546 GCA_036402055.1 Herpetosiphonaceae bacterium
TTGCTCATACTGCCTCCTCATTGCGCAGCGAAGCAGCAGTATCTGTGCCACTTTTCTGGTGGAGTTAAAGAACGGCACGCTCCTGATAAGAGCGCTTATCACCACTGTCGCTCTCAAAAGATCTGCATAAAACCGCAATGGGCCCCATCATATCGAGACTCACTCCTGAGCAGAGGTGGAGCCGTGATGGTAGATCCAATCCAGGAGTTTTTCAACATTCAGCGCTCTTATCACCACCGTGATGCTCGATAGAACCGCATTCCTCCGTGGTGACGGTAGCGATAAGCTGTCTCGTTTCTTCAGTTTTAGTAGGATGTAGCGGTAGTGATAAGTAGATCATCAGCGGTGATTGATGATCTACTCCTGGCCTCTATTTGTCCAAACGTTTTGATGTCGCTCTCAGCACCGGGTTAGTTGTTCACGCGCACCCGATCGACCTTATTCCGCCAACTGCCCATGTCGCTGTTGCGGGCACCCGCTGCGACGGTTAGGTGCTCGTCCCCATACCAATGCTCGTTCGTGAGCCGCACGGAGTACCGCGTCTTATTGACCCAGGACTCCGCACGATCGCGGAAGTCCCAGTCGGCCAGATCACCGCCGTTCTGGAACTTCAGCATACGTCCAGTGAAATTGGTATTGTCGAAGATGCAAAACCAGCCGGCCGGGCAATCAGATGCCGCACTGGTCTTACTGGCTTCGGCAGGAATGACGGTGGCGCTGAGCAAGAGGGCGCTGGCTCCGAGCACCCCGAGCATGCGTGTGAGCGTTCGTTGCATGTTCATACTTTGTCTCCTAAACGTACTACAGAGCGGGGGGAATCGTGGGGGGCGTGGATCATGGTGCGGCAGGACCGACGGTCATCGGTGCGCCGGCTCCATCCGACGAAGGTGGACGAGCGCGATCCCCAGCGGGTCGCGACAGCGCTGGAACCACTGGTCCGCCATACGGTTTTCGTCGAGGTGCGCGGGTGTGCGCCCCCGCATCGCCCTCGGTGATACATCATCGTTATAGCAGCGCCGTGGGGGGCGGCGCTAGTCCGGAAATCCGTTAACTTTGCGCGGGCTGGCGACTGCGCCAGTAGTAGGTACTGGCCGCCGTGCGCGTCCGCACGGCCAGCTTCTGAAAGATGGCCCGGAGATGCGCTTCGACGGTGTGTTCCGTAATACATAACGCGCGAGCGATTTGCTGGTTGCGCTTCCCCTGCGCGACGAGCGCGAGCACCTCAGATTGACGCGGGGTTAAGGTGGGCAGACGGTGAATCTTCATAAGCGTTCCTCAGACAACAGCGGCTCTGCTGCGGCAGCAGCGCAGCCGGGTGGCAGGCACCGGGAGCCGCCGATGGGAGCGTACCCGTTCCTGCTCCTGCTCAAGGGGGGCGATGGGTACACGGCGCACGCAGCGCACCATGCCAGGATGATCCGGTCAGCAGCGCGGATCGCTCGACGGCGCGATCGGGACGGCCGGATGGGCGCAGTTGCCTGGGGGGAGCCGTGCGTGCCTGGGGACAGCATGCCAGCGGAAGGACTGGATACATCAGGGGCAGCCCTGCCAAAAACTGTACGCGTGCACACGACATGCGGGGATGAGCTGGGGACAGCAGGCCCACGAGCCGCGCAGCGCGCACGGGCATAGCAGGCCGGGGCGCTGCGCAGCCCATTGATCCTGCCGATCCGGCGGTTCGGTGGAGCCCGCCCGGTGCCGGGGCAGGATCATACAGGATGTGACAGCCGCGCCCCTGGTTTGGGCAGCGTCGGCGGTGCTATCCTCGCCACCAGTTCCCGCATGCATCGTTCACGGAGGTTCCTATGGTTTCATCGACGTCTCAACCACCCCAGATCGTCCGCGCGTGTCTCGTGGGGAGTTTCCTGGCCCTCTGCGTCGTGGTCCTGCTGCCGGTCGTGGTGCCCGCCTTCGGCGGCTTTCATTGGGCATGGATCGTGTTTCACCTCCCCTGCTGGCTGTTCACGGCGTGGCTGACCGATGGGCTGACCAATCGCGTGCAACAGCCGCTCGTGTCCGGCGTGACCGCGTTCCTGTTTGGCCTCTATTTCCATGTGGCGGTCCCGTATGGGATCGTGTTCGTCGGAGCACTCTCCCAGCTGTAGTCAGCGTCCGGCCTCGCGGAGAACCGTCTGGGCGATCCGGCGTTCTGGCATGCCTATCTTCAGTTCCATCAGTGGGCGGTGCTCGCTGCCCTCGCGGCGCTCATGGGGCTGCTGGGGCGAGTGTGGCCCTCCGGCCGATCCCTCGCCACGACACACTTGATACATGTGGGTCATTCCGGGGTTCTCCCTACAGTTTGGTGAAGTTCGCTCCATAGCGTACCGTACTGTTCCAGGTGAGTCGATCCCGCCTCGCGATCGACGGTGTTGTGTGGAGCGGGAACGCGCCGTGATATTGTCCAGGCGCGTTCATTCATCCGCCATATCCCCCCTTCTCGAACGTCCCGATGATGATCTTGCTCGGTGAAGGAGGTTCCCATGTGCTCGTTCATGCCGCTGGTGCGGACCGTGTTGCCCCGATCAATCGTGTTCCTCTGGCTGGTGGTGTGCGCAACCGTCGCCGTCCACGCCGGTCAAGCCGCCCATGATATGGTCCCGGTGGTGACTGATGAAACACCCCCGCTTGAACCGGGTAGTCCGGCGTTCTGGCATGCCTATCTCCAGGTCTATCACTGGGGGATGCGCGCGGGCGTCGCCGTGGCGGTGGGACTGGTCAGTGTTGCCGGTGTCGTCCTGCACGCGCAGGGGCGCACCACGGCGCTGGCGGACCAGCGCCGGACCGTCTGGCTCGGGGTGTGGACGAGCGTGCTGCTGCTGTGCGGGGGCACCGCGTGGCAGGGGCTCACCACGGCGTCCACCCTGGCTGGGACGGGGCAGCTCACCGCCGCCTTCTGGCAGGCGTATCTCCAGTTCCATCAGTGGGCCGTGCTCGCCTCCCTCGTGGTGCTGGTGGGGCTGCTGGTGGTGAGTGTGCGGTTCCGGCGCGCCGTGACGATCGGGCCCCTGTGCTGTGCCAGCGTGGCGATCCTCTTCGCCCTCAGCAGCCTGGATTGGCTCACCCAAGCCCAGCAGGTCGGTCCTGCCCAGGCGGCCCTGGACAGCCCCGCCTTCTGGCATCCCTACCTCTGGTTCCACCTCTGGGGGTTGATCGCGTATGTGGTGACCCTCGTCGGCGTGCTCTGGGCGAGTGTGGCGCTCCAGCGTGTGGTGAGCCTCTGGCCCATCGGATGCACCAGCCTGGCGCTCGCCTTCAGCATCGCCGCCTGGAATGGCCTGTACGAGACGTGCTTGAGCAGTTCCATAGACGGGCCGCTCTGCAATGCGTGGTTCTGGGAGGACTATACGCGGTTCCACGCTTCGGCGACGCTGTCGTCGTTCGCGCTGCTGGTGAGCCTGGGGGGGGCGGGTGCGGCCCTGCTGTATGCCAACGGGGGGTGGCTCTTGGCAGGACCACGGCAGCCGACGGCAGCGCGATCCGTGCTGCCTACCGCGTACCGACCACTCCTACCGCCCCGCCCCGTCGGCGTGACCGTGCTCGGCGGCTGGTTTCTGCTGAATAGCATCCTGGGGATGCTATCATTGCTCGCTTCGCCGTCACCCCAGATCGTCCTCGCGTTCCCGATCAGCCTGAGCCTGGGCCTCGGGTTCCTCGGACAACGGCGGTGGAGTTGGGAGGGGGGCCTGATCTATTTTGGCATCATTCCTCCAGTCGCGGTGTGGACTCTCCTGCTGGTGGGTGCATCGGTCGAACCCTGGTCCCTGGGCTTCTCCCTGGTTGGGTTCCTGATTTTCGGCTACCTCTGGTCAGTTCGGCAGGTATTTGTGGAGTAAGACAGAGCGCCCATTGCTGACGATCTGGAGCCGTGGGAGTGGTCAATGGGATCAGGAGGTGACGGGCGGAGCCTGGTTGTGCTACCAGCGCGGTGCGCCTGCGCCCTGGGCGACCAGCACCTGCGGCGCGACACATGGGCAGCGCTACCGCCCCACGCTCGGCACCCACACCCGCGAGAGCGGCTGCACTCGCGCCCGTGTGAGCGGATCGCCGAGCAGGGCAAACGTGCGCAGCGTGTCCTGGCAGCAACTCCCTCGCGTGAACAGCTCACGATAGCCGGCCAACGTCAGCTCGCCCAGGGTGGCCGTGCCGGCTGGCCTGCTCCACAGCGCTCGGTAGAAGCCGCGCTGAAGCGCATCGTGGCCATGCGCGATCCCTAAGCCGGTTGGTCCCCAGGTGGCGATCGCGCCGCCGTTCGGATGCAGCACCAGGCGCTCGTCGATGGCCGTCCCACTATAGGCCGGCTGCTGAAAGGCCGAGGTTAAACACGTCATCTCCAGCACAATCGGCAGCTGCTCGCCGTTGGTCAGCGCATCCACATCATACAGTCCCAGCAAATAGGAGGGCGTAACAGCCGGGTCTGTCACCGCCCACTGCCAGGCATGGCTGTGCCCAACGTAGTTGAGGAGGCCCGCACCCTGATTCAGCGCTGCCAGTGTCCGCGCTCGCGCCTGGCGAGCATCGGCGATGCTTCCACTCACGGGACGCGCGTCCAGTGACGGTTGAAAGTACACGCGCTCAACCGCAATACCTTCCGGCTGCTCGGCCACGCTCAGCTCCGCAAAGCTCGCAAAGTCGCCCGCGCCGTCGGCGTTGTCCGCGATGTACACGGCTTTCCCGCGCCACGATCCGCCCGCTGGGGCCGTGTCGTAGGTGATGAGCTTCTGCACCACCTGCACCAGCTCGGCCTTGGTCTTCACCGGCAAGCGGCCCACCGCGAGATCCGGCAAGGCGTCGTCGAGCGGATCGTCGCCGTCAAGCTGCCCAAAGCACGGCTCGCAGGCCGTCTCGCCCAACCACGGATCGACCAGCGCCAGATAGGGCGGAATGTGGTTCGCATTGTTCCGTCCGAGGTAGTTGTGCGGGTCTGACGTCCCATCGCCGACGAGGATGAGCGCCTCGGGTGCGTGTGGCCAGGTCGCAGCGGCATGCTGCATAAAGCGCCGGATCGCGGCCGGGTCCACCTCCCCATAGCTCCAGGTGTCGTAGATCGCGGCCACGTCGATGACCTCGACGGCGTAGCCCTGCGCTCGGCGATGCGCGATCAGCGGTTCGAGCGCCGCATGGAACGCTGCCGGCGCGACGTATACCGCGTCGGCCTGGCGGGGCCTCATGAGGTCAAGGGGCTGGTGTCGCTGCACCTCGGGCGTGTGCAGGGTCCGGGAGCCGGTCACGAGATAGCGGTGGGCCTGCGGCCCGGCCTCAAAGCTGCCGCCCTGGGCGGCGATCGCCACCGGCTGCGTCGGATCGGTCACATCATAGAGCGCCTGGCCGTCGCGCAGCTCGCCGAGCTGGTAGCGCCAGATCCCGGCCGCGCTCTGGAACGTTGCGCCCCGCTCGTCCACGGCGAGATCCACCGGGCGTGTCCACGCCACCTGATCGAGCAGCACCTGGTCTGCCGCCGCTGCCGGCAGCAGGGCGATCGTGGCGGTCGTCGACTCGGTGTCCAGCGTGATCGTCTGCGTCCAGTCGCCGCTGCCCGCCCAGCCTGC
>DASWTQ010000400.1:0-11798 GCA_036402055.1 Herpetosiphonaceae bacterium
TGCTCCGGCGTGCCCTCGTGATGCGCCAGATGCACCACCAGCATCTCGGTCGCGAACTGCTTCCGCTGGCGAATCCGGCGCATTGTCTTAGCCAACAGCCCATGCTGCGGCGCGAAAAGCAGCGCCAGCCCAAAGCACAGCCCGGCCACCGTGGCCATTGCGCCCGCGATCGAAGCGTCCAGCACAATCGCCAGGACGTAGCCGAGCACCGCCGAGATAATGCCCACCACCACCGACAGCCCGATCATCACCGGCAGCCGATCCGTCAGCAGGTAGGCGGTAGCGGCGGGAACGATCAAGAACGCCACCACCAGAATCGCGCCGACCGCCGTAAACGCGCCGACTGTGGTCAGCGAGACCATCGTCATGAGCGCGTAGTGCAGCACGACCGGCGAGAACCCGATCGTCGCCGCGAACGCGCCGTCGAAGGTCGCCAGCTTCAGCTCTTTGTAGAACAGCAGCACAAAGATCAGGTTGATGATCGTGATGCCGCCGAGGATGTAGAGCGGCTGCGGCCCGACGCTGTAGCCGTTGACGATCAGTAGATCGAAGGGCGCCAGCGCGATCTCGCCGTACAGAATCGCGTCGGTGTCGAGGTGGACGTTGGCGAAGAACTTCGAGACCAGAAACGTGCCGAACGCGAAGAGCGCCGGAAAGACCAGGCCGATCGCCGCGTCTTGCTTGACGCGACCGCTGCGCAGCAGGACCTCGACCAGCAGCACGGTCAGCAAGCCCGCGCCCGCCGCCCCGATCGCGCCGACCCAGACGTTGGGACCGCGCGCGATGAAGTAGCCCGCGACGAGTCCCGGCAGGATCGCATGGCTGATCGCGTCGGCCATCATCGCCATCCGGCGCAGCAGCAGAAACGTGCCGATAAGCGCGCAAGCCGAGGCCGTGAACACGCCGGTGAGCACTACCACCAGGATCGGATTCATCGCTGGCCTCCTCGCTGGGAGACGACGGCCTGCCGTGTTTCGGCCGACAAGAGCGAGCGCCGGTTGCGCCGTGTGCGCAGCGCTTCCCAGACGATGCCGCGCGTCCGGCCGAAGAGCAGCGACACGATCACGATCGCCGTCGCGCTTAAGATCACCATCGGGCCGGTGGGCAGCTGGCTATCGCTGATGCTGATCAGCGCGCCGGTCACGCCCGAGAGCGCGCCGAAGAGCGCCGCCAGCGCCAGCATCGTGCTCAGCCGCTCGGTCCACTGCCGCGCCGCAGCCGCAGGAGCGATCAGCATCGCCGCCATGAGCACCACACCCACGGTTTGCAGCCCGATCAGCACCGCCACCACGATCAGCAGCGTCAGCAGCACGCCGATCCGGTCGACGGGAAAGCCCAGCGTCGCCGCGAAGGCCGGATCGAAGGTGATCAGCTTGAACTCTTTGAAGAGCAGCCCTACGATCAGCAGCGCCACGCCGCCGAGGATGGCCATCGTCGTGACCTGATCCTGCACCAGCGTCGCCGCCTGGCCGAAGAGATATTTGTCGAGGCCGGATTGGCTGGCGTGTCCGCTGTGCTGGATAAACGTCAGCAGCATAATGCCGAAGCCGAAAAAGACCGTCAGCACAATGCCCAGCGCCGCGTCTTCGCTGATGCGCGTCTCCTGAATGATGCGCAGGATCAGCAGCGTGCCGATCCAGCCTGCAATTCCTGCCCCGACCAGTAGGATCAGCGGGGTTTTTGATCCGGTCAGCATGTAGGCCAGACAGATGCCGGGCAGCGCCGCGTGCGAGAGTGCATCGCCGAGCAGCGCCTGCTTGCGGAGCAGCGCGAACGAGCCCAGGATGCCGCCGACGATGCCGAGGATCGCCGAGCCGAGCGCGATATTGCGTAGGGTGTAGTCGAAGAATAGTTCGTAGAGCAGATTCATCGCGCCGCTCCTTCGGCTGCGTGGACTGGCTCCGCACCCTGGATCTGATCCAGCAGTGCGATCCTGCCGCCATACGTACGCTGCAAGTTCTCGGGCGTAAACGTCGCTTTGAACGGGCCGCTGGCAATCAGCCGCACGTTGAGCAGCGCCAGCCAATCGAAGTAGTCGGGCGCGCTTTCCAGGTCGTGATGGACCACGATCACGGTCTTGCCGGCATCGCGCAGATCGCGCAGCAGCGTCACGATCGCGCGCTCGGTCGTCGCGTCCACGCCGACGAACGGCTCATCCATGAAATAGATCTGCGCGTCCTGAGCCAGCGCCCGCGCCAGAAACACGCGCTGCTGCTGGCCACCCGAGAGCTGGCTGATCTGGCGGTTGGCAAAATCGGCCATGCCGACTTTTTCCAGACAGCGCAGCGCAATCTCGCGCTCACGCCGACCCGGCCGGCGCAGCCAGCCTAGCCGGCCGTACAGGCCCATCGTCACGACGTCGAGCGCATCGGTGGGAAAATCCCAGTCGACGCTGCCACGCTGCGGCACGTAGCCCACAATCTGGCGATGCGGG
This sequence comes from Herpetosiphonaceae bacterium, assembly GCA_036402055.1. Lineage (GTDB taxonomy): Bacteria > Chloroflexota > Chloroflexia > Chloroflexales > Kallotenuaceae > LB3-1. The sequence continues at coordinate 2,435 of DASWTQ010000400.1, forward strand.
TTGTAGGCCTGCCCGTCGATCAGGATCGTGCCGGCGGCGGTTGGCAACAGGTTAAGCATCGCTTTCATCAGCGTGGATTTGCCCGCGCCGTTGGGGCCGATGATCGCGGTCAGGGTGCCGCGCGGAATTGTGAGATCGACGTCCCAGAGCACCGGCGCCTCACGGTAGGCGACCGTCAGATCGTGGATCTCAACTGCGGGAGTTGTAGTAGCTTCCATACAATGGTCCTATGATTGCGGCGCGAGCGCCTTGCTGATCGTATCCACGTTGGCGCGAAACATTCCGATGTAGGTTCCTTCAGGCGTACCGGCCTCGCCCAGCGCATCCGAGAAGAGCTGCCCGCCGATCTCGACCTGGTAGTCGCGCGCGAGAACCGCCGCCTTTACGGCCTCGATCGTCGCCTGGGGCACGCTCGACTCGACAAAGATCGCGCGGATCTTGCGGCTGGCGATAAACTCGGCCAGTCCTTGCACATCGGCGGCTCCGGCCTCGCTGGCGGTGCTGATGCCTTGCAGGCCGCGCACGTCCAGGCCGTAGTGCGCGCCGAAGTAGCCAAAGGCGTCGTGAGCGGTGATCAGCACGCGGGCCTCGGGCGGGATTTTATTCAGCTGCTGGCGCGCATACTCGTCAAGCTCGGCTAGCTGCTGCTTGTAGCGATCGGCGTTGGCGCGGTAGAGCGGCGCGCTCTTGGGATCAAGCTCGCTCAGCCGCTCGGCCACGGTGTCGGCAGTGTAGCTCCACAGCGTCGGATCAAACCAGACGTGCGGATCGTAGCTGCCTGCAAATTCAGGCGGTGTGCGCAGCTTGTCGGCGGGAATGCCGGTGGTGACGGCGTAGGTCGGCTTGGTGCGCGCCAGACGCTCGAAGATCTCGATCATGCGGCCTTCAAGATGTAGCCCGCTGTACAAAACGACATCCGCGCGCTGAATCGTCATCACGTCGCCGGCGCTGGCCTTGTACAGATGCGGATCAACGCCCGGCCCCATCAGCGCGGTGACCGACACACGATCACCTCCGACGTTGCGCGCCACATCCGCCACGTGCCCGGTCGTCGCCACGATCTGAATTGTGCGCGCGCTGAAGTCGATGCCAGCGCCGCCGGCCGTCGCGATCGGCGTGCCACAGCCGGTGAGCACCAGCATACTCGCCAGCGCTACCAGCCCGAGGCTCCAAAAGTAGGTTGTCCGTCGTAATTGTTTCATTGTTCCATCTCTATGATTTTAATATGCTAAAACTTACTTTTAGGTTTGCTTAACTCATCGGCCTAAATAAAAAGCTCGACCTAGTTGGTCGATAGCTCTTCGACACGGATCGCCGTCGCGGTCTGCTGTCCGATCGCATGAATCTGCTCGCCGACCTGGACATGCAGCGGCCCGTCGAACGGCGCGCGCTCCCGCAGGATCACCTGCCGGCCCGGAATCAGTCCCAGCGTCGCCAGGTAGCGCAGCAGCTCGGGCGAGGCGTCGTCGACCTCCACGATTCGTAGCGGCAGGTTGAGCGGCGCGGCCAGCAGCGGCCCGCCGTGCTGCTCGGGCAGCGACAGATCGCGGGAAGGAATCGGTGCGCCGTGCGGATCGAACTGGGGCTGGCCCAGCCGCTCGGCGATGCGCTCCGCGAGATTGGCCGACAGCGCGTGCTCAAGCTGCTCGGCCTCGGCATGAACTTCATCCCAGGGAACGTCCAGTGCCTCGTACAGGTACAGCTCCAGCAGCCGGTGATGCCGAATAACCTCCAGCGCGACACGCTCGCCGGTTGGCGTTAGCTCAACACCCTGATACGGCTCGTAGTGGACCAGATTCAGCTTGACCAGCGTCTGGATCATTTCGCTGACGGCCGGTGCGGAGATGTTGAGCTGAGCTTTGAGCGCGCTATTGGAGACCGGACGCTGCCGGTTTTGCAGAGCATAGATTGTTTTGACGTAATCCTGTACGTTTTTACTAAACTTCTCTGGCGGCATTCCCAATTCCTTTTTTAGGTGTGCTTAAAATACTACGAGCTAGCCCGTATGTCAAGCCCTGAACTTTATGCAATCTGCGCGCCACACTTCGGCACGTGGTTTGCTACGCCCGCTACCCTGCAAAGAATGGCTGATTGCTCATAGAGCGAGGAGATACCATGGAGCAGCGAATATATCACGGTTCGGTTCAGCCCGAGGGCTTGGCGCAGGCGCTGCTGGACGAGTGGGATCGCGATACGACGATCGCGCAGGCGCTGGGCGCGGAAGATCAGGTAGTGGTGCAGATCGGGCAGCGCGAGGCGGGCTGGTTCAGCGACGAGCCGCGCCAGGCGCTGACGCTGAGCATCGAGCCGATCGGCGATGGCGTGCAGGTGACGATGGGCCAGCAGAAATGGTACAAAGAGAACGACATTCAGATCTTCGCCGGCGGTCTGATCGGCCTGCTGCCGTTTTTCTTCGCTTTTCCGCTAGGCGGACTCTTCGGCGGCGACGATGTGCCGGACAGCTTGCCAAGCCGCGTCTGGCAATCGATCGAGCGCTACACGTCGAGCTTCGGCGCGGCGACGGGCAAGACGCAGCGACTGCCGACGGTTGCCTGTCCCGCGTGCGGCGTGGCGAATCCGCAGGGCGCGGAGCAGTGCTCGGCCTGTGGCACGCGTTTAGATGCGGCGCCGTCCTGCCCGAACTGCGGCCACACGAATCCGCCGGGAGCGAACTTCTGCAATCGCTGCGGGTTGAGTCTGCGCTGAGCCCTGCGAGCAAACAAGGGAACAAGCGAACAAAAGAACAAACGATCAGGATACTTTTTGTTCGCTTGTTCATTGGTTCTTTTGTTCTGATCGCTGGCAGGCCCTCATCCCCGCCTCACTCCGTTCGGCACCCCTTCTCCCGTCGCCACAGGAGAAGGGGATTAAGGTACTTTCTTTTTGTTCTTTGTTCTGCCGTTTGCTTCGTTTGGTTCTAGGTTCTTGGTTCGCTTCGTTTGGTTCTTGGTTCTTCTTTGTTCCCTTGTTCTTTTGTTCTTTTGTTCCTTCGCCCTACCCTACGACTCCCTCCGCCACTAGCAGCTCGGCGTTGAGGATCGCGCCGCCCGCCGCGCCGCGAATCGTGTTGTGCGAAAGCACTACGAAGCGCAGATCGAGGAGGGTGCAGGGCCGCACGCGCCCAACCGTGGTGCCCATGCCGCCGTAGAGATCGCGGTCACGGCGCGGCTGCGGACGATCGGCTTCGGGGCGGACGACGATCGGATGAGCGGGCGCGGACGGCAGCTCACGCACAACCGGCGGCGCGCGAAACTCGCTCAGCGTGGCGATCGCCGCGCCGGGCGTGGCCGTGGAGTCCAGCTCGACCGCGACCGTGGCTGTGTGACCGTCGATCACCGGAACGCGCGTCACCTGAGCGCTGATGCCGATCTGAGCCGGCTGGATCGCGCCGTCGGCAAACGTGCCCAGCAGCTTGAGCGGCTCGCTCTCGATCTTGGCCTCCTCGCCGCCGTTGGCGATATTCGGCACGATGTTATCGAGAATATCGAGCGAGGCCACTCCCGGATAGCCAGCGCCGGAGATCGCTTGCAGCGTCGTGGTGAACAGACGCCGAACGCCGTACGCGTCGTGCAGAGGCTTGAGCGCCATCACCAGCGTGATCGTCGCGCAGTTGGGATTGGTCACGATCGCGCCGCGCCAGCTGCGCTCCCGCTGCTGGTGCTCGATCAGCGCGATATGCTCGGGATTGACCTCCGGGATCAGCAGCGGCACGAGCGGGTCCATGCGAAAAGACGAGGCATTGGAGCAGACCATCACGCCGCCGGCGGCCCACAGCGGCTCGCTTGCCAGCGCGTTCTCGGTAGGCAGCGCGGAAAACGCGATCGGCACGTCGGCAATCTCGTCGGTGGGCTGCACAACCAGCTCGGCGATCGCGTCGGGAATCGGATCGTTGAGAATCCAGCGCGCGACCTCGCCGTAGGGCTTGCCGATCGAGCGGTCGGAGCCGGTGAGCACCGCGATCTCGAACCAGGGATGATTCGCCAGCAGCTGGACAAAGCGCTGACCGACGGCACCTGTAGCGCCGAGGATCGCGACCGGAAGCTTTTGTTGGGGAGCCATGATCGTTCCTTTCGTTGGCATACATAAAACCCCGCTGCTGCCAGCGGGGTTACATCGCGTCGTGGCCGCTGGCGTCAGACCAATTCGATGGTCTCAGTCGCGGTGGTAGTGGTCAGTGGATGAATCGCGCGCACGGCCTCGTCGGCGTCGTTGGCATCCACGACCAGACTGATCGAGCACTCCGAGGAGCCCAGCGCGATCGCATGGATGTTGATCGCGTGATCGCCGAGCGCCGCAAAGATGCGGCCCGCGATACCGGGCGTGGTGCGAATGCCGGCGCCGACGACCGTCACGATCACAGCCTGATCCTGCAAAAACACGCCGTCGATGTCGCGCCGGGCGATCTCGCTGGCTAGCTCGGCCTCCAGCGCCGCGCGCACCTCCTCGGCAAACGTCGACGGGATCACAAAGCAGATGCTCTGCTCCGAAGATGCCTGCGAGATCATCAGAACGCTGGCGTGCAGCCGCGCGACAGTGGTAAAGGTCCGCGCTGCAATCCCCGGCACGCCCAGCATACCACGCCCGGCCACGGTGATCAGGCTGAGATTACGGATCGCCGTCACCGCTTTGATCTTGCCGTTGCCGGACTCGCCGCGCCGCATGACCATCGTGCCCTCGTGCTCGGGATTAAACGTATTTTTGAAGTGGACCGGAATATTGCGATCGACCAGGGGCTGAATCGTCTTGGGATGCAGCACCTTCGCGCCGAAGTAGGCCAGCTCGCCGATCTCGTCGTAGGCGATGCGACGCACAACGCGCGCCTCGGGAACCACGCGCGGATCGGCCGTGAGCACGCCGTCCACTTCTTTGTAAAAGACCACTTCATCCGCGTCGAGCGCCGCCCCGATGATCGCCGCGCTGTAGTCGCTGCCGCCGCGTCCAAGCGTTGTCGTCGCGCCCGAGAGTGTCGCGCCGAGAAAGCCGGTGATCACCGGCACTGCGGCAGTTTCGAGTACCGGACGCAGCTCTGTCTGAACCTGCTGTCGCGTCAGCTCGAAGAGCGGCGATGCGTCGCCAAAGCGGTCGTCCGTCACAATCAGCCGGCCCGCGTCGATCGCCTCGGCCGCGTGCCCGCGTGCCCGCAGCGCTGCCGCCACCAGCGGCGCGTTGAGCCGCTCGCCAAGGGCTGAGATCGCGTCGAGCGCGCGCGGCGTTAGCTCGCCCAGCACATGAATGCTGTGACACAGCGTTGAAAACTCGCCCAGCAGCCGATAGGTCTCGGCCTCCAGCGCCTGTAGCTCGGTCTCAGACTCGATCAATTCCTGGGCTGTGGCTTTGTGCCGGAGACGCAGCTCGTGGGCGATCTGAAGATAGCTCGCGCCATCGCCGGCGGCTGCGGTGTGTGCGCCGCGCAGCAGGGCATCGGTAACGCCGCTCATAGCCGAGACCACGATCGCGATCTGATTGGTGGAGGTCGCTGATTGAACGATACGTATCACCGAGGCGATCGCTTCGGCACTGCCGACCGAGGTTCCTCCAAACTTATAAACATGTAGCGCCATGCCTGTCCCTCATCTGTGCTCTCCATACGGTAGCCTGGCGAAAAGATAGATGCATCGCTGCTACACCACGCGCAGTCGTGGACGTATGTAGCTCACACGAAGCAGATGAAAGACTCCATTGTCGCAGGTCATTATACCGAAGCAATGGCATCTGCGATCCAGGGTGTCAGGCGCTCGTATTCCAGCAAAAATGCATCGTGGCCCAGAACCGAGTCCAGCTCCACATATTCGACATCACGACCGGCAGCCTGCGCCGCCGCAGCCAGAGTCTGCGACTCACGCGGGGGGTAGAGCCAGTCCGACGAGAACGAGGCGATCAGGAAGCTTGCCTGCGCCCGCTCGAAGGCCGCGATCAGCGAGTCGTAGCCCGCGCCGGCGTCGAAATAATCCAGCGCCCTGGTGATATACAGGTACGAGTTCGGGTCGAAGCGATCCACAAACGATCGGCCCTGGTAGTTGAGATAGCTCTCGACAGCAAACTCCGGGTCGAGGCTAAATCCGGGCTGCTCCAGCGTTTGTAGATTGCGCCCGAAGCGCCACTGCAAGCGCTCCTCGCTGAGATAAGTCATATGCCCGACCATTCGCGCCGCCGCCAGACCCGCCGCCGGTACCGGACCATCGTAGTAGTGACCGCCGCGCCAGTTGGCATCGGTCATGATCGCCTGCCGCCCGATGTGGTTGAACGCGATTTGCTGCGCGCCGTGACGTGCCGCCGTCGCCAGCAGCACGGCTAGCTTAGCCCGCTCGGGATAGTTGATCACCAGATCCAGCGCCTGCATGCCGCCCATCGAGCCGCCGACAACCGCGCGCAGCGTGTCGATGCCCAGCCGATCCAGCAGCCGCACCTGCGCCGCGACCATATCCGAGATCGTCACGACTGGAAAATCCGAGCCGTACGGCCGTCCGGTCGCGGGATTGAGCGAGCTGGGACCGGTCGAGCCTTTGCAGCCGCCGATGACGTTGACACACAGCACAAAATACTGATCGGTGTCGAACGCGCGGCCGGAACCGATCATGTCGTTCCACCAGCCCGGCTTGCGATCGCTGGGCGCGTGCCGTCCGGCGGCGTGGGCATCGCCGGAGAGCGCGTGCATCACCAGCAGCGCGTTATCGCGTCGCTCGTTCAGCGTGCCGTAGGTCTCGTAGGCCAGCGTGATCGGGGCTAGCTCCGCGCCGCTTTGGAGCCGCAGCGGCTCTTCCCAGGTGGCGTAGTGTGTTTGGACGATGCCGACATCTGTGTTCAATGTTTCAAGCTCAACGCTTAAGGTGGCTACCATAGTTTGCGATCGGACGCTGATCCGCTTAACGAGATCAGCGCCCGAATATCTCCGTTTAGGACTTGCTCAAAGCCGAATCCAGATCCGCCAGCAGATCGTCCAGCGTCTCCAGGCCGACCGACAGGCGCACAAAGTCGTCGGTCACGCCGGTGGTCACCTGCTCGTCGGGCGTGAGCTGCGAGTGCGTGGTCGAGGCCGGGTGAATCGCCAGCGACTTGGCATCGCCGATGTTGGCCAGGTGCGAGAAGAGCTGCAAGCTGTCGATGAACTTGCGTCCCGCCGCCTTGCCGCCCTTGATGCCGAAGCCGATCAGCGCGCCCTGGCCCTTGGGCAGGTACTTCTGCGCCAGCTCGTACGACGGGTGCGACGGCAGGCCGGGATAGTTGACCCAGTCGACTTTGGGATGCTCGCTCAGGAAGCGGGCCACGCCCAGCGCGTTCTGGCAGTGACGATCCAGGCGCACGCTCAAGGTCTCGATGCCTTGCAGGAACAGGAACGAGTTGAAAGGCGACAGCGCCGGGCCAAGGTCGCGCAGCAGTTGGACGCGCGCCTTGAGGATGAACGCGGGCGCTCCCAGGTCGGCGAACTTGAGGTTGTGATAGCTCGGATCGGGCGTGGTGTAGTTCGGGAAGCGTCCGCTGGCCGCCCAGTCGAACTTGCCGCCGTCGACGATCAAGCCGCCGATGCTGGTGCCGTGACCGCCGATGAACTTGGTCGCCGAGTGTACCACGATGTCCGCGCCCCACTCGATCGGGCGCAGCAGATACGGCGTCGGCACAGTGTTATCGACGATCACGGGAACGCCCTTCTCGTGGGCCAGTTTGGCGATCGCCTCAAGATCCGGCACGTTCAGTCGCGGATTGCCGACCGTCTCCAGGAAGACCGCTTTGGTGCGATCGTCGATCTGGGCGATGAACTCCTCGGGATTGTCGGGATCGTGGAACTTGACGTCGATGCCGTACTTGGGCAGCGTGTAGTGGAACAGGTTATAGGTGCCGCCGTAGAGGCTGGTGGCCGACAGAATGTTGTCGCCCTGCTCGGCGACGTTCAAGATCGCCAGCGTCTCCGCAGCCTGTCCCGACGAGACCGCCAGCGCGCCGACGCCGCCTTCCAGCAGGGTGATGCGCTGCTCCAGCACGTCGCTGGTCGGGTTCATGATGCGGGTGTAGATGTTGCCGAACTCTTGCAGCGCGAAGAGCGCCTGTGCGTGATCGGTGTCGCGGAAGACATAGGAGGTCGTCTGGTAGATCGGAACGGCGCGCGCTCCGGTCGTCGGATCGGCGACTTGTCCTCCGTGCAGTGCCAGCGTGTCGAACCCGGTGAATTGTTGCTCGGCCATGATAACTCTCCGTGGAAGTCAGGCGTCCTGATCGGGCAGGACTACGAACATCAGCGCGATGAGAGCATAAAAAATCCCTCATCGTTTTGATGAGGGTACGTGTGCAGGGCAGCGATGTTTGCTTATGGCAATGCCGCACCGGCGCGTCCTCTCATCTTCCAGAACAGCTCTGCCGGATTTGGCACCAGTTCCTGACTATAGTTGTCAGAACGGTTGCCGGGGTTTCATAGGGCCGGTCCCTCCACCCCTCTGGATAAGAGTCTTGCGTTGTAGCGCGTATTCACTTGTGAAACGACTATAGCTTATCTTGAGTTAGTTGTCAAGCTTTTTAACATTCGGCAATGATTCTTCTGAAGTCTTCCGTCTGCCGATCAATGCTGCTTGGACTGGTATAGTATCCTATACAGAACAGAGCATTTTGGTTTGAGTAGGTACAGTATGAAAGATCTCGATACGCAATCAACGGTTGTGCGCACTGAACGAGGGCTGACGATTGCCGGAACTCGGATCACGCTCTACGATGTTATAGACTACATCAAGGCTGACTGGCCACCGAAACTCATTCAAGATTGGCTCAATCTCACTGAGCAGCAGATCGACGATGTATTAGCCTATATAGCCGCCCATCACGATGAGGTCGAAGCTGAGTATCAGCAGGTGCTTCAGCAGGCAGATGAAGTCCGATCGTATTGGGAAGATCGCAATCGTCAGCGCCTGGCACGGCTTGCAGAGCTGCCGCCTAAGCCCGGCTACGAAGCAGCGATTGCAAAACTGCGCGCCCGAAAAGCCGAGCTAGATCTCCCGTGATCACCTTACTGGCGGATCACAATATCGAAGGCCAGGCAGCGCTGTTGTGGGCCACACTTACAACCGAGGACCGGATCGATTTGATTTTGATGCGCCTGGCCCGATTTGAGGATACTGGCTTAGCTCGCGACAGCACCGATCAGGAAGTATGGCATCTCGTCCAACATCAAGGAATGTTGTCGCTTACGGCGAATCGAAATATGGATGGCGAAGATTCACTGGAGCAGACAATCCGCCGCGAAAACACACCGCAGGCGTTACCTATTATCACCATCAGCAAGATTGATCAGATGGTTGAAGCCTCGTATCGCATTCGTTGCGCAACTCGTCTAGCTGAGATCGTTCTCTATCTACCTGATTATCTAGGAACTGGTAGGCTC
>DASWTQ010000401.1:0-16523 GCA_036402055.1 Herpetosiphonaceae bacterium
GGCCCAGCGCGCGGACGGCAGATAGGTTACCAGGTTGTTGCCGTTGCTTTGCCAGCGCCAGGCTTTACGCCCGCTCTCGGTGATACCCGTGGCGTCGATCAAGATATCGGGCGTGACGACCAGCGGACTCCATGAGTGGCCCGTACCAGCCGTTCGGATCGTGCTGCCCGGATGGCTTGCGACGATTTGCTTCAGCTCGGCGGCGCTGGCCGGTCGCAAGATCGCATCCGGGCTGGCAAACAGACTGCCGGCCCAATTCGTCCACTCCGTCATCTCCGACAGCGCGAGGTCATTGTTTAGCGTGGTGCCGCTAATCGTGTAGTGGGCTGTTGCCGGATTGCCCTGCTCATACACAAACGACTGGCGGGCCTCGTTGTCCTGGCCCCACACGACGAATACATACATGCGAATCAGCGTGCCGTCGGGGACACCCAGATCGCCGGGATCGACGGTTTTGCTGAAGCCGAGCGTAATATCTCCAGTATGGCCCGAGAGCCTGGTCTCGCCTTCATCATCCATGTACGAGAACATAATCCTGGCGACAAATCCACCCTGATTCTTCAAGCTCATCTTGCCGATCTTTGGTATAGCCATAGTGAGCACTCCTTAACATCTTGAACATTACTTGCGGCGATCCCTGGCACGTACCGCAGATCGAGGTCATAGCGCAGCACAGGCGTACCGGCAACATCCAAAGCCGCGCTGAATGTGTCGGGTACGCCTGTGTCAGGTTTGTGCTGCGGCAGCGATCTTGAGGCTAAGCAGCCAGCAAACTCTGGGTCTGGGTGATGTCGATCAGGCCCAGCTCATTGTCCAGCGTTGTGCCGCTGATCGAGTAGTGGGCTGTGTTCGGATTGCCTTTCTCGTACAAGAATGCTCGCTTGGCCTCATTGTCGCGGCCCCACACGACGAACACGTACATCCATACCACGCTGCCGTCGGGGACACCCAGATCGCCGGGATCGACGGTTTTGGTCTGGCCAAGTGTAATATCGCCCGTGTGCTCCGAGAGACGCTTTTCCCCGTTCTCCAGCAGGTAGGAGAACATAATCCTGGCGACAAACCCGCCCTGGTTCTTCAAGCTCATCTTGCCGATCTTTTGCAGTGCCATAGCCATCCTCCTCAGGTGATGTGATTGATCCAGCTACCAACGAGTGGAGTCCACTGTCAAACCCTGGCTTCGAGAGCCAAGGTAGTCGCGATCTCAGGTGATGCGATCTGCGCTTCCGCCTGTGGCCTTAATCCATGGTTGCCTCCTTTACGATGCATGTGCTGTTTGCTACAATCGCAGCATAGCCGGCGATCGTTTCAAGATCGTTTTATTGGGAGCGGCCATGCGTTCAGCCAGCGATACGCATCCGAGTGTCCCAGTCCTTCAGCTCAGCCTCCTCGGGGGGGTAATCTTCCGTGTTGCAGGCGATCGGGTTACCAACATCGCCACCCGCAAAGCCGAAGCTCTCCTGATCTATCTTGTCTGCAACCCGCAGCCGCAGCCGCGCGAAACGCTGGCCGAGCTGCTCTGGGACGATCTGCCTGCCGAGCGCGCCGCCGGCAATCTGCGCCTCACGCTGAACCAGCTGCGCAAATCGTTCGCGCCGTTCCTCGACATTACCCGCCAGACGATTGCGCTGCGGCAGGACGTGCCATGCTGGTCGGATGTGCAGAAGCTGGCAGCCGGACTAGCCGCCCAGCCGTGCGACGTCGAGACGCTGGCCACGCTGCTGGCGCTGTATCGCGGCGATTTTCTGCAAGGGTTCCATCTGCGCGATGCGCGGGGCTTCGCGGAGTGGCAGGCGGAGCAGGCGGAATACTGGCGGCAGCAGGCGCTGGCCGCGATGCGGCAGCTGGTAGACGGCTATATTGCCCGGAGCAACTACGGCGAGGCGATCACCTGGGCCGGGCGTATCCTCAGCTTCGATCCGCTGGATGAGGCGGCGCATCGCCAGCTGATGCTGCTGTATGCCCGCAACGGCCAGCGCGCAGCCGCGCTGTGCCAGTACCAGGCGTGCCGGCAGATCATGCAGCAGGAGTTTGGCCTCGACCCTGAGCCGGCAACCGAGACGCTCTACGGGCGCATCTGTCGCATGTCCACGCAGCGGCCGCATAGTCTGCCGCCCTGTACGCGGGCGCTCCTCGGTCGATCCGACGAGCTGGCGCGGCTATACGCCTGGATCTGCGATCCAAACGCGCGGCTCATGTCGATCGTCGGCGCGGGTGGGAGCGGCAAAACCCATCTGGCGCTCACCGCCGGCTGGCGCGTCATCGGCGAATATTTTGGCCCGTGCAGCGACGGAGTTTTCTACATCCCGCTGATTGTGCGTGAAGATACGACGGAGCGCATCGACGATGTGGGGCTGCTGACGGCGATCGCGCGGGCGCTGCACATCCCGCGCTCCGGCAGCACCACACATCTGGACCAGGTGATCCGACAGCTTCACGATCAAGAGCTGCTGCTGATCATCGACAACGGCGAGCTGCTCGATCCGTCGGCTCGGCTGGCGCTCGGCACTTTGATTCAGCACATCGCCGATCTGCGCGTCCTGGTGCCATCTCGCGAGCGGCTCAAGCTACGCGACGAGTGGGTGCTGGATCTGGGTGGCCTGATGCATCCCGCGCTGCCTTCACGCATTCTGACGCGGCAGCAGGAGCAGCGGCTGTGTATGGCGCTCCCGGAGTATGCGGCGGTGCAGCTCTTTCTGGAGCGTGCCGGCCAGCTTCAGGGCGCCGGCGACTTCAGCGCGTACAATCAACAGGATCAGCTTGCTATCGGCAGAATTTGCCAGCTCGTCCATGGCTTGCCGCTGGCGATCGAGCTGGTAACGCCCTGGCTGCGCGTACGTTCAGCCAGCGAGATCGTGGAGCAGATCGCCCACATGCTCGACATGCTGGTGGTGGACATGCCGGACCTGCCGGAGCGCCACCGCAGCGTACGCGCGGTCTTTGACTACTCGTGGCAGCTCATCTCCGACGAGGAGCGCTCCGCGCTCGCGCAGCTCTCGGTCTTTCCCGCCAGCTTCACGGCCGCCGCCGCCGAGACGATCGCGTCGGTGCGGCTGGCACGGCTGGCAGCCCTGCGCGACAAATCGCTGCTCCAGTCGCTGGCGATTGAAGGGGAAACGCGCTATGTGCTGCATCCGCTGCTGCGGCATCTGGCGTGGGAAAAATTGCAGCTCGACGGCGCGCGGGCGAGAGCGATTCAGGCCGCACATGCTCAGTATTTTGCCGAACTTGCCGCGCGCTGTGAGAATCAGCTGCGTGGTGTACACGGCCCTACCGCGATCCAGCTGCTGGAAACTGAGATCGATAATATTCGCGCCGGCTGGCAGTGGGCCGCGACAACCTGTGATGTGGCAACGCTGGGTCACTACAGCATCGCGCTGCACGACTTCTGCGCGATTCGCGGCTGGGAGCTTGAGGGCTGCTACCTGTTTCGCGGAGCTGTCGCCGCGCTGCATGGCTGGACAGCAGATGAAGACACGCCGGAGGCGGATCTGCTGGCGGCGGCGCGCGTGCTGTCGTGCTACGCGGAGTTTCAGTATATGCTCGGCGCGCTGGATATTGCCGAGGCAAGCTTGCAGCAGAGCCGCTTCATCCTATCGTTTCAGGCGATCGAGGATGCGCCGGAGCTGATGTTCATCTACCGGCAGCTTGGTCTGATCGCGTACTGGCGCGGCGCCTACACCGAAGCCCTGCACTATCTGCGGCTGACGTTGCAGATGGCCGAGGAGCAGGGCGATCAGGATAAGTGCGGCGACGCGCTGCTGGCGATCTGCGGCGTGGCCTACGCGCAGGGCGATTGGAGCTATGCCCGGACGGCGGCGCAGCGCAGCCTGGCGACCTACCAGGCCAAAGACGATCGCTGGGGCATCGTGCACGCGCTGCGGTTTCGCGGCATGATCGCGCTGGCGCAGGCGGATGTGCAGCAGGCACGTCGATCGTATCAGGAAAGCCTGGAGCTGGCGCAGCAGATCGGATACCGGATCGGCGAGGCGCTGGTGTGGGATCGCGTCGGGCTGCTGGAGCTGGCCGAGAGCCGGCCGGAGCAGAGCACGGCGGCGCTACAGCGCGGGCTGGCACTGTTTCAGGATCTGGGCGTGGATGTCGAGAGCGGCCGGACGCTGTGTCATCTGGCACGCGCCGCCCTGACGCGCGGCGATGAGCAGGCAGCGCAGCAATCTGTAGTCCAAACACTTCAGATCGCCGGGCGTGTTCAGCTGCTGCCCTTGATGATCGAGAGCCTGGCCGTGGCGCTCGATCTCTGGGTGCGGATGAATGGCCCGTCTGAAGATGCTACCGCCCGCGCATTCTTAAGATCGCTGGGGCAGCATCCGGCCTGCACGGCGGACACTCGGCTGTATATCGCAGCGCTGCTGGGAGAGGAACAGCCGCCGCAGGCTCACAGCACCGGCAATCAAGCGGAGCTGGCTTCGATCGAAGCCATTCAAGCGGAGGTGATGAACCTGGTAGCCGGCATCAGCCAGCCGGAACGGGAAGGAACGCGGGATCGAGTTGTTGTGTAAGGAGGAGTGGTATGGAGCTGATTGCGTTTATGTGGGATCTGGTCAACCATCCAGAGAAGCTCGATCGGTATAAGCAAGACCCAACCACGTATCTGGAACAGGAGGGAGCGTCACTTTCGGGAGCGGATAAACATCTGCTGCTCCACTTTTCATCACAGGATGCCGATCAAAGCGGCATGCCCACACTTTCACGGGAAATCAAACTCCAAGAAATTAGCACGGTAACACGCTTCGTTGTCAATACTGGTCAGGTATCAGGCACAAGCACAGCCAACAACGATACAGATCCCGAGCCTGTTATCCTTCTCAACGGAAACCCTGTCACCTTGACTTCTCGTGCTGCCGTCTTTCTGGCTGAACAAAACGCAAGCAAGGTCGACAACGTCGTGTCGGGAGGTGTCGTGTGCCGGCTATTACCCCATAGCTATATCTCGCTTACCAATGGGGTCTTTTTCGATCTGCGTCTCTGCTATGTTGGTCCAAGAAACCTGTATGATGCGCCCATGGTACTTCACATCAAAACAGTTGGGCCGGAGCCATCAGAAAATGACCGAATTTCCCTCAATGATGCACAGATACAATTTTATGCACTAGATTATGTGTTGCTGAAAACTGATGATCCGATAAAAGTGGACCTTGGCCCCGATAGTTCCTACAACCCTGGGACGAAGGAATTAAGGCTTGAGGCTGAGTTCGTGAAACTGCTTTCTGGTCAATGAAGCGCGGATCGCTGGCGATTGTCGGCACGGGCATTACCCTGATGTCTCAGCTCACCGCCGAGGCGCAGGCGCGGATTGCCAGTGCCGACCAGGTTTTTTTTCTGGTGCCGCACGCGCTTGCGGAGCCGTGGCTGCGCTCGCTGAATCCATGCGTCGAGTCGCTGGCCGGCTTCTACGCTCCACAGCTCGATCGGCTGGAGGTTTACCGCGCCATAACCGAGCACATCCTTGACGCGGTTCGCGCCGGCAACAATGTATGCGCCGCTTTCTACGGCCATCCAAGCGTTTTCGTCACGCCAACGCGCGACCTGGTGCGGCAGGGTCGGGCGGAGGGCTTCGCGGTAACGGTGCTGCCGGGAATCTCAGCCGAGGATTGTTTGTTTGCGGATCTGGATCTTGACCCTGGCGAGCGCGGCTGCCAGAGCTACGAGGCGACGGATTTTTTGCTGCGGCCCCGGCGCTTCGATCCGTCGACGCCGTTGATCCTCTGGCAGGTCGGTGTGATCGGTCATCGCACTGTGGTCGATGCAACGTTGAATCCGGCACACGGGCTGACGATCCTGGAGGCCAGGCTGCGGCAGTGCTATCCGGCCGATCATCGTGTCACAATCTATGAAGCGCCTGGCCTGCCGACAAACGATCCGCTGATCAGTTGGCTGGCGCTGGCTCAACTGCCGCATGCGCCGGTCACCGCTGTTTCAACGCTGTATGTCCCGCCGCTCGCGCCGCCGCCCATCGATATGCAGATCCTTGATCAGCTTGGGCTATCCGATGAGCTGTGAATGGACAACGAAGAACGTTCTCGCAGCTGCGGGTCGTCGTGAACACATTGACGATTGTCTATCTATTTTGTTACAATTGCAGCAGAGGCGATCCCGATTTTGGAAGTGAATAGGGCGCTCGGAACCTGAATTCCGGGCATGGTGGAGGCTGTCACACTGCGTTGTGCTGCCTCTTTTTGTGTTGCGGACTATATTTTTTTGGATGGGGAGAAGCGAATGGCTCAACGAAATTTTTTAGCGCCGCACTGGAGCGTCACCCCGATCGCGCGCATCCTCGGCCCGATGCAGAAGTTCATCAATCGCTCCGCTTCCAGCGGTATTGTGCTGATCGTGGCGACCGTGGCGGCGCTGGTGGTGGCAAACTCAGGGCTGGCGCAGGTTTACAATGATCTGCTGCATACCGAGATCGGCATCACGGTTGGGCCGCTCGTGCTGCGGGAAGATCTGCTGCACTGGATCAACGATGGCCTGATGGCGATCTTTTTCTTTCTGGTGGGGCTGGAGATTAAGCGCGAGGTCAGCGTTGGCGAGCTGTCGGAGCTGCGCGCGGCGGCGCTGCCGATCGTTGCGGCGATTGGCGGCGTGGTGGTGCCGGCGACGATCTATATGCTGTTCAATGTCGGTCGTGCCGGCGCGCACGGCTGGGGCGTGCCCATGGCGACCGATATTGCGTTTGCGCTGGGCTGCCTGACGCTGCTCGGCAATCGGATTCCGTTCGCGCTGAAGATCTTTCTGACTGCCGTGGCGATCGTCGACGATCTGATCGCGGTGCTGGTGATCGCGTTCTTCTACTCGGGCGGGATCAACTTCGTGGCGCTTGGCGTGGGCTTTGTGGTGCTGGCGCTGCTGGTGCTGGCGAATATTTTTGGCATCCGCAATTTTCCGCTGTACATCGGGCTGGGCCTGATCGTCTGGGTCGCATTTTTGGAGTCCGGCGTTCATGCCACGATCGCGGGCGTGCTGATCGCGCTGACGATCCCGGCGCGCAACCGCATCGACGGCCCGACCTTTGTCGAGCGCGTCCACCGGCTGGTTCACGAGTTTCAGCAGGGCGATCTTCAGCCAACGCCGATGCTGACCGATGAGCGACAGCAGAGCGTGGTGATCGAGCTGGAGGAGCTGTGCGAGCAGGTGCAGGCTCCGCTGCAAAAGATGGAGCACTCGCTGCATAGCTGGGTCTCGTTTCTGATCATGCCGATCTTCGCGCTGGCCAACGCCGGTGTGACGCTCTCATTGGGAAATCTTGGCGGCGAGACGCTGTTTGTGGCGCTGGGCGTGATCTTTGGTCTGGTGCTGGGCAAGCCGATCGGGCTGCTGGGCGCGTCGTGGCTGGCGGTGCGCAGCGGGCTGGCGGTGCTGCCGCCCGGCGTGAGCTGGAGCCACATGACCGGCGCGGGCATTCTGGCCGGCATCGGCTTTACGATGTCGCTGTTCATCGCGTCACTGGGCTTCGGCGATCCCGACCTGCTGTCAGCCGCCAAGTTCTCGATCTTGATCGCGTCGTTGATCGCGGGAACGGTGGGCTTTGTGTTTCTTAGCCGGCTGCGCACCCCCGTCGATCCGAACTCAGCGGAGTAGCCGCTCGAAGGTCACCACCCGCAGCGCGATCACGGTAGCGATCACGGCAGCCAGCACAAACATCGTCGCCAGCAGCAGGATCTGAAAGCCGCCGCCGGGCACAAACAGCAGCACGCCGACACACAGAAAAATAGTCGGCACCAGCAGCGCGCCGCTAAGATTATTGGCCGTGCGAAAGTCGCGCGCGAGCAGGCTCAGCAGCAACGCGCTGGCGGTCGAGTAGGCCAGCGCCGCGATCAGCAGCACCAGCAGGCTCAGCACATAGCTGAGCGAGCCGATTTCGAGCAGCAGGATCATCACGGCGTCGATCAGAAAGAGCGTGAAGGTGATGCCGCCCGCCAGCATCACGATCACCAGCAGCTTGGCCAGCAGGATCTGCCCGATGCGCACCGGCAGCGCAACCAGCAGCTCGATCGTGCGGTTTTCGCGCTCGGCGATCATGGTGTAGATCGCGGTGATCGACGGCACCATCAGCCCGCCGATCGTCACGAAGAGCGGCAGCAGCAGCGCGCGCATGACCGCCTTAGGATCATCTTCGAGCGCGGCCAGTCCCGGCGGTAGCGCTGCGTCGGCGGGCAGCGGCGGGTTGTTGCTGAGGTCCGCGCCTGCGGTGAGCGCCAGCATCTGCGTGCCCGGAATAATCAGCAGAAAAAGCACCGGCAAAAAGAGCGCGGTCAGCATCGCGCCCCGGCTGCGGAGTAGATGCCGCCACTCTTTGGCCATCAGAATGCGAACCTCACGCGCGATCATGGCTACCTCCCACGATGTCTAAAAAGAGATCTTCCAGGCTGGGCGTGATGGCATGGCACTCATACACGTTGAGCCCCGCCGCCAGCAGCGCTCGCAGCAGCTCGGGCACCTGTTGCTGCGGATCGTTGAGCGGCAGTCGCACCTGCCCATCGACCAGCGCGGCGGGACGGTTTAGCCGGGTAAGCGCGTCCAGCAGCCGCTGCGGCCCTTCGAGCGCCTCCAGCGCGATCTGCGGCTGTGTGCGGCGGCGCAGGTTTTCGATGCGATCATGCAGCAGCACGCGGCCGCTCTGAAGAATGATCGCGCTCTCGCAGAGCGCCTCGGCCTCGGCCAGGTTGTGCGTACACAGCAGCGTCGTGCGACCGCCCATCATCGAGCGCAGATAATCGTGGACTTCACGGGCCGCAACCGGATCGAGGCCGACGGTCGGCTCGTCGAGCAGCAGCAGATCCGGCGCGGGCAGCAACGCCGCCGCCAGGGCCAGCCGTCGCTGGTAGCCACCCGACAGCAGCGCCATCGGCCGCTCCTGGTACGCGCTCAGACCAAACGCCGCGACGACCTCGCCAACATCGCCGCGACCGTAGAGCTGCTGGACCAGTCGTAGATACTCGCCGACCTTGATGTCGCGGTACATGCCCGGCCCCTGCGGCACAATCCCGACGCGGCGCTTGGCCGCCAGGAAGGCGGGCTCGCGTGCCGTGGCGCCATAGATTCGCGTCGTGCCGGCGGTCGGATTGAGCGCGCCGGTCAGCAGGCGAATAATCGTGGTTTTGCCGGCGCCGTTGGGTCCCAGCAGGCACGCTCGCTCGCCCTCCGCGATCGTGAAGCTGGCCTGGTTGAGCGCCTGAACGCCGCCGGGAAAGATCTTGCTGACTGCGGCGACCTCGATCGGCGCGAGATTCGATGAGACGGTTGTCATGGTGAGGCCCTTCGGGCAAACAAAGGAACAAGCAAACAAAGGAACAAAGAAAGAAACTCCTGGTTGTGCTTTGTTCTCTTGTTCCTTTGTTCTTTTGTTTCCGGCTGATTCCTGGTTCTCGGTTTGCTGGTATTGTACAAGGAGCGTCTATCTTAGTTCTGGTGGAGCCAGCAATGCAAGCGATTGTGATTACTCAGCCCGGCGAGCCGCAGGTGCTACAGCTGCACGACGTGCCAACCCCGGAGCCGGTCGCCGATCAGGTTCGGGTTCGCGTGCGGGCGACAGCGCTCAATCGAGCCGACGTGCTCCAGCGCGCGGGTCGCTATCCGGCACCGTTCGGCGTGCCTGAGAATATTTTGGGCCTGGAGTTTGCCGGAGAGGTCGATGCGGTCGGGCCGCTGGTTGAAAAGCTGCGGCCGGGCGATCGAGTGTTTGGGCTGGTCGGCGGCGGCAGCTATGCCGAGTATGTGCTCACGACGGAGCGCATGGCCGTGCCGATCCCGGAAAATCTTGATTGGATCGAGGCTGCTGCCGTGCCCGAGGTGTTTATGACCGCGCACGACGCGCTGTTTACGCAGGCCGGATTCGTTCCCGGCGAGCGCGTGCTGGTTCACGCTGTCGGCTCAGGCGTGGGCACGGCCGCTGTGCAGCTGATCCGCGCTGCCGGCGGCACGAGCCTGGGCACGGCGCGCACAGCGCAGAAGCTGGACGCCGCGCGTGAGCTGGGCCTCGACGTTGGTCTCAGCGCCGACGATTGGGCGGCGGGTGCGGCGGAGCATACTGCCAATGCCGGCGTGCATGTGATCCTGGATTTCATCGGCAGCGCGTATCTTGCCGATAATCTAAACGCGCTGGCTACACGCGGGCGGCTGGTACTGATCGGTCTGATGGGCGGCGCTAAAGCCGAGGTCGATCTGGGCGTGATCCAGCGCAAACGCCTGCATGTCGTCGGCACGGTGCTGCGCGCCCGGCCGCTTGAAGAAAAGCTGGCCGTGACTCAGGCGTTTGCTCGTCAGGTAGTGCCGCTGCTGGAGCAGGGCAGCGTCCGGCCGATCATCGATCGCGTCTTCGATCTCAAGGACGCGGCCGAGGCGCATCGCTACATGGAGACGAACGCGAATTTCGGCAAGATCGTGCTGCAAGTGCCGTGACGAAGGAACAAAGGAACAAGGGAACAAGGGAACAAAGGAGAACCTAGAACCGGGGACGAACAAAGAACAAAGAACCGAAAGCAGAACAAAGGAAAGTACCGCCATTCCCCTTCGCCTGCCGCAGCGGGAGAAGGGGTGGCGAGCTTGCGAGCCGGGGATGAGGGCCAGTCAAATTGTTCCCTTGTGCGCCCAGAAGGCACCCGGTTCCTTTGTTTGTGCGTGAGCGCCCACCTTGCAACTCTCTGTCGATTTCGGGTGCGGTTGCGGAATGGTGCTATGATGTAAAGGATGTTGGGTGCGCAACCAACGCTGCACTTCGTCCCCGCGCTGGACAGCAGAAGCAGCGGACGCAGGCTTGAGGCCCCCTCGCTTGACGGCGCACCTTTGCAAGCCATCCTGAAGCAGTGTGGAGGCTATGGACGAGCTACGGGGAGCATTCGCCTACTTTCGCGAAAATCAATCGGCCTTTGGCGAGGCACTGGTCGAGCATCTACAGCTGAGTGTGACCGCGCTGGTCGTCGCGCTGGTGATCTGCGTGCCGCTCGGCATCTGGGCCGCCAGGCGCCGCGCCGTGGCGCAGTCCGTGATCAACGTCGCCAACGCGCTGCGCGTCGTGCCGAGTCTGGCCGTGCTCTTCCTGGCGCTGCCCTACCTCGGGATTGGCTTTCGGCCCTCGCTGATCGCGCTGACCGTGCTGGCCTGCCCGCCGATCTTGATCAACACCTACGCCGGCTTTCGCTCCGTCGATCGTGCGGTGATCGAGGCGGCCTACGGCATGGGCATGGCCGCTCCGCAGGTGCTGCGCTCGGTCGAGTTTCCGCTGGCGCTGCCGGTGGTGATTGCTGGCGTGCGAATTGCAACGATCGAGGTGATCGCTAGCGCCTCGCTGGCCGCGTACATCGCGGGCGGCGGCCTCGGCGAGTTCATCCAGCGCGGCTTTGCCGTCAACAATCTGGGCATTACGCTGGCCGGCACGATCCCGATTGCGCTGCTGGCACTTCTGGCCGATGCGCTCCTCGCCGGAATGCAGCGCGCCGCGTCCGTCTCTGCCAGGTAATGGATCTGGCACTTCTAGCTCTTATGAGAGGTACTTCTATGCAACACAAAGGTTCGTGGTCCCGCATTCTGGGCCTGCTGCTCGTCCTGGCTTTTATCATGACCGCCTGTGGTCAGTCAGGCACGACAACCGACGGATCGACCAGCGGCACGGCAACCTCACAAACCTCAGCTACTACAGATCAATCACCGGCGGCCTCAGCCAGCGCGGCAGCTTCACCCTCAGGCAGCGCGGCTGCCTCGCCCGCAGGCGGCGGCGCGACGATCAAAGTCGGCTCCAAGAACTTCACCGAAGAGTTCATCCGGGGCGAGATGTACAAGCAGCTGCTTGAGGCCAACGGCTTTACCGTCGAGGAAAACTTCGGCCTGGCCAGCGAGGCCGTGGCGCACGAGGCGCTCAAGAACGGCGAGATCGATCTGTATCCCGAGTACACCAGCACGGGCTTGCAGGCGATCCTCAAGCTGCCCGCGCAGAAAGATCGCCAGGAGATCTTCAACACCGTCAAGAGCGAGTACGAGAAGCAGTTCCAGATCACCTGGCTCGATCCGTCGCCCTTCGAGAACAACCAGGCGCTGGCGATGACCAAGGCCCGCGCCGACGAGCTGGGCATCAAGACCTACTCGGATCTGTCGCAGAAGGCCGGCGATCTGATCCTGGGCGGTCCTGCCGAGTTCTTCGAGCGTGAGGACGGCGTCAAGGGCTTGCAGACCGCGTACGGCGGCTTCCAGTTCAAAGACAACAAGCAGCTCGATCCGTCGCTGCGCTACGGCGCGCTCACCAACGGCGAGATCGATGTGGTCGTCGCGTTCAGCACCGACGGCGAGATCGGCGGCCTGGATCTAACGCTGCTCGAAGACGACAAGCAGTTCTATCCGCCCTACCAGGTTGCGCCGGTAATCCGCCAGGATACGCTGAACGCCAACCCGCAGATCGCCGATATTCTCAACGCGCTGGCTCCCAAGCTTGCCGACGCCAAGACCATGGCTAATCTCAACTACGCCGTGGACGGCCCCGACAAGAAAGAGCCGGCCGATGTTGCCAAGCAGTTCTTGACCGAGCAGGGCTTAATCAAATAACTGAGGCGTTCGAAAGGCGTGGCAGTGGAGCGACTGTCACGCCTTTTGCGCTGCTTGGCTAGAGTATGACAAACACTTTTGCTATTGTCGCCGAGGATGTGTCGAAGCAGTTTCCCAACGCGGCCTCGCCCTCGGTCGATCGCTGCTCGTTCTCGGTGGAGCAGGGCCAGTTCATTGTGCTGCTGGGGCCGTCCGGCTGCGGCAAGACCACGCTGCTAAAGATGATCAACCGGCTGTACGAGCCGACCGGCGGTCGTCTGCTGGTCAACGGCTCGGATGTTTCGCAGGTGCCGGTAACGGCGTTGCGGCGGCAGATCGGCTATGTGATCCAGCAGACCGGCCTGTTTCCCCACATGCGCATCGAAGATAATATCGCGGTCGTGCCCCGGCTGCTGGGCTGGAAGCCGGAGCGCATCAACCCGCGCATCGACGAGCTGCTGGATCTGATCGGACTACCGCGCGACTACCGCAAGCGCTATCCGCGCCAGCTCTCGGGCGGCGAGCAGCAGCGTGTCGGGATTGCGCGGGCGCTGGCTGCCGATCCCGCGATCATGCTCATGGACGAGCCGTTCG
The DNA here is from genome assembly GCA_036402055.1 of Herpetosiphonaceae bacterium. GTDB lineage: Bacteria > Chloroflexota > Chloroflexia > Chloroflexales > Kallotenuaceae > LB3-1. The sequence continues at coordinate 13,126 of DASWTQ010000401.1, forward strand.
GCGCGATCGATGCGATCACGCGCACACGCCTGCAAGACGAGCTGCTGTCGATCCAGCGTAAGCTCCACAAGACGATCCTGTTTGTGACCCACGACGTCGACGAGGCGTTGAGGCTAGCCGACAAGATTATTGTGATGCGCAAAGGCCATATTATTCAGTTCGATACGCCGCTCAAGATTTTGACGCAGCCCGCCGACGATTTTGTCGGCCAGCTGGTCAACGCCGACGATATGCTGCGCCATCTCAGTCTGATCAAGGTCAAGAGCGTGATCAGCGCCGCCGAAACTTCACGGCAAGATGGTGCTGCCGGGCCGCGCATCGACGTCGAGGACGATCTGCGCTCGGCGCTCTCGCTGCTGCTCAGCGCAGGCACGGACTCGCTGGCGGTTGTCGACGAGCGGCAGCAGGTGGTTGGACAGCTCTCCTTTGATACGATGCAGCATGTGCTGCGGCGCGCCAGCGCGCCGGTCGCCGGCTCGTAGTCTTCCCGGATGCGCTAGCTATGCAATATTTGCTCAATAACTTCGATGTCGTCGCGACGCGCTTCGGCGAGCATCTGCGGCTCACGGCGATCGCGCTGCTGATCGCGCTGCTGATCGCGCTGCCGCTGGGCGTGCTGATCAACCGCATCAAGTGGCTCGAATCGCCGCTGATGAGCGTGCTCAACGTGCTCTACACGATCCCAAGCCTGGCGCTGCTGGTGCTGCTGGTGCCGTTTCTTGGTCTCGGCGCGACGACGGCGATCGTGGTGCTGGTGATCTATGCCCAGGTGATCCTGGTGCGCAACATCGTGGTCGGGCTCAACGGCGTCAACCCCGATATTGTCGAGGCCGCGCGCGGTATGGGCATGAACGGCTGGCAGCGCTTCATCCGCGTCGAGGTGCCGCTGGCGCTGCCGGTCATGATCGCCGGGATTCGCATCGCCACAGTGACGATCATCGGCATCGCGACGGTGGCGGCGCTGATCAACGCCGGCGGCCTGGGCCGCATCTTGTTCGAGGGCGTCTCCCGCCGATCGCCGGATCGCATCATCGCGGGCGCGCTGGCTGCCGCTGCGCTGGCGGCGCTGGCCAACGGCCTGCTGCGGCTGCTCGAATGGCGCGCGACGGTGGCGGTTCGCGGCGACGAAGCATAAACAAGAACCAAGAACCAAGAACCAAGAACCGGGGACGAACAAAGAACAAAGAACCGAGAACAAAAGGAAGTACCATAAACCCCCTCGCCTGTCGCAACGGGAGAGGGGGTGGTGCTTTAGCACCGGGGGTGAGGGCCTGCCGCTCCTCATCCCTTTGCTCAACATGTGCTACACTGCGCCCGTGAGTAAAGAAGGAACGTATGACTCCGCAGATTCGAGTCTTTACCGATCCGGCCGCGCTGGCTGATGCAGCAGCCCACCATATCGTGGAGCGCGCTCGCGCAGCCGTCGACGATCACGGACGCTTCTCGATCGCGCTCTCGGGCGGCTCCACGCCGCGCGCGGTCTTTCAGCGCCTGACACAGTCCGATCTGAGCGCGCAGATGCCCTGGTCGCAGACCGATGTTTTCTGGTCGGACGAGCGCGCCGTGCCGCTGGAGCACGCCGACAGCAACTACCGCATGGCCCACGACTCGCTGCTGACGCAGGTGCCGATCCCCAGCGAGAACATCAGGCCGATGCTGAGCCAGGTCGAGGATCTTGATGCCGCCGCGCAGCACTACGCCCGCGTGATCCGCTCCACGGTTCCGGGCTCACCGCCGCGCTTCGATCTGCTGCTGCTGGGCCTCGGCCCCGATGGTCACACGGCCTCGCTCTTTCCGCACAGCCCGCAGCTTCAGGCCGGCGATGAGCTGGTCGTGGCGACACCTGAGGCGCCGCTCAAGCCCCATGTGCGCCGAATAACCTTCACAAAAACGCTGATCAACGCCGCGCACGAGGTGCTGTTTCTGGCGGCCGGCGCGGATAAAGCCGAGACGCTCAAGCGCGTGCTGGAAGGTCCGAGGGAGACCGACGAGCTGCCGTCGCAGCTGATCGCGCCTGAGCCAGGCAGCGTGATCTGGCTGCTCGATCAGGCGATCGCGGGGGAATTGACGTCGAGCCATGAGTGAGCTTTCTCCCAAACAGCGCGCCGCGATCCACGCTGCTCAGCAGGTTCGCTCCGGGATGCGCCTCGGCCTGGGCAGTGGCTCGACGGTCAATCTGATCGCGGCGGTGCTGGGCGAGCGCCAGGCGAGTGGTGAGCTGCGCGACGTGCGGGTTGTAGTCGCCTCACGCTGGACCGAGGCTGCCGCAACCGCCGCCGGCCTGACCATCACCACGCTTGACGAAATGCCGCAGCTGGATCTCGCGATCGACGGCGCGGACGAGATCGATCCGCAGCGCAGCATGATCAAAGGCGGCGGCGGCGCGCTGCTGCGCGAGCGCATCGTGCTGGCGGCTGCCGAGCACAGGCTAATCGTGGTCGACGAATCGAAGCTGGTGCAGACGCTCGGCGCGCGCTGGGCCGTGCCGGTCGAGGTGGTCCAGTTCGGCTGGCGCATTCCCGAGACCGCACTGCAACGACTCGGCAGCAGGCCCGTGCTGCGCATGGACGGCGCGCAGCCCTTGATTACCGACGAGGGCAACTTTATTCTCGACGCGCCCTTTGGTCTGATCCACGATCCCGGGCAGCTCGACGCGGCGCTGCGGGCGATTCCCGGCGTGATGGATCACGGCCTGTTTATCGGGCTGGCGGATCAGGTGATCGTCGGTGGGGCGGACGGCGTGCGCGAGCTGTAGCCGCCTGGCAGCTCGATCGCGTAGACATGCGACACGAGGTTTACAAACCCGATGTGGATCTACGGACGCTGACTGATGATTCCTGCCTGTGCTGGCGTGTATGCTTGACGCAACGTTCCGCGCAAGGGAGGACGACATAATGATCGATGCAGAAACGCAGATCGGGCGGCGACGTGAGCGTTGGGTGTATGTTGGCCTCGTCTGCTCGGCGATCTTATTGCTCACGATGGGCGTGCTTGGCTTCTGGTTTCTCCGCCGACCGGATACGCGTCCGCGCCTCGGGAATGTCAGGGAGCTGGCCGTGGGCTGGCCGATCGTCGTTAAGCCTGTGCCGCAGGCAAATCGTCAGGATTACGTTTCCTGGACTACCAATCTCTCCTTTTATCTGGTTCGTCCATCCGAGACTGAGATCCTGGCCTTCGTGCAGCGCGATCCACGCAGCAGCTGCCCGGTCTCGTGGCAGATGCATGAGCAGCGGTTTATCGATCCTTGCCACGGCTCGGCGTACACCATCACGGGTAGCTATGTGCGTGGTCCATCGAACCGTGATCTGAGGCGTGTTCCGGTACAGATTACACGCGATGGCGAGATCGTGATCAGCAATCAAGCGCCGAACGCCGATCTCGCGCGCTAGTTGTATGCG
>DASWTQ010000402.1:0-11805 GCA_036402055.1 Herpetosiphonaceae bacterium
GTACCGCGCCGGTCGTCTGGTGGAAGTCGTGCGTGAGGCCGGTCGGCGGCTGGGCACCGAACTGATGGTCTGGGTCAAAATTCATCCGGCAGATGCCAGCCTCACCGCCGACGCCACGATCAAGATGCACTTCGATCGCCTGATCGGCGCGTACCAGGTGGAAATCTGGGACACGCTGGAGCCGCCGCCGGGCTGTACCCACAACTTCCGCGTGCTCAACATCATGGGCTACAACCGCAGCATTACACGGCTGCCCTCGTTCTCGCCGGGCCTCAAAGACATCAAGGCCGTCCGGCAGGTCGAGCTGGCCTTCCGTGAAAACGATATTGATCTGCCGCGCGGCTTTGCAATCACCAATCCGCAGTGGGACAACAACTACAGCAGCTCGCACCAGGAGCCGAAGACGCAGCAGCCCAGCGCCGATCAAAACACCGTGCACGACGAGAACTACCTGATCGATTTTCAGCGCGGCTGGTTCATCCAGGATGCCGGCAAGATCGATCCGGTGCGCTACCTCAACGGCATGATGTATCCCGACAATCCCGACAAGCGCAACGACAATGTTATCGAAATGCGCTGGCTGATCCAGCGGCAGCTCGGCAGCTCGGTGGTCTTCTTCCACGAGGTGACGATCCCGCCCGGCGCCGTCGAAGGCACGCACCGGCATATCGGCTCGGAGGAGCTGTACTACATCACGCAGGGCGAGGGCATCGCCTACATGGGCGAGAACGACGATCCCGCGCTGGCGGATCATCCGATCGTCGAGCGCTACATCTATGGCCTCGACCCGGAGCCGTGTCGCGAGGTGCATGTCCAGCCGGGCAGCGTGATCTACACCAAGAGCGGCGGCATTCACGGCATTCGCAATAACGGCACCGAGCCGCTGAAGTTCGTGGCCTTCTTGTACCACGCGAGCTAAGCAAGAACAAAGGAACAAAGGAACCAGGGAACAAATGAGTTCAGCTTTGTTCTTTGCTCCGCTGTTCTTCCGATTGTGAGAGAAGCTTTATGCAGATTGTTCACGCCGATAGTGTATTTCAGGTCGAGCCTGGCACGACGCCCAACTACAACCGGGGCAACTCGCTGGTCAAGCTCGTGGATGTGATGGAGAACGTGCGGCTGGCGGCCGGGCGCGAGTGGTACCTGACGGAGTCCTTGCAGTATCTGTTCCCGTTCGAGACGCTGGATCTGTACGGGCCGAGCGCGCCCAACACCACGCTCACCGATCCACGGCAGCAGGATATTAAAACCGACTTCCAGAAGCAGAATGTGCGCGATTTCCGCACCGGCGATACTCAGCTGGTGCGCGGCTATGTCACGCTTGGCGACTGGACCGGCGTTTTTTTGCGGCTCTCCTACCGGGCCGGCCCCGACTCGCGGCTGGCAGCGGCGACCAGCTACAAGCTCGGCCAATCAGTCAAGCTGTGGCTCAAGGTCGGCGCGGCGGTCACGCCCTCGCTGATCAGCGTGCCCTACAACCAGCTCAGCGATCGCTATGAGATCGAGCTGTGGAGCTATCCCGGCTCGGATCTGCGCAACCGCCTCGACGAGAAAGGCCAGGCCGCGATCGACAGCGGCGAGCTGGTAGCACGGCCGGATCTCGTGCGCGGCGACATCTCGACATGGCGGCGCGAAGGGCTGGACGACCAGTACATCGCCCAGGTCGCGACGGACCACTCGATGCATCCGATCCTGCCGCTGGTGGTGCAGCTCGCCTGGGCCGACGACAGCGCCAAGATCTGGGACTCGCAGGGCGGCGCCAACTATACCTACGCCTTCAACATGGTCGTGCGCGGCTGGAATAACTATCTGGCCGTCGGCATGAGCACGAATCCGCACGGCGGCGTCGGCTTCCTTGAGTATCGCAACTTGCTGTCGAACTACGGCCGGTACGCGGGCAGCAACGAGCTGGGCCGTACGCTTGAGCCGTGGAACTTCAACGCCTTCGGCTCGAAAAACCACGGCGGCGAGCGCGAAAACTTTATGGCCGTCGACTACATGGATCTGCATATCGTGCAGCCCAACTGCGGCATCGGCCTGCACCGCCACCGCGACAACCAGGAGATCTTCTTCATGATGGAGGGTCAGGGCCTGATGGCGGTCGGCGACTGGTGCAAGCTGCCCGATCGTGAGCGCTGCATCGAGCTGCGCACGCTGCTGCCGGGACATTTCGCCATGCTCAAGGGCGGCAATCTGCACGGCCTGATGAATCCCACCGACGAGCCGATCTCGCTGTTTATGTTCGGCGGCTACGATTAGGCGCTGATTCGTTCGCACGCAGAAACGCAGGGACGGGCCATTCTCAAATCGGCGCGTCCTTGTCGTCTTAATCAGGAGGATCGCATGAATCGATGGGCGGCTGCCGAGGGCGTACCGGCTCCGTTAGGTGTGACCTGGATCGAGGACGAGCAGGCGTATAATTTTGCGCTCTACGCGCGTCACGCGACGAATGTGACGCTGCTGTTATACACCGAGCAGGATCTGGCCAATCCGGTGCGCCAGACAGCGTTGAGCCATCTCAAGCACAAAACCGCGCGGGTCTGGCACTGCCGCGTTCCGGTCGCCGAGCTGGGCGGCGCGAAATACTATGCCTACCAGGTGGCAGGCACCAACGACGCAGCCAGCGGCGGGCGATACGATCCGCAAAAGATCCTGCTCGATCCTTACGCCAGGGAAGTCTTCTTTCCGCCGACGTTCAGCCGTGCCGCCGCCAAAGGCTCGGGCTCAAATGCCGGCGCAGCGCCCCTGGGCATTATCGATTCCCCCAAGACCGCATTCGACTGGTCCGGCGTCCCGGCTCCGCGCCACACCTCGGATACCATCATCTACGAGGTGCATGTCAAAGGCTTTACTGCCCGCGACAACTCCGGCGTTTCGGCGGCGGCGCGCGGCACCTTCGCCGGGCTGATCGAGAAGATTCCGTATCTGCAAGAGCTGGGCGTGACCGTGATCGAGCTGCTGCCGGTTTTTCAGTACGATCCGCAGGAGCGCAACTACTGGGGCTACATGCCGCTGCACTTCTTCTCGCCGCACCAGCCATACGCCAGCTCCAAGGAGACCGGCGCGGCCTTCGACGAGTTCCGGGCGATGGTCAAGGCCTGCCACGCGGCCGGCATCGAGGTGATCCTGGATGTTGTGTACAACCACACGGTCGAGGCCGGCGACGATGGGCCGACCTACAGCTATCGCGGCATCGACAATGGCTCCTACTATCTGCTGGAGCCGGATGGGCTGACCTACCGCAACGATGCCGGAACCGGCAACGTCCTGCGCTGCGGCTATGCCAACGTGCGCAAGCTCGTGATCGACAGCATGCGCTTCTGGCTCGACGAGATGCAGGTCGATGGCTTTCGCTTCGATCTGGCCTCGATCCTGACCCGCACCAGCAAAGGCGATGTCAACTTCGACGATCCGGCCGTGATCACCGAGATCAGCGCCGACCCCGATTTCGCCGGTATTCGCCTGATCGCCGAAGCCTGGGACATCAGCAGCTACCAGCTTGGGCGCAGCTTTCCCGGCCTGACCTGGGCGCAGTGGAACGGCAAGTATCGCGACGACATCCGCGCGTTTGTGAAGGGCGACAACGGCAAAGTTCCCGATCTGATGTGCCGGCTCTACGGCAGCGACGATCTGTTTCCCGACGGCCTCGCCGACAGCTATCATCCTTTCCAGAGCATTAATTTCATCACCGCCCACGACGGCTTCTGCTTGTACGATCTGGTCGCGTACAACGCCAAGCACAACGCCGCTAACGGCCACAATAACAGCGACGGCAGCGACGATAATCTGAGCTGGAACTGCGGCTGGGAGGGCGACGCTCAGGTACCGCCGGCGGTCATGCAGCTACGGAGACAGCAGATCAAGAATTTTTGCAGCCTGCTGATGCTGTCTAACGGCACGCCCATGTTCTGCGCCGGCGACGAGTTTATGAACACGCAGTTGGGCAATAACAATCCTTACAACCAGGATAATCAGATCACCTGGCTGAACTGGGATTTATTGCAGCAGAATCAGGACATCTTCCGTTTCTTCAAAACTATGATCGCGTTCCGCAAAGCGCATCCATCGCTGAGCCGCAGCCGCTACTGGCGCGAAGAGGTGAGCTGGTACGGCGTCGGACAGCATGCGGATATGTCGCCGACGTCGCACACGCTGGCCTTCTGCGTGCATGGCGCATCGGAACAGGATCGCGACATCTACGTGATGATCAACGCGTACTGGCACGATCTCGACTTCACCGTTCAGGAGGGACAGCCCGGCGATTGGCTGCGCGTCGTCGATACCGCGCTACCGAGCCCCGCCGACATCGCCGAGCCGGGCAGCGAGACGCCGCTCACAGCTGCGGTCTACACCGTGCGGGCGCGCTCGCTCGTCGTGCTGCTGCACCAGTAGGCTGCTCAAGCAATTAAACAGTTTGCCCGCCGTCTTCCTGCGAGGAAAGCGCGGCGGGCAGTTTCGTGCCTGTGAATTTGTCGCTATGATGACCCGATCCTGACGCTGTAATGGCCCTGCCGCGCCTGCTCCAGCACCGCAGTCGCCAGCCGTATCACCTGCGCCGCAGTCAGCCCACCGACCAGCCCGCCCTGGATCACCGGCACGCCGGAGCCTGTGATCTCCACCTGACGACCGTTGTAGTAGAAGACCGAGAACGGCACGCCGCTGTTGTCCCAGCGCTCGGCCAGCGCCTGCTCTTCGTCGACGTCGACCTCGGCGAAGACCACGTCGGGCAGCGAGCCGGCCTCGGCGATCCGCGCAAAAACCGAGTCCATCAGCCGGCAGGGCGGGCACCAGATCGCGCCATACTTGACCCAGATCAGCTTTTCTTTGAGCTGCGGCGCCGCCAGAAACGCGTCGTAGTCGCGGCTGGACAGCTTGATCTGGCCTTTGGTGTCGTGCGCGGTCTTCACGCTCTCGCCCTCCGGCACGGCGACCACCGAGTCGGTGTAGACCAGCAGATCGTCGCCGGTGCCGAACTTATCGACGACCATGCGCATCAGGATGAAGCGGCAGCAGTACCAGCCCTCGTGGAGCGAAGCATCGTAGCGCTCCAGGCCGTCGATGTCGATCGCGCGGGAAATCGCGAAGCACTCAGCCTGGTACTCCGTCAGATCCCAGAGCGTCACCCGATCGATGATGTCGGCGGCGCGAAAGATCGCACGGCCGCACTGTGTGCAGTGGTAGGTGATATTTGCCGAATGGTCGTACTGTTGATTATCGATGTTGTTAGCCCGCGCGGGAGCCTGGATTTCAATAGTCATGACGCCCTCGAAAGAACAGCGAAACAAAGAACAAAGTAGATCATAGAACAGAGAGCCGGCCACGGCGAGAGCGTTTTAGCGGTCGGCCTGGTACTTTTCGCGGATGGCGACCCGAAACTGGCCCGGCGTCTTGCCGGTGTGGCGCCGGAAGAAACGCCCGAAATAAGCCGGATCGTCGAAGCCTAGCTCGGCGGCGATCTGCGCGACCTGTTGATCGCTGTGGGCGAGCAGGCGCTTGGCCTCAAGCACCACGCGCTCCGCGATGCGCGCGCTGGCGGTCTGGCCGCTGGCACTCTTAACCAACTCGTTGAGATGGCCGGGCGTTAGGGCCAGCATATCGGCGTACTCCGCGACCCGCATCGTTCGGCGGTAGTGCTGCTCGATCAATTGATCGAACTGCTGCTGCACAGGCGTCGGCGCGCCCGTCGCAGCCGGCTGGCGCGCGCTCACAAGCCGGCTGATAGTCAGAACCAGAATCTGAAGATACGCGCGCAGCATCTCCGGTCGGGCCGGCGCCATGGTGCCGAATTCGGCTTCGAGATGCTCGCTGCAATGCTGAAGGTTTGCGGCCTCGGACTCGGCGAGCGTCAGCGCTGGATTCACCAGTCCGGCGCGAAAGAACGGCAGCGCCGCCAGCAGCCGAGGATGAGTCGCGTCCAGGCCCAGGAAATCGGCAGTAAACAGGATCAGAAAGCCCGACAGCGGCGCGTCGATACGCACGGCGTGGACCTGTCCCGGCGACAGCAGAAACAGCGAGCGCGGGCCGATCGGGTGATCCTGAAAATCGATCGTGTGGAGGCCGCTGCCGTCGCGCACCCAGATGATCTCGTAGAATCGGTGGCGATGCGGCCGGGCGGCACTGCGCAGCGAGTGCGTCGTTTCCAGCCGTCCGATCTCGAAGGGCAGCGTATCGTCGGCGGGCAGGTGAAACGGCAGCGTGGCGATCACAGACTTGGCGGATTCTTCCATCGGCGCAGCGCTCCTCTAGCCCGCCGCGCTGTGCGGTATCTGATAGCGCTCGATCCAGCGCGCCAAAGTCTGCTCGTCCGGCTCCTGCACCAGCGTCTCGCGATCGAAGTTGCGTGGCTCCTGGCCCTCGGGCAGCGGCGCGGGCGCTGCGACCGGCAGCAGCGAGCCGGTCGCCGTGATCACCGCTGTCGGCACGGTGCGGGAGGAGATCAGCGACTCCAGCGCCTGCGCGCTGTGACGCTCCTCGTCGACATTCACCTGGCGATAGGCCACGCCGCGCGCGAACAGGTAGCGCTTGATCTTGACAAGATCCGGGCAAAAGGTCGAGCGTCCGTAGATCAGCAGCTCGTACGGCGGCGCGCTGGGCACCGGCGGCGACGGCGTCAGATCCTGCGCCAGCCGAAACCCAACGCTAATATCGGTAAATCCCGCCGGATAATGGTAGCGATAGGTCGTGCGCGCGCAGTAGCGACCATCGCTCCAGTTGCCGCCGCGCAGCACCCGCCGGCCCGGATCGTGGAGATCTTCGCGCGCGGCAAAATCGCCGGTGTTGAAGCCGGGATTGTAGGGATATTCGCGATACAGCGACGAGCACCATTCCCAGACCTGGCCCAGCAGATCCTGATGCCCGAACGGCCCGTCGCCGCCGGGCGAGTACAGACCGACAGGAGCCGTGCCCCGGGCGTAGGTTCCGACATCGCCGGCACCCGCGTGCAGACGGCCGGCATCCCAGCGCCCGCCCCACGGGTATAAGTGATTGGTATCGGCTTTGGCGGCGCGCTCCCACTCGGCCTCAGTTGGCAGGCGGGCACCGGCCCAGGTTGCGAAGGCCAGCGCCTCGAACCAGGAAACGCCGACGACCGGTTTATCATCGCCGGCGAAGCGCTCGTCGTGCCAGTAGTCGGGCTCGCCGCGCCTGAGGCTGGACTGCCAGGCCCAGCCGCTGGGCGTCCACCAGCGCCGATCCGCGTAGCCGCCCGCCTCGACAAACGCTCGATACTGCGCATTCGTCACCGGCGTTTTAGCCAGACGAAACGCCGGCACCTCGATCTGGTGCTGGGGCAGCTCGCGGGCGAAGAAATCGGTCCAATCCTCGCCGTAGGTATTGATGAACGCCCTGACTGTATTTTCACGCGAGCCCAGCGCAACTGGTCCCGCCGGAACTTCAAGAAACTCGATCGTCACGTTGTGCTCCCTGAAACCGCTGAATGCTTAGACTGGATGAGGAGCGCCTGCCCTGCTCCATCATCGAAAACGCAGATTGTATCGTATGGATCGGGCAAGGGAGACGCCAGGCATTTTTTCACGCCAGCCTGGTACTTTTCGCGGCGCTCGTGCGCGGCGTCTGCCAGCTCTACGCGTCGGGCCGGCTGAGCAGCGTGGCGAGATGCGCAAAGCCAAGGCGCTGATACACGCGATAGGCTTCCAGATTATCAGTACGCAGGAATGGTATGTCGACGTTGTGGGCAAAGGCCAGACGCACGATCTCGCCGGTGAGCGCTGCCGCAATGCCGCGCCGGCGATAGGCTGCGAGCGTGGTAATGCCGACCAGCTCGGCGATCCCGTCGATCGGCGGCGTGAACATACCGGCACCCGCTGGCTGAGTGTCGAGCCTGGCTGTGAAAGCGCGATTGGTGATCAGCTGCGCGCGAAAAGCTTCAGCCTCGTCGGGCGGCGTGGCCGGCGCTGCCGGGTCGAAGCCGAGCGCGTTGGCATCCAGCCCCTCCGTAACCTCCGCCAGCGACGACTCACTGGAGAGCGCAACAAACTCAAGGCCAGGTACGGCTGGCGCCGGACGAAAAGTTTGGGCGGTACACACCAGCAGCGGCGTAACAACCACGCCGTCAGCGGCGGCTGGTACCGAGGCCGGATCGCCTGGAACCACGGGCAGCACATCGATCGTCGTGTCGGGATCGACCGCCTGAAAGTACGCGCGCAGACGGCTGGCAAGCTCCATGACGTGCTCCTGGGAAGGTATATCGGCGAACATACAGCAGCGCGATCGACTTCGATCGCATGGTGCGCCTGTGATGATAGTCGGTTACCAGCTATCGATCAAGCAACGCTGCTGTCGTTAATGAGAAAATGCGGGGTTGAGAGGAAAAATACAAGTTTAGCCGTGAGCCTGCGATCAGCGTGATCGATGGAGGGCGCAAGTCGATCCATGCGAAACGAATCACTCGCGCCCGAGATTCAACATTACTCGTCGCCCGAGCCCGGCTCGGCCAGCTTGCGATGCTGCTCGGCGTTGGCAGTTGCCGGCAGAACGTTGGTCATCGCCGCCTGCGCCTTGGTCTTGAGCGATCCGGCGATCACATGATCTTTGCCGGCCATCAGCGCCTCGAAGCCCTGCTCCGCTACCTGCGCCGGATCGTCCTTTTTGCTGGTGCCGACTCTGGTATCGTCAAGGCCCGCGCGATGGAAGAAATTCGTCTCGGTCGGCCCCGGCTGAAGCGCAGTAACCGTCACGCCGGTATCTTTCAGCTCATTGCGCAGCGCCTCGGAGAACGACTGCACGAACGCCTTTGTCGCCGCGTAAACGGCCTCGAACGGCCCCGGCATCAGCGCGGCGATCGACGAGGTGAAGAGGATACGGCCCTCACCCCGAGCCAGCATATCCTTGACCACGCGCTTGGCAAGATGAACCGTCGAAACCACGTTCAGCTGAATCATCTTCAGCTCATCCTGGAGATCGGTCTGGCGGGCAAAGTCGCCGCCCACGCCGACACCGGCGTTGATCGCGATCGCATCGATCGGCCGGCCCGTGGCTTGGATGGCCGCGTAGAGCGACTCGACGCCATCATAGGTTGCGAGATCGACCTGCACCGGCTCGACAAGCGTTCCGAGCACCGATAGATCCCGCGCCGCATTGTTGATTCCTGCATCTTCGGCGGCGATCACGAGATCGTAGCCGTGCTCGACGAACTGCTTGGCCAGCTCGTAGCCGATACCGCTTGAGGCGCCTGTCACCACCGCCAGGGGCCGAGCTGTCGCACTGTCCATAATCCTCTCCTCGCTTCACCGGCGGCTCCGCGCCAGAATGGAAGTACTCCTCTGGCAAGGCATGTGCCACCTTTCGGGCAGCAGTGCGGACTTTAGGAGCACGAAGATCGCCGCATGGCTCGGCGACATCTGCTACCATACACGCGGCAGACATGCATCTGCTCAGCCTGAAGTTTTTGGAACGCCGAACGCTCCCGCTCGTACCATAATCAGGATGCTAACCGATCATCTCGAACACCTGCGCACTACCAGGGAGAAAATGAATGCATAGAATCAGGCAGCTTATCAGGCATCGCGCCGGCTGGGCAGTGTTCCTCATGGTGCTGCTCCTTATCTCCGGCGTGGCCGTGCCGGTCGTGGAGGCGCAAGACGATCGCTCGGTCGAGGTCGTTCGCCGCGACGGCACCGTTACGATCCGCACCGACGGCGACGTCGAGATCGTCGAAACCTGGCAAACGCGCTTTATCGGCGGCCCGTTTCGCTTTGCCTTCCGCGCGATCCCGCTCAACCGCGTGGAAGAGATCGACCAGTGGGGCGTCAGCGAAGCCGGCCAGAGCTACCGCGAAAGCAACAGCGAGGAGCCGCAGACGTTCCAGGTCGCAGACGAGGACGGCCAGCGGCGGATCACCTGGTACTTCCCGGCGACCAGCGACGCGGAGCGGACCTTCACGCTGCGCTACGTGCTCCACGGCGCGCTGCGGATCTATCCCGACGGCGATCAGTTCTTCTGGAAGTTTATCGAGGCCGATCGCGGCTATCCGATCCAGTCGTCGCGCGTTACGGTGCAGCTTCCCGACGATTTTACACCCAGCCAGCTGCTGGCGTCGGCCTATCGCAACACCGAGCAGCGGCGCGATGCTGTGCAGATCGTGAGCGGCTCGACGATCGAGTTCACCGACGCCGACTTTCCGCCCGGGACGGAGTGGGAGATTCGCGCGCAGTTTCCGCATGGCGTTGTGCCGGCGCAGCCGCCCGCTTGGCAGGCCGCCGACGATGCCGCACGCGCCGAGGAGGAGGCGATCCTGGCGCGGCGTCCGTTCTACAATAACGTCGCCATGATCATCACGCTGCTCACGCTGATTGGCGGCGGAGCGGGTCTCTACGGCCTGTGGCGCTTCAGGGGCCGCGACAGCCAGGCCGGCCCGGTTGCTCCGTACTATGCCGCGCCGCCGGACGACACGCCGCCGGGCATGGTCGGGACGCTGCTCGACGAGCTGGCCGATATGCAGGACGTTATGGCAACGCTGATCGATCTGGCGCGGCGCGGCTATCTTGAGATCGTGGAGTACACGCCCGAAGGCGCGAAGAGCGATTTCACGTTTGTGCGTGGCAGCGCCGATCCCGAGCAGCTGCGGCCGTTCGAGAGCCGGCTGTACAACAAGATCTTCGGCGTGTCGATCAACGAGCGCCAGCTATCGAGCCTGAAAAACCAGTTCTACATGGAGGTCGACGAGATCAAGAGCGAGCTGTACAACGCGGTGGTGCAGGCCGGATACTTCCCCGAGAATCCCAACGATACGCGGGGCAGGTTTGGCTGCATTGGTCTGCTCGCGGTGCTGGGAGCAGTGGGCTTTGGGTTCCTGAGCTACCGGCTGTTCGATCGCTACACACCGCTGATGCCGCTGGTGATCGCGGCGGTGGGCGTGATCACGGTTGCGTTCCTGGTTTTGAGCATGGCTATGTCGCGCAAGACCCAGCTCGGCGCGACGATGGCGGCCAAGTGGCAAGGTTTTAAGCGCTATCTCCAAAACCCGGATCGCTACCCCGAGGGCGAGCTGACCGACGAGCAGTTCGAGCGCTACCTGCCCTACGCGATCGCCTTTGGCCTGGAGCGTAGCTGGGTGCAGCAGTTCGAGCGCGCGCCAACGTTTCGTCCACGCTGGTATCATCCCTACGGCTACCGTACGGGTTATCCGGTGCATGTGCTGGTCGGCTCCGGCGGGCACGGCGGCTCAGGCGCACAGCAAGGCGGCGGGCTTGATTCGCTGAAAAGCGGCCTGTTTGAGATGCTGGATGCGGCCTCCTCCACTTTCACCAGCCAGCCGCAATCAAGTAGCTCAGGCGGATCAAGTGGCGGCTTCAGCGGCGGCGGTGGTGGCGGTGGTGGCGGCGGCGGTGGATCGAGCGGTTTCGGCTAGGCTCCACACTTCCGCTCATGCTGTGATCGTGTAAAAACGCCCAGGTAAAAAGTGCCACGTGCGAGCGCTCTTGCACGTGGCACACCCTCTCCGATTGTGACACAACCTGTCGCAGAACGCTGCTACACTGACGCTATTCTACCGGCCAAGGAGCATTTACATGAGCACGCGTGAGTTTCACTATCAAGACGGTACATCCGCAAAATTCTGGCGCATCACCACGGATGGGCCGGCGTGTACCGTTCAGTATGGCCGGATCGGCACGCCAGGCCAGACCCAGACGAAGACCTTTCCTGACGCCCAGGCGGCGCAGGCGGCAAGCACCAGGCAGATCGCCGAGAAGCTCAACAAGGGCTACCGCGAGATAGGTGTCGCGCAGGCCAGCACTGACAATACCAGCGCGATCGCCGCTCCTTCCCTGCTGCGACGCGTGGCCG
>DASWTQ010000403.1:0-6740 GCA_036402055.1 Herpetosiphonaceae bacterium
AGTACCTTTTGACAGGCTGACAAGTTATTAAAAATTTGTTATATTCTGCACATCCGCTACTGATGATGTTCGACCGACTGGGGGGTGGGCCGAGCGCCAGAAGTAGCGGATCTTTTTATGCCCTTTTCCCGGCTCCTCGCGCCGATCGCGCCTCCTCCACGCTCCGCTTTGACACAGCCAAGGCATCGGACCTATAATCGATCAGCTACACGGAATAAGCTCCTGACTGTATCTCATAGTCGAGAGAGGAGTTCGCACGTATGTCCACCAGCAATCAGAATCCAGCGACCGTCTCGCAGCTTTCGGCCCAGGAGGGCGACCAGAAAAAGTTCTACTACCCCTCCGAGGAGACTGTACAGAACGCCAATATTACGGCCTACGCCCGCGAAAAAGGCTTCGCCAACGTGGACGAGCTGTACGCCTGGACGATCGCCAATCCACAGGAGTTTTGGAGCGAGATGGCGACGCGCTTTGTCGACTGGTTCGAGCCCTGGCAGCAGGTGCTCGACGAGTCGGAGGCGCCGTTCTACAAATGGTTTACCGGCGGCAAGATCAACATCGTCCACAACGCGATCGACCGCCACGCCAACGGTGCCAACGCCGACAAAGTCGCGATCATCTGGGAGTCCGAGCAGGGCGAGACCACGACGTACACCTACGCGCAGCTGGCGAAAGAGGTCAATCGCTTTGCCAACGTGCTCAAGAGCGAGGGCGTGCAGAAGGGCGATCGCGTCACGATCTATATGTCACGCGTGCCCGAGCTGGTGATCGCAATGCTGGCCGTCACCAAGATCGGCGCGATGCACTCGGTGGTCTACGGCGGCTTCTCGACCGACGCGCTGCACTCACGCATCGTCGACGCACAGTCCAAGGTGCTGATCACCGGCGACGGCGGCTACATGAACAACAAGATCGTCGAGCTGAAAAAGATCACCGACGATGCCGTGGATCGGGCCTCGGAAGTGGTCAAGCGCGTGATCGTTTTCAAGCGCACCGGCCACGACATCCACATGCAGGAAGGCCGCGATCTCTGGTGGCATGAGCTGGTCGCGCAGCCCGGCATGGACGATCCCTGCCCGACCGAGCCGATGGACGCCGAAGATCCGCTCTTCATGCTCTACACCTCGGGCACCACGGGCACGCCCAAGGGCCTGGTACATTCCACCGGCGGCTATCAAGTGCAGGTGGCGACGACGCTCTCGTTCGTCTTCGACATCAAGCCCGACGATGTGTACTGGTGCGCGGCCGATCCCGGCTGGATCACCGGCCACTCCTATATCGTCTACGGGCCGCTGATGCTGGGCGCGACCGAGGTGATCTACGAGGGTGCGCCCGCGTATCCGAATCCTGGCCGCTGGTGGGAGATCGCCGAGCGCTACGGTGTGACGATCCTGTACACCGCCCCAACCGCGATCCGCAGCCTGATGCGCTTCGGCGACGAGTGGCCGGCCAAGTCCGATCTCAGCAAGCTGCGGCTGCTGGGCTCGGTGGGCGAGCCGATCAATCCCGAAGCCTGGCGCTGGTATCATCGCACGGTGGGCCAGAGCCGCTGCCCGATTATGGATACGTGGTGGCAGACCGAGACCGGCTCGTTTATGATCACGCCCAACCCGACCACGCCGCTCAAGCCCGGCTCCGGCACCAAGCCGTTCCTCGGCATCGAGGCCGACGTGCTCAACGAAGAAGGACAGCCCGCCGGCCAGGAGGACGACGGCCTGCTGGTGATCAAGAAGCCCTGGCCGTCGATGCTGCGCACAATCTACGGCGATCCGCAGCGCTACATCGATCAGTACTGGTCGCGGCTGCCCGGCTTCTACACCGCCGGCGATGCCGCGCGCAAAGATCAGGACGGCTACTTCTGGGTGATCGGCCGCATCGACGATGTGATCAAGGTTTCGGGCTATCGCCTTGGAACCGCCGAGGTCGAGTCGGCGCTGGTCTCGCATCCCGCCGTGGCCGAGGCGGCCGCGATTGGCCTGCCGCACGAGCTGAAGGGCAATGCGATCCATACGTTTGTGATCCTGCGCCAGGGTTTCGAGGCCAGCTCTGAGCTGGAAAACGAGCTGCGCATGCATGTCGGCAAGGAGATGGGCCCCATTGCGCGGCCCGAGGCGATCAACTTCGTGCCGAATCTGCCCAAGACGCGCTCAGGCAAGATCATGCGCCGCGTTCTCAAAGCCCGCGCGCTTGGCCTGGACGAGGGCGATCTGAGCACGCTGGAAAGCTAGGCGGAGAACAAAGAACAAAGAACAAAGGAACAAAGAGGCACCCTTATTCCCCCTCTCCTGTCGCAACGGGAGAGGGGAGTCGCGATAGCGACGGGGTGAGGACCATTTCAACAAACCCCAAACCAACTTCTATGCTCAACATCCTGCACGTCGTCGGCGCGCGGCCGAACTTTCCCAAGATCGCGCCGATCATGGCTGCGATGGCACGATCGCCACAGCGCTTTACGCAGCGGCTGGTCCACACCGGCCAGCACTACGACGAGCGCATGTCGGCGATCTTTTTTCGTGACCTGGCGCTGCCGCAGCCCGACATCTACCTGGGCGTCGGATCGGGCAGCCACGCGCAGCAGACAGCCAAGATCATGCTGGCCTTCGAGGAGGTCGTGCTCGGTGAGCGGCCGGATTGGGTGATCGTCGTGGGCGATGTGAACTCGACGGTTGCGTGCGCGCTGGTCTGCGCCAAGCTCGGCATCAGGATCGCGCATGTCGAGGCCGGGCTGCGCTCCTTCGATCGCACGATGCCCGAGGAGATCAACCGCCTCGTCACCGATCAGCTGGCCGATCTGCTGTTCACGCCCTCGCCCGACGCCGACGCGCAGCTGCTGCGTGAAGGCATTCCAGCCGAGCGCATCCGTTTTGCCGGCAATGTGATGATCGATAGCCTGGTCGCGGCGCTTCCATTGGCCGAGAGTCGATCCACGCTGAGCGAGCTTGGACTTCAGCCGGGCCAGTACGGGCTGGTCACGCTGCACCGCCCGTCCAACGTCGACGAGCCGGCCGCGTTTGCCGGCATTGTCGGCGCGCTCCAGACGATCGCCCACGATCTGCCGCTGGTCTTTCCGGTGCATCCCCGCAGCCGCCAGCGTATGCTTGATTTCGGCCTCGCCGTCGACGACTCGCGGCTGAAGCTGATCGAGCCGCAGGGCTACCTCGATTTTCTCCAGCTGACGCGCCATGCCCGGCTGGTGCTCACCGACTCGGGCGGTCTGCAAGAAGAGACGAGCTTTCTCGGCGTGCCCTGCCTGACACTGCGGCCCAACACCGAGCGCCCGATCACGGTTACGCTCGGCACCAACACGGTGGTCGGCACGCAGCCGGTGGCGATCGTGGAGCACGCGCTGGACGTGATGCGGCGACCGATGCCCGATCGTCCCACGATTCCCGGCTGGGACGGTCACGCCGCCGAACGGATCGTCGCGGCGTTTGAGCAAGCCTGAGATCTGGTTAGAACATATCGCCCTTATCCACTCTGTTGACTATGCAACAATTGTCGAGCCAAGGCGGCACATTCCGCCAATTGTGAAACCGATTTCACCATGCTATACTCCCCGTAGCCCTGATGCTTAGACACGCCACGCAGCGTGCCTCATCTTTCTTACGACAGTAGTCTCCCGGCTGGCTCGTCCAGGCTGACGAACCGCGAGCCGGGAGCTACGCTTTTCTCAGCCTCTTTTTCATCTGATGTCGATGTTTCGAGCCAGCGTAATGCTGTGCTTTCGCGTGCCCTGCAAAGGAGTCGGCTTATGCGACGCCCCCCAGCCCTGTTGATGCTGTTCGTGATCCTTGCCTCATCAGTCTTTATGCCTGCCAGTCGTAGTTTTGCGGCGTCCTTCCGCAACCAGGTTGCCCAGATCCCGGCGACGCCGTCCAGCGCGCAGAGCGTGCGCGTGTGGATGCAGAGCGACACCGCGTTCGGCGAGACCGCCGGCCTGGAGTACAACATCGGCAGCAGCTATGTGAAAGTGCTGGCCACCTTCGACACCAGCGGCCCGTCGCCGGCCAACTGGCGCGCCGATATTCCCGCGCAGCCAAACGGCACGCTGGTGCGCTACCAGCTCTTCACCCGGAATCAGTCAGGCCAGGATTACGGCTTTACCGGCTTCAACTGGAGCTACACCGTCGACAACGGCGACATCCATTGGAGCGGCCTCCGCCACGACACCTTCGACAGCTACTACCGCGCACCGTTTGGCGCCGTCGCAGCCGGAACCGGCGTCACGCTGCGCTTTCGCACCGAGCGTCTCGACGTCGACGGCGTTGCGCTGCGCGTCTATCAGTACAACCCGGCGACCAACGCCACCAGCGGGCCGATCGACTATCCGCTGAGCTTTCTCGAAGACCGCGTCGAGAGCGGCACGACCTACGCAATCTGGAGCTACACGCTGACCACGCCGAGCACGCCCGCGATCTTGTACTACAAGTTTCGCATCAACGATCGGCTCGACGAGGATTGGTACGGCGACGATTACGTCGACGATCACGATAATCTGCGCCAGGGCGGCAGCGGCGCTCCCGCCGAGGACGAGCCGTTCCCGTCGTTC
Source organism: Herpetosiphonaceae bacterium (assembly GCA_036402055.1). Lineage (GTDB taxonomy): Bacteria > Chloroflexota > Chloroflexia > Chloroflexales > Kallotenuaceae > LB3-1. Next base: position 4,550 of record DASWTQ010000403.1, read on the forward strand.
CAGATCACGGTCTACGATCCGGCCTTCCAGACGCCCGCCTGGCTGCAAAACGCCAACGTCTACCAGATCTTCCCGGATCGCTTCCGCAACGGCGACACCAGCAACGACTACTGCCGGCCCGGCGCGACCACCGGCTGCCCGACGTTTTACGGCGATCAGCAGGCGCTGGCGCATACCACCTGGAACGAGGCGATCCACGATCCGCGCGTGGCCGGGCCGTACTTCAACACCTATGGAACGCAGTTCTTCGGCGGCGATCTCAAAGGCATTCAGGATAAGCTCGACTACCTGCAAGGTCTTGGCATCGATACGCTCTACCTGACGCCGATCTTCAAGGCCAGCTCCAACCACCGCTACGACACCGACAACTACCTGGAGGTCGATCCGGCGCTGGGCGGCGATGCGGCGTTTACGTCGCTGGTACGCGAGATGGAGCGGCGCGGCATGCATCTGATCCTGGATGGCGTGTTTAATCACACCTCGTCCGACAGCGTGTACTTCGATCGCTATCACCGCTACAGCAGCGACGGCGCATGCGAGTCGCTGGGCTCGACGTATCGCGGCTGGTACGAGTTTAGCTCGTCCAACGTTCCCTGCGGCACCGGCGATTACGCGGGCTGGTTCGGCTACGACAGCCTGGCCGTGCTCAAAGACGATAGCGCCGCCGTGCGCGATTTCATCTACCGCACCGGAGCCGAGAACGTGGTGCAGCACTGGTACGATCGCGGCGTGGGCGGCTGGCGCTTCGACGTGGCCGACGAGATCAGCCACGACTGGTGGCGCGATTTCCGGCCCTACGCCAAGGCCGATCAGAGCGACGGCCCGCTGGTCGGCGAGGTCTGGTACGATGCCAGCCGCTTCTTGCTCGGCGATCAGCTCGACTCGGTGATGAACTATCGCTTCCGCAAGAATATTCTGGGCTTTGCGCGCGGCACGGCTCAATGGAACGATAACGACAACAACGGCAGCAATAACATTGTGCCGCTGACGCCCAGCCAGTTCGATCAGGCGCTCAAGTCGGTGCGCGAGGATTATCCGCCGCAGGCCACGGCCGCGATGCTGAATCTGATCGACTCGCACGATACCAATCGGGCACTGTATGTGCTGACGATGCTCGGCGACAGCGGTCTGACCGAGGCCAAACAGCGCCTGCGCCTGACCGCGCTCTTCCAGTTCGCCTATCTCGGCGCGCCGACGATCTACTACGGCGACGAGGCCGCGATCGATTCGCCCGCGCTGGGAAGCGGCTCCAACGGCCCCGAGGACGATCCCTACAACCGCGCGCCGTATCCATGGGCCGACGAGAGCGGCGATACGAATGTCTATGGTCCGGCCGACAGCGGCATGATCGACTACTACAGCGCGCTGGCCCATCTGCGCCAGGAACGTCCAGCCCTGCGCACAGGCGCGGTCACAACTGTGCTCACCGGCGATACCACCGCGTCGAGCAGCGATAACAGCACCTACGCTTTTGCGCGCGTCGGCGGCGGCGAGAAAGCGATCGTCGTGCTGAACAACGGCGCGGGCACCAACACCGCCAGCCTGCCGGTCAGCGCCTACTTCGCGGATGGAACAGCGCTTCAGGATGCGCTCAGCGGCACGACCTACACCGTCGGCGGCGGCAGCGTCAACGTCACGCTGGCGGCTCGTAGCGGCGCGATCCTGCTGCTCGCTCCCGCCTCGGCCGACACGACAGCGCCCAGCGCTACGGCGACCGCGAGTCCCGCGCCCAACGCGAACGGCTACCACAGCAGCACGCCGGTGACCGTCAATCTCAGCGGCGGCGATAGCGGCGGCAGCGGCATCAAAGAGCTGCGCTACTGGATCGACGACGGCAACGTCACGATCGCGCAGAGCAGCAGCGCCAGCGTGACCGTCAGCGCGCAGGGCACGACCGTTGTCAGCGTGCGCGCCGTGGATCGCGCCGGCAACATCAGCCCGCTGGTCTCGGCCACCGTGAGGATCGACACGATCGCGCCCGACACGACGATCGACAGCGCGCCGCCCGCCCTGAGCAACAGCGCCGCTGCCAGCTTCGGCTTCGCCAGCTCCGAGGTCGATGCCGGCTTCCAATGCAAGCTCGACAGCGCCGGCTTCGCGCCGTGCAGCAGCCCGCTCAGCTTCAACGGCCTGAGCGACGGCAGCCACACGTTTATGGTCAAAGCGATCGACCTGGCGGGCAACGTCGACG
>DASWTQ010000404.1:0-1525 GCA_036402055.1 Herpetosiphonaceae bacterium
TTGGGTGACGCACCACGCCAAACAGCGATACGCCCCACGGCAAACTCGTCGGCGCGCCGAACGCTTCACCGCTTAACAGCAAGCCGAGCGAGGCAATAGCCTGGGGTACGGGCAGGGCCAGCGCGGCAACATCGGCAACCGCTGCCAGGTCATAGCCCCGCCAGCGGCACCACAGATAGCCCAGCAGCAAACCGCCAAGCAGCGCGCCCGGCCATGCAAAGCTCTCGACGCGCAGCGCCCAGAACAGGCGCGGTGTGCGACCGAACAAATCCCAGTTAAAGATGCCGTACCACAGCCGCGCGCCGATAACCGCGCCGATGACCGCCGGATAAAACAGGTTGTCCACCTGCTGCCCCAGGTTGCCGGTTCCACGTGCCCGCCCAATCCTTCCAGCGAGCGCGCTACCGGCCATTGCGGCGATCAATAACAGCAAGCCACCGCTGCTGAGACTGAACGGCCCGATTCGGACCAGCGGATACATCTACTGCTGTCCTTCACTCGGAGGATACCCGAGTAATTGCTCAGCCGTACCCGCGATTACACTGCGCGGCATGGGACCGCGATATACCGCGCGGATCACGCCCTGCCGATCCACAAAAAAGCTGGACGGCAACACCGAGGCGCGGTACATGTCACTCACGTGCCCCTCCAGGTCGAGGGGCGTCTGGAACGTCAGGCCGAATTGCTCCATGAACGCGGCGACGGTGCGCGGATGTTCGCGCAGGTTGACCGCCAGCACGATAAAACCTTGATCGCGGTAGGTTTCGTACGCGGCCTGGATCGCCGGCATTTCGGCGCGGCATGGCGGACACCACGTGGCCCACACGTTAATCAGCACGACCTTGCCGTTGAGATCGCTCAGCTTCACCGTTGAACCGTCTATGAGTGGCAATGCAAAGTCCGGTGCCGGGTGATTGGCGGCAGGGGCGGGAGCGGGCAAGACGGCGGTCGTATACAATTGCAGCGGCAAGCTCTGATTCGGCCGTACCCGCGTTGCGGCGATGAACAGCGTACCGAAGATCATCACGCCGAGCAAGAGCCGGTTCCACTGGGATGGGGTCAAGCGAAGCATCACATCAGTAGCCTAAGCTAAAGATGCGCGATAGCCACGTTTCGATCGCCAGTGCCATTCGCGCGCCGACACCGCTTGCCATTGCTTGGCTGAACCACGCGAGCTGGCCTGAGGCCAGCATAGAGCCGACCACAATCAGCAGCGCGCCCGTGATCAGGCTGGTGGAATGGAGATACAGCGTGCGACCTGCCACCTGCGCATTAAATCCACGTCCCCGCAGCAGAGTACCGATCCGTGTCCCGCGTTGAACGCGATGGAAAAAGATCGCCATCAACGTCAGTGGCGTTGCCAGCCCGAGCGCATAGATAAAAGCCAGCGCCGCTCCAGTGAGCACGGTTAATCCCGTCGTGACCAGCGCGGTAAGCACCGCGCCCAGAATAGGGCCAACGCATGCCGTCCAGCCAAACGCAAACGTCATGCCGTACACATATGTTCCAGCCAGTGTTGCTGTTG
>DASWTQ010000405.1:0-3818 GCA_036402055.1 Herpetosiphonaceae bacterium
TTGCCGCGCCGGAAACGCCCGTGGAGACGCGGCTGGCACAGATCTGGGCGGAGGTGCTGCGCCTGCCCGAGGTGGGCATCCGCAACAACTTCTTCGCGCTGGGCGGCGACTCGATCCTGAGCATTCAGATCGTGGCGCGGGCCAGGCAGGCAGGTGTGCAGCTCACGCCACGGCAGATCTTCCAGTACCAGACCATCGCCGAGCTGGCGACCGTAGCAGGCACGACGACCACCGTCACCGCCGAGCAAGGTCTGGTCACCGGTTCCGTGCCACTCACGCCGATTCAGCACTGGTTCTTTGGCCGGGAGCACCCCGAGCCGCACCACTGGAATCAGGCCCGGCTGCTGGAAGTAGGCCAGCCGCTCGACGTGATGCTCTTGCGCCAGGCGATCCGGCAGCTATTGATCCACCACGATGCGCTGCGGCTGCGGTTCATCCACACGAGCGCCGGCTGGCAGCAGCAGCACGCGGCTGTCGAAGATGTGCCGGAAGTTGTACAGGTGGATCTGACGGAGCAGTCCAGCGCAGCGCAGGCTACGGCGATGGAAAAGGCGGCGACAGAGCTACAGAGCAGCCTGGACCTGGCGAACGGCCCGCTGATGCGGGTAGCTCTCTTTACGCTGGGAGCCGGTCAGCCAGATCGGCTGTTGATCATCATCCATCACCTGGTTGTAGACAAAGTGTCCTGGGGCATTCTCCTGGAAGATCTCTGGACGGCCTACGATCAGCTTCAGCGTGGCGTGGCGGTGGCGCTGCCGCCCAAGACCACTTCATTCCAGCAGTGGGCCAAGCGGCTGCACGCCTACGCCCAGAGCGAGACGTTGCGCCAGGAGCTAGACTACTGGCTGACATTCGGGCAGCATGCGGGAGCACCACTGCCGGTGGACTATCCAGGCGGGGTGAACACGGTCGAGTCGGCGCGTGACGTGGTGGTGGCGCTGAGCGCGGCAGAGACGGATCTGCTGCTGCGGGAGCTGCCGCCGGTCTATCGGACGCAGATCAACGATGTGTTGCTGACGGCGCTGGTGCAGGCGTGCGCGTCCTCGACCGGCGCGGCGAGGCTGCTGGTGGATCTGGAAGGGCACGGCCGCGAGGAGCTGTTCGACGATGTGGACCTGACGCGCACCGTCGGCTGGTTTACCACCCTCTATCCAGTATTGCTGGATCTGCGCGAGGCGGAGGGACCAGGCCAGGCGCTGAAGGCGATCAAAGAGCAGCTGCGCCAGATCCCGAACCGGGGTATCGGCGATGGCGTGCTGCGCTACCTCAGCACGGACGAGTTGGCGACGGAGCTGGGCGCGCTGCCCCAGGCCCAGATCAGCTTCAACTACCTGGGCCAGAGCGACCAAAGTGTAGCCACGGATGGGCTATTCGTGCCGGCACGCGAGCCACGCGGACCGAACGAAAGCTCGCGGGGCTCACGCAGCCATGTGTTGGAGATCAACGCGCTGGTGGTGACCGGGGAGCTGCACGTCCACTGGACCTACAGCGCGGCGCTGCACGACGAGGCGACGATCGCTGCACTGGCTGAGCGCTACCTGGCCGCCCTGCGCGCGCTGATCGCCCACGGCCAATCGCCCACCGCCGGCGGCTTCACGCCCTCGGACTTCCCGCTGGCCCGCCTCGATCAAGCCCGCCTCGATCAGCTGCTCGGCGCCGATCGCCTGGTCGACGACCTGTACCCGCTCTCACCCATGCAGCAGGGCATGCTCTTCCATACGCTCTACGAGACCGACGCGGGCATGTATATTACCCAATTCGTCTGCACGATCCCACAGATCGAGGTGGCGGCGTTTCAGCGCGCCTGGCAGTACGTGGTCGATCGCCACCCGATCTTGCGCACGGCGTTTGTGTGGGAGGGACTGCCCACGCCGCTCCAGATCGTGCGGCGGCAGGTGGCGGTGCCGTGGACAGTGGAGGATTGGCGCGATCTTGACGCGGCTACGCAGACGGCGCGGCTGGATGCGGTCGTGGCGTCGGATCGGCGCCAGGGCTTCGATCTGGCGCAGGCGCCGCTGCTGCGGCTGGCGCTCTTCCGCGTGACCGAGACCGCCTATCACTTTCTGTGGAGCGAGCACTCCCTGTTGCTGGACGGCTGGTCGGGGCCGCTGGTGCTCAACGAGGTGCTCAGCGCCTATGCGGCGCTGGTCACGGGTCAGGCGCTCCCGGCTGCCACGCCGCGACCCTTCCGCGACTACATCGCCTGGCTGGACACGCAGGACCCGCGCCAGGCCGAGGATTTTTGGCGTCAGACGCTGGCGGGGTTTACCGCGCCGACACCGCTGGGCGTGGATCAGTCACTAAGCACGACGACGGACGCCAGCGGCTATGCGGAGCAGGTGATCACGCTGCCGGAGCCGAGCAGCGCGGCGCTGCACACGCTGACGCGGCAGCACGGGCTGACGCTGAACACGGTGGTGCAGGGCGCGTGGGCGCTGCTGCTCAGCCGCTACAGCGGCGAGAACGATGTGGTCTTTGGCGCGACGGTTGCGGGCCGGCCGGCCGATCTGCCCGGCGTCGAGACCATGGTCGGCCTGTTCATCAACACCCTGCCCGTGCGCGTGCGTGTGCCGCAGGATGCGCTGCTGCTGCCGTGGTTGCAGCAGCTCCAGGGGCAGCAGGCCGAGCTGCGTCAGTACGAGCACAGCCCGCTGGTCCAGATCCAGGGCTGGAGCGCGGTCCCGCGTGGCCAGCCGCTCTTCGAAAGTCTTGTCGTTTTTGAGAACTTCCCGGTCGCAGTGAACGAAAGCGCGTCCGACGAGCGGGCGATATTGGATTTGCAGCAGGTGCGCGCGATAGAGCAGGTCAACTACCCGCTAACGCTAGCATCATCGCCGGGCTACCCACTGCGGCTGCATCTCAGCTATGACCGCCGGCGCTTCGACGACGCAACGATCGAGCGGATGTTGGGGCATTTGGCGATGCTGCTGAGTGCGATCGCTGAGCACCCGACGCAGCGCCTGGGCAAGCTGCCGCTGCTAACAACCGATGAGCGTACGCGCCTGCTGGACGCGTGGCCGGTCACGCCCGCGCCCGCGCCGCCGCGCGCCTGCCTCCATGAGCTGGTCGCCGCCCAGGCCGCGCGCACACCCGACGCCGTCGCCGTGGTCTTTGGGGATCGATCGCTCACCTATCGTGAGCTGGATCAATGTGCCACACAGCTCGCCTACGCCCTGCGCCAGCGCGGCGTCGGGCCGGAGGTGCCGGTCGCATTGCTGCTCGAACGGTCGCCGGATCAGATTGTCGCGCTGCTGGCCATACTCAAGGCGTGCGGCGCGTATCTGCCGCTCGATCCGACCCTGCCTGCCGCGCGCTTGCAGTTTGTGCTCGCCGATGCCCAGGTGCCGCTGCTGCTCACGCAGTCTGCGCTCCTGCCCACGCTGCCGCCGCACACGGCCGAGGTGCTGTGTCTCGATGCCGCGTGGCCGCAGATCGCGCAGGCGCCTTCGGTACCGCTGCCCACGGTTGGCCCAGAGCACCTGGCGTACGTGATCTACACCTCGGGCTCGACCGGGCAGCCCAAAGGCGTGCTGGTACCGCACCGTGGGATCGCGAACCTGGCGCAGCAACAGATCGCGGCGTTTGGTGTGACGGCGGCGAGCCGGGTGTTGCAGTTCGCGGCGCTGAGCTTCGCCGCGGCGCTGTCGGAGGTGGCGATGGCGCTGCTGGCGGGCGCAACGTTGGTGCTGGCATCACGGGACGCGCTGCTGCCGGGGCCGGAGCTGCTGGCGCTGCTGCGCGAGCAGGCGATCACGCAGGTCACGCTGCCACCCTCCGTGCTGGCGGCGCTGCCGGAGGCCGAGCTGCCGGCGCTGCAC
>DASWTQ010000406.1:0-10351 GCA_036402055.1 Herpetosiphonaceae bacterium
AACACTACGGCGCGGATCTGATCATCAGCGGCGAGATCGTCTACCCGGAGGAGCAGGCGCATGACTGAGTCGCTGACGGCGCGGGCGGTGTGGTTCAGCGCGCCGCGTACGGTCGAGCTGCGCACCGAGATTGTGCCACCGCCAGGGCCGGGACAGGTGCGCGTGCAAACGATCGCGTCGGCGCTGAGCCACGGAACCGAGCGGCTGGTGTATCGCGGCGAGGTGCTGCCCGACTTGCCGCTGGATCTGCCGACGCTGGCGGGCAGCTTTGGCTTTCCGATCAAATACGGCTATGCGGCGGTCGGCCGGGTGCGCGATGTCGGACCGGATGTGACCACCCACGCGCCCGGCGATCTGGTCTTCGCGCTGCATCCCCACCAGACGATCTTTAATCTTCCGGCTGCCGGCGCGCTGCGCCTGCCCGAGCGCATCGATCCGCTGCTGGGCGTTTTTACCGCCAACCTGGAAACTGCCGTCAACATTGCGCATGATACGCCGCTGCACTTTGGCGAGACCGCGCTGATCTTCGGGCAGGGCATCGTCGGGCTGCTGGTGGCGCAGGTACTGCGGCGGGCCGGTGCGCGCCGTGTGCTCGCGGTCGAGCCTGCGCCGCTGCGGCGGGAGCTGGCCCTGCGCGCCGGTGTCGATCTGGTGCTGGCACCTGCCGCCGATCTGCGCGATCAGATTCGAGCGGCCAACGCGGGTCGCGCGCCCGACGTGGTGATCGAGGCCAGCGGATCGGGTGACGCGCTCCAATCGGCGATCAACAACGTGGTGCAGGATGGCGCGGTCGTCGTCGCTTCGTGGTACGGCACGAAGCCCGTGCAGCTGATGCTCGGCGAGCATTTTCATCGCGGGCGGGTGCGGCTGATCTCGTCACAGGTGGGGCGGCTCAATCCCGCGCTCGGCACGCGCTGGGACTACGCACGGCGCTCACAGACGGTGCTCGATCTGCTGCCCGAGCTGGTGCTGGCCGATTTGATCACGCATCGCATCCCGCTGGCCGACGCGACCACCGCGTATCGGTTGCTCGACGAGCAGCCGGAGCAGATCGGCCAGGTGATTCTGACCTACGATACGCAATAAGGAGCTGGCATGTACGAAATCGGCGTGATCGCGCAGTTCGAGGCCGCGCACCGGCTGCGAGGCGATTTTGGCCCGGCGACGCGGCTGCACGGCCATACCTACCGGCTGGAAGTGATCGCGCGCGGCGAGCGGCTCCAGACCGACGGCACGCTCTACGATCTCGGGGCTCTGCGCGCAACCGTGGACGGCATCGCCGCCGAGCTGCACTACCGCGATCTGGACGAGGTGCCGGGCCTGGCCGGCAGCAACACCACGGCCGAGGCGGTCGCCGACTACTGCTGGCGACGGGTCGCGCCGACGCTGGCGGGCAGCCCGCTCCAATCGCTGCTGGTGCGGATCTGGGAATCGCCGCAAGCCTACGCCGCCCGCGACGATCGGCTGCCCGAGTAAGATGCGCGTGGCCTTTATCACCGTCGGCGATGCGCGGCGGCACACGGGCGGCTACCTGTATCACGCGCGCGTCTTTGCCGGCTTACGCGCCCAGGGCTTTGCGATCGACGAGATCAGCGCCAGCGCCGCGCCCCTGGCGGATCAGCTAGCGGCGGCTCCGGCTTTTGGCGCGACGTTCGAGCCGCAGCGCTACGATGTTGTGGTAATCGATGCGCTGGCGCGTGGCGTGTGCGGCCCGTGGATCGAAGGCTGGCGCGCGCTGCGGCCCGTGGTGGCGATGGTACACCAGCTGCCGAGCGTGGCCGAGGCTGAGCCCGCGCAGATCGAGCGTGAGCAGACGCTTGAAGCGCCGCTGCTCATGGCTGATTGTTTGATCGCTGTGAGCGAGCACGGCCGCAAGATTTTGCTGGCGCGCGGTGTGGCGGCGGAGCGGATCGCGGTGATCTCGCCGGGCTTCGATCGTCTGCCGAGCCAGCCGGCCCAGGAATCGCGCTGTCGCGCGCCTGACGAGCGGCTGCGGGTGTTGTGTGTGGCGCAGTGGATCGCGCGCAAGGGTCTGACGACGTTGCTCGCCGCGTGGGAGCAGCTAGAGACGACCAACGCCGTGCTTGAGCTGATCGGCGAGATCGCGGCCGATCCCGAGTATGCGGCGGAAGTCAGAGCACACGTAGCCAGGATTCCGGCGGAGCGGGTGATCGTGCGCGGCGCGGTGACGGACGACGCGCTGCAACAGGCGTATTGCAGCGCGGATCTGTTTGTGCTGCCGTCGCGCTTCGAGGGCTACGGCATGGTCTACGCCGAGGCGCTGGCGCATGGCCTGCCGATCATCGCCTGCGACGTGGGGCCGGTGCCCGCGTTGATTACGCGGCAGGCGGGCATCTTCGTGTCGCCGGATGATCCGGCCGCGCTGGCTCAAGCGCTCGCTCGCGTGCTCCACGATCCGCTGCTGCGCGCTCAGCTAGCCGCAGGCGCGACCTCGCGCGCCGCTGCACTGCCGAGCTGGGATGATACAACTCGCCGGTTTGCGCAGGTGCTCACGCAGGCCACCGGCGCTTAGGTCAGGCCCAGACGGAGCTGTCCAAACGGCAGCATGTGGCCCATGCGGGTAGATTTGGTTTCGAGATAGCGCAGATTCTGGGGATTCGGCGGCGTCTCCACGGGCACGCGCTCGTCGACGCGGATACCGTAGCGCTCCAGGCCCTCGATCTTGGCCGGGTTGTTGGTCAGCAGGCAGATGTGACGAACGCCGAGATCGGCCAGCATCAGCGCGGCGTCGCCGTAGTCGCGCATATCTTCGGGCAGGCCCAGCGCCAGGTTGGCGTCGACGGTATCGAAGCCTTGATCTTGCAGCGCATAGGCGCGAATCTTGTTGGTCAGCCCGATGCCGCGACCTTCCTGGCGCAGATACAGCAGCACGCCGCGCCCTTGCTCCTGCAAAAAGCGCAGGCTCTGCTCCAGCTGCTCGCCGCAATCGCAGCGACTTGAGCCAAAAATATCGCCGGTCAGACACTCGGAGTGCAGCCGGACATACACAGGCGCGCCATCATCCACGGTACCCACGACCAGCGCGACATGTTCTTGCTGGCTCGCGCTCTGATACACATGCATCGTAAATTCGCCATACCGCGTGGGTAGGATCGTCATAGCGACGTGTCGCGTCTCGGCCATAGCGGGATCACTCCTTTGTTGACAGACCGTAGCGGATGTACAGAGTATACGAAATCGCGCGGGGTTTTGATCCGGCTTAGGGCGGAAACACTGGCTACTACTGGCTCTAGTTCATTGCTGCGGCGCGATCTGCGCGATCAAACGCCGGGCCTCGGCCTTGACGACGCTGCTGATCGCGGCCTCCGAGCGGTGCGCGGCAACGGAGATCGGATTGCCAAAGGCGACGTTGACCATGGCGCGCTGGTAGGCGCGCAGCTGAATCTGAAGCAGCGCGGCCAGCCACTCGCGATCTTTGGGCCGCCGCCGAATATAGGTCAGCGGATGGCGCAGCGCGGCCGGCGACAGCACGCCGCTGACGATCACCGGCACGATCGTGAGATCCGACGCAAAGCGCGCGAAGACGTCGATGCTGTCCGACCACTGCTCGATCGCCTCGGACGCGCCGGGCAGCACCGCCGGATCGGGCTCGATCTGGCCGGCGGCAAAGGTCAGCACCGCGCCGCCGCCGCGCAGATGGCGGGCGATCGCGCGAATGGTTTTCGTCCGGCTGGCTGCGGTCTCGTCGATGTAAAACAGGTAGCGCGAGGTGTTGGGCAGCGCGCGCAGGAACGGCCGCGCCGCCGCAACGATGCGCAGATCCGGCCGCTCGATCGCCGTGAAGAGCGCGGTGGTATCCCACAGGCCGGGATGATTCGCTACAAACAGCGTCGGGCCGGTGCGCGGGTAGCGTGCCTGTTCGTTGGTCGTGACGCCCGCAGCAAAGCGGCGGATCGCCCACGCGCCGCCCGCAGCCAGCCCCGCGTCGCCGACCGCATCGTCGTAGGTGATCACGTCATGGGCGAAACGCCGCGCCGGGAGCTGGACGAGCCACTCCAGGAGTCGTCGCCCGCGCCGAACGCCGTCGAGTCCCAGCCCGCCGAGCAGATCGTCGGTGTTGACGCGGCTCAGCAGAGCCAGCTGTTCGGCGCGCGGGTCGAGGTGTGGCTGATGTGTCGCTATGGGCTGTTGCATGCTGGTATCTCCAATGCGCGACATGTATGCTGTATAGTACACACTATCGTCAATCTTCATCTCAAGCAGCGATCTGCTGTCTGCTCACATAGACAATCTGCACTTAGCCTTACGCATCATAGAACCTGATTGATTCTCTCGATCACCGATCTTTTGATTGCTTTATCTGTTTTAGAATCACGGCGATGCATTTGGGTAGGTCCTTTCGTATCAATTAGATAATCTGTGCCTGCATAATTGTTGCAGCGAAGGAGCAGCTTATGGTTACGCAGCGTTCTTCGACGGATGGACTGATCCGCGCTGGTATTATCGTGCTGACGGTGGCGACGGCGCTCACGCATATCTCGCTGCTGTTCCCCGACCCGGTTTTCATCATGAATGGCCTGGGCTATCTTGGGCTGCTGGGCGCGCTCTATCTGCCGATCCCGATGCTGGCTCCCTACCGGCGGCAGATTCGCTGGCTGCTGATCGGCTATACGCTGCTGACGATCGGCCTGTGGCTGGCGTTCGGCGAACGAAGCATGATTGGCTATGTCAACAAGCTCAGCGAGGTCGTGCTGATCGCGCTGCTGCTGCTGGAACAGCGCCGCTCCTAGTCGGGCAGCCGCTCGACAAAGGACTGAAATTGAGTGCTATCGCGCAGGGGCGGCCCGTGGCCAAAGCAGACGAGACGCGGTTGAAGCTGCGCCAGCCTGCGTGCCGAGCGGCGATTCTGTGCCGGATCGAGGGTGAAGCGGCGCGCGGGCTCGCGTAATCCAGGGCGCTGCGTGATCGGATGGGCGTTCGCCAGCACATCGCCCAGAATCAGCGTGCGATCCGCTGCCCGCCACAGCGCGCTATGCCCCGGCGTGTGGCCCGGCGTATGAATGACCTCAAACGAGCCGATCGCATCGCCCTCGTTCAAGATGCGTGTAACCGGGTGCGGCGGCCCGCCAAACACCGCGTTCAGCAGGCGATTCGACGGCGAGGGCGGCAGCAGCTCCTCCGTTGTGCCGCGCTCCAGCGCCCCGGCATCGGTGCCGGGACACCACAGCGGCAGGTTCCATCGCGAGCAGATCGCGTGACTCGCGCCACAGTGATCAGGGTGCGCGTGGGTGAGCGCGTGGACGCGTAGACGGAATCGACGCAGCTGCCAGATCAGCAGCGGATACGCAAAGCGCGTCCCGGCGTCGAGCAGCACATCGTCGATCACATAGGCGTTGATCGCGTAGGGTGGAAAGCCGCCCAGCAAATGTACTCCCGGCGCAACCTGTATGATGCGCATCACGTTTCGCTCTCCTTCGTTGATCGTTTGTGCGCTCATCTTAGCAAAAACCGGCAAAACACTTGAGCAAACAGCACATATGTACTATACTCGGCTCAGCATCCTTCAAGCGATCGTCGAAAGGAGCAGATCCATGTCGAGCCGCATCGTGCTGTTGGTGGGTACGACCAAAGGCGCCTTTTTCTTTCACTCCGATCCGCAGCGCCGCTCCTGGCACATGACAGGGCCGCATCTGGCCGGATGGGAGATCTACAGCCTGCTGGGTGACAGCCGCCACGGGCAGCGGATCTACGCCGGGACCGGGCATTTTGTGTACGGTCCCACGGTCCGCGTCAGCGACGATTTTGGCGAGACCTGGTCGGAGCTACCGGGTAGCCCGCAGTACACCAAAGAAAGCGGCTTCAGCCTGAAGCGGATCTGGCAGATCGTGCCGGGCCACGCCACGCAGCCGGACACGCTCTACGCTGGTGTGCAGGATGCCGGGCTGTTTGTCAGCCACGATCGCGGCGAGACCTGGAGTGAGCTAAGCGGCCTGACGCAGCATCCTTCACGGCCGGCGTGGTTTCCCGGCGGCGGTGGCCTGTGCCTGCACACGATCCTGGTCGATCCCAACAACGCGCAGCGGCTATGGGTTGCCATCTCGGCTGCTGGCGCATTCCGCAGCGACGACGGCGGCGTGAGCTGGAAGGTCTGCAACAGCGGGCTGCCGGAGATCCCGACCGGCATGGCCGATACCAGCGTCGGCCGCTGCGTGCATAAAATGGTGCTCGATCCCGACGACTCCAGCACGCTGTACATGCAGTTTCACGGCGGTGTTTTCAAATCCGGCGATGCCGGCGACTCGTGGACGCCGATCGACGAGGGGCTGCCTCCCGAAACGTTTGGCTTTCCGCTGTGTGTCACGCCGTCGGGCAAGCTGTTTCTGATCCCGCTGGAGAGCGACGAGCAGCGCTATGTCAAGGATGGCTGCCTGCGCGTGTATCGCTCGGAGGATCGCGGCGCAAGCTGGCACATCGCTGGACGTGGCCTGCCCGATGAGCCGCGCTTCACGGGCGTGCTGCGCGATGCCCTGGACGCCGATCGGCTGGACTCGTCGGGCGTCTACTTCGGTACGAATATGGGCGAGATCTTCTACTCGACGGATGAGGGCGAGACGTGGGAGCAGCTGCCGGGACAGCTGCCGCGCATCACCAGCGTCAAAACCTGGATCGTTGATTGATCGATGGGCGCGAAAGCCAGGGCATGAGGAGCAACGTATGGAGATTCGCGTCAACGTACCGGGCCTGCTGCGCGACAGCGTCGGCGGCCGGCGCTGCCTGACGATCAACGGCACAACGCTCGACGAGGTGTTCCAAAATCTGTTCGATCAATATCCGCTGCTGCGCATCCACCTGTACGACGAGCAGGGCCGGCTGCGCCAGCATGTACTGATCTACTACAACAGCGACAACATCGCCTGGCTGGAGTCGCTCGACACGCCGCTGCGGCCCGGCGACCAGGTGCATGTGTTGCAGGCGGTCTCCGGCGGCTGAGCTGGATTCGACACAGTTTTAAAGCAATCAGGGCGAGATGGCCATATCTCGCCCTGATCAGCATCAGTGGCTGCTTGTGACTCGCAGCCCGATAATGCCCGCGACCAGCATCACCAGCGAGACCAGCTTCAGAATGTCCCGCGACTCGCCGAGCCAGAGCATCCCGACAATCGCCGTGCCCGCAGCGCCGATCCCGGTCCAGACGGCGTAGGCAGTCCCGACCGGCAAGGTTTTGAGCGCCTGTGCCAGCAGAAACATACTCAGAAAGAGGCTGACGACAAAGCCGATCGTCGGGAGAGGCCGGGTGAAGCCTTCGGACTGTTTTAGGAGCACTGCCCAGACCATTTCGAGCAGCCCGGCGACAAAAAGAATACCCCACGCCATGCTATGTATTCCCCTTTGAAGAGGTCGTCCCCTTCATCAACATAGTCTGCGTCGGGTCGTCCCGGCGGAGCCTTTAATTAGGCTAGATTGTGTGGTAGAGCGCTTCTACCTGCGCTAAAGTGTACCACAGAACGGCGTAGCCAGCCCGGCTTGCCGCGACAGGTAGCGCGTCGGGCTGACTGCACGTTCGGTTCTGTGTTTTATCGATCGACCCCCGACGCGACCAGCGCATCGAAGCCGACGATCGCGGCGTCCCAATCGCCGGATGGCTGCGGCTCGAAGCTGGCGCGCTGCTCCGAGGCGGCCACGGCGGCACGGCCGGCGGCGATGCTGCTGATCTGGCCCAGGGCCACGGCCTGCACCAGAATGTTGCCAAGCGCGGTCGCCTCCACCGGCCCGGCGACAACGACACGGCGACAGGCGTCGGCGGTCAGCTGGCACAGCAGCCGGTTCTGGCTCCCACCGCCGACAATGCGGATCGTGTCGAGCTTGCGCCCGCTCAGCTCTTCGAGCTTCTCTACCACCCAGCGATATTTCAGCGCCAGGCTTTCCAGGCAGCAGCGGACCAGCGCGCCCACGGTTGTCGGCGCGGGCTGGCCGGTGCGGCGACAGTAGGCGCGGATCGCGGCGGGCATGTCGCCGGGATTCAAAAAGTCGGGCGCGTCGGGATCGACCAGGCAGCGCAGCGGTGTTGCCGCCTCGGCCTGCGCGATCAGCTGCGGCCACGTGAAGCTCTGGCCCTCGCGCTGCCACTGGCGCTGGCACTCCTGAAGCAGCCACAGCCCGCCGACGTTCTTGAGAAAGCGGATCGTCGTGTCCACGCCGCCCTCGTTGGTGAAGCTGAGCAGCCGCGCCTCCTCGGTCAGGATCGGCGCGGGCGTCTCGATGCCGACCAGGCTCCAGGTGCCGCTGCTGATATACGCGCTGCGCTCGTCGAGATCGGGGATAGCCGCGACGGCGCTGGCGGTGTCGTGGCTGGCGCTGGCGATCACCTGGACCGCGCGCTGAAGCCCGACCTCGGCGCACACCTCCGGCAGCAGATCGCCAAGCACAGTGCCCGGCTCCACGATCGGCGGCAGGATGCGAGTGGGCAGATCCAGCTCTTCAAGCAGCTCGGTCGCCCAGCGGCGCTGCCGCGCGTCGAAGAACTCGGTCGTCGTGGCGTTGGTGTACTCGGCGACTTTGCGGCCGGTCAGCCAGTAGTGGAACAGGTCCGGCATCAGCAGGAGCGTGTCGACGGCGGCAAGCTGCGGATCGCGGTGCTGCTGCATGCTGAAAAGCTGGTAGAGCGTGTTGAACGGCAGCCGCTGCATGCCGGTCTGCTCGTACAGCCGCTGAGGCGGAATCCGTCGATCGACTTGCTGCGGCACGCCCACGGTGCGCCGGTCGCGGTAGTGGTAGGGATTGCCCAGCAGGTTTCCGGCCGCGTCCAGCAGCCCGTAGTCCACGGCCCAGGTATCGATGCCGATCCCGGCCAGCGGCTCGTCATGCTGTGTCGCGTAGGCACGAATGCCGGCCTTGATCTCGTGCCAGAGCTGCTGGACATTCCAATGCAGGCTGTCGCGCTCTTCCAGCGGAATGTTTGGGAAGCGATGCAGCTCCCGGAGATCGAAGCGCCGGCCGTTCCAGCGCCCGAGCATCACCCGCCCGCTGGACGCGCCAATATCGATCGCGAGAAAGTTGGTTGTCTGGCTCATAGCGGTTATACCAGTGTGGTCGGCACGTTGAATGCCTGCACCACCTCACGCAGCTCATCCTCCGTCAAGCCATCGGCGCGATTGCCGTTGACCAGGTTCATGTACTCGTAGAGCGCGGCGGTCTCGGCGTACTCGATCTGTTGGGCTGCGAATTTTGTACTTTTAGGCTGGTTTATAAAGCGCAAGAGAAACCTCCAATTGATTTGACAAGCTATACACATATCATGGAAAATTAGCTGCCACTCACAAATAATATGGTTTAATGTAAAAGGGCCTACATATGCGTGGACCAGGTACATACCTACTGTTGCTACTAGAAGCAATGCTTGTATTCGCGCTTGGTGTTTTTGGGAATAAAGTAGCTGAGATTCTTAATGTTACATCAGGGTTCATTCTGCTTAGTACCATTATTCTCTTTGTTTTAGCTTTTCTAATAAATATTGTACTTGTGAAATCTCAGAATCAACAGCAAGCTGTAATAAGTCAACCTTTAGCACAAAGTCTGGAGAAATGGATTCCAAGCCGAGTTGCTACAATATTTCCTTTTGCTATTTTTGTAGGCATCGTAGTTTGCTTTTTTTTCTTCATCATATCTAACGATAGAGAGTTTACAATATTTTTTTGGTACTTCCTCGACTATGAGGCATATAGTTTTCTTTTGACACTGATCTTACTTTATATTTTTAGTAGATATAAGGCAGATAGAACAGTTATATTGACTTATGCAATAGGGTTTGCTTTTGGTATTGGGAGTTGTATTTTATTACTTATTCCGAATCTAGTTATAGCTGAGCGTTGGTTCAATTTTACAAGCTGGATTATTATAGAGCTAATTGCTGCACTGATAGTAAACTCACACGCGGTCCAGGGACTAGCAAATGACTTTAGGGGTGTAATTCAAAATTTAACGCGTACAAGATAGTATAACGACTACCTAGATATTTTGCATGTTCAACATTTTTAGCTCAACAAATTGACGCACATAACCTCTCTTAAACGGGGTGAAGGTGTCAGTTTTGCATCGTTTATGCTTGCTTTTTGTGCAACAGTGTTGATTTTAGTGGTTTACCAAACCTGTGGCTATTGGTGCACCTCAAGCGGCCAGCCGATCACGATCGAGATATTGCCGGCCGCGCCCTCGTTGGCATTGATGCCGCCCAGCCTCTGGCCGGCCGCGCCGATCGTGGCCAGCAATTCTTCGAGATCAGGAAAAGGCTGATCCAATGCCATGGTTTGCTTCTCCGTTGGTTTGTCTTGGCCCTCACTCACGTCGCTGCGGCGACTCCCCCCTTCCCCGAACCTCGGCCGGCTTCGACCTC
>DASWTQ010000407.1:0-12172 GCA_036402055.1 Herpetosiphonaceae bacterium
CCAGGTGCTCTGGGCCAACCGTGGGCAGCGGTACCGAAGGCGCCTGCGCGATCTGCGGCCACGCGGCATCGAGACACAGCACCTCAGCCGTGTGCGGCGGCAGCGTCGGCAGGAGCGCAGACTGCGTGAGCACGAGCGGCACCTGGGCATCGGCGAGCACGAACTGGAGCCGCGCGGCGGGCAGGGCCGGGTCGAGCGGCAGATACGCCCCGCCGGCCTTGAGAATGGCCAGCAGCACGACAATCTGATCCGGCGACCGTTCGAGCAGCAGCGCGACCGGCACCTCCAGCCCGACGCCCCGTGCGCGCAGGGCGTAGGCCAGCTGCGTGGCGCGCTGGTCCAGCTCGCGATAGGTCAGTTGCTGCGTGTCGTAGACCACGGCGACGGCGTCGGGCGTGCGCGCGGCCTGGGCAGCGACCAGCTCGTGGAAGCAGACGCGCGGCGGCGCAGGCGCGGGCGTGACCGGCCAGTCGTCCAGCAAGCGCGCGCGCTCCTCGATCGTCAGTAATGGCAGCGCGCCCAGGCGCTGCGTCGGTTGCTCGGCCAGCGATCGCAGCAGCGTATGGAGATGCCCCAGCATTCGCCCGATCGTCGCCTCGTCGAAGCGCCGGCGATCGTAGGCGAGCCGTAGATCCAGGGTCGAGCTTAGCCCGGCGATCAGTGCCAGCGGATAGTTCGCCTGTTCCTCGCTGTGCACGCTCACAGTCAGACCAGGGCGGCCATCTTCGCTGGGAACCACCGGGTTCATGGGGTAGTTCTCAAAGACGACCAGACTCTCGAAGAGCGGCTGGCCGCGCGGAACTTCGCTCCAGCCCTGGATCTGGACCAGCGGGCTGTGCTCGTACTGGCGCAGCTCGGCCTGCTGCCCCTGGAGCTGCTGGAGCCACGGCAGCAGAATCGCATCCCGCGACACCTGCGTCCGCACGGGCAAAGTATTGATGAACAGGCCGATCATCTGCTCGACACCCGGTAGATCCGCAGGACGTCCCGCCACGGTCGCGCCAAACACCACATCGGCCTCGCCGCTGTAGCGGCTGAGCAGCAGCGCCCACGCGCCCTGCACGATCGTATTGAGCGTCAGCCCGTGCTGCCGCGCCAGCGCCTGTAGCGCCGCCGTGATTGGCTCGGCAATGTGAATATCCTGATCGGCATAGCTGCTCGTGCCGGCATCCGGCTCAAGCGGGCGATCGACGCCTAAAGGCGTTGGGGCGGTGAAGCCGTGGAGCAGCTGGCGCCAGAACGCCTCCGCCTGCGCCAGATCCTGCTGCTGGAGCCAGGCGATGTAGTCGCGGTATGGACGTGGATGCGCCAGGTACAGATCCTGGCCGTTCGCAAACGCGTCGTAGTAAGCAAAGACCTCGTTGAGGACCAGCGGCACCGACCAGCCGTCGAGCAGCAAGTGATGTCTACTCCACACGAGATGATGCGTATCCTGGGCCATCTGAAAGAGCGCCAGGCGCATCAAAGGCACCTGAGCCAGGTCAAAGCTCCGGCGCCGATCGTCGTCGAGAAACGCCGCTAGCCGCGCGTCCTGCTCAGCACGCGCCAGATCGCACCAATCCTCGGCCTGCCAGGGCAGCCGTACCTGTCGATACACGGCTTGAAACGGCTCATCGTGGTACTCCCACAGAAACGTCGTGCGGAGAACCGGATGTCGCTCGATCACCTGCTGCCAGGCGCGCTGAAACGCCGGCACATCGAGCGGGCCGTGGATCGTGAAGGTCATCTGGCCGACATACACGCCCGACCCCACATCGTACAGTGTATGAAAGAGCATCCCCTGCTGCATCGGAGAGAGAGGATAGATGGCTTCGATCACATTGCGCTTTTTACTCATGAGCGATAACCCCGAATCTATAACCGTTGCCTCAGGCACCTAGCGCAATAGCTACATCGGATCGCACCAAGCACAGGCGCGGCGGTCGCCGATCGGTTTCTGCGATCAGCGCCGATGGCTGGACTACTGCCGAACTCTTGGGCCGTGAAATTCCCACACCGCGCCAGCAGCCACGAACACAGCGTGGAACAGCAGGCGTAGTCGTTCCTTCCCGGCAGCCGCTACGGGTACATTTAATACAGAATTCGGGAGTCGGCTGAAGGGCGAGCACTGCGCGACTTCCGCAAATCCCTGGTCACATTGATGCGCTTCAGCCAGCGGTCATTACCGTCAAAGCGCGCTTTAAACGGATTGCGGCCATGCACCGCTCGAAAGTTGTCGATAAAGCAGGTATCGCCCGGATACAAGACCAGCCCTTTCAGGTTGGCTTCTATGGCGTCGCTCAATGCCTGAAACGCCTGGCGCGACTCCGCGTCGAGCTGATCGAGATCCATAAAGTACGGGTCCAGGCACATATACGGCGATTGCGGATCGCCAAAAAGCACAGCCTGTTTCCGAGGATTGCTGTTCATCTGGTGTATCTGCTCGTAAGCGGCGGCCAGCAGCTCGCCCGCATCGTTGGTCTGATTTAATCCACTGTGCTTGTTCTTGAGTAAGTGCGACTCGTCAGGCCGGATGGTAAAGTTCGGCTCGAAGAGCGTCCTGGCATGATGCGCGCTGATCTGGAGATCATCGATCGACGCGACCGTGGTAGCCACCTCATCGGGATTTCGGAGGCACATCAGCCCAACGTAATCGCCCTTGTACAGGTGGAAGGCATCCTCGGTATGCCACCACAGCTTTTGCTCGCTTCCGCTGCCCAGCTGCTCCTGCTCGTGACCTTTGATCGGCATGAGGTCGTGCACCAAAAAGCCATCCTGCTGCGTCGACCAGCCGAAAACATCGCCGAGCAATGAGCCGTACAACACCAGCAAGAATTCCAGATCCAGCGTTGGCGAGACAGCTTGCTTCACTTTCCAGTGCTCAGGCGTGCGACCGATCTTCTCGTCGTCGACCGGATACCCGGCAATCACACAAACTCCTGACGGCTCTAGCAGCTTAAAATCGTTCAAGAATCCGCGCACACGCTGCGGCAGCTCATGAGCATACAGGCTCGCCTTATGCAAAAAATCCGTATCTTCGACCGTGTGATACTGCTTGGCAATCTCGCTCAGGAGGCTCTCGATCGCCCCTATCTCGCTATCTGACAACTCAAGCCGATGCATAGATTCCTCCTTAACAGTTGTTGGTTTCGGGCAATTCGGCTCCGATCGCAGGCTGGTCGCGGGTATCGCAGCACAAGCAGAGGCACTCGCCAGGTTTAGCGCTTCCAGGCTGGGAAGTGTCGATCATGAATGCTCCGGTGGCGCTTGCATCGTTGCACGCGGCCCCGGTTCTCGGACGATCACACTGGCGGATCGAAGTGCGCTTCAAACTGTGACAAAGCCAGGGACTGATTGGTGAGCTGTGGGATCGGATGCTGTGGCGCATGCTCCTTGGCTGCTGGGAGCATTCCCATTGCGGTTTGCGCAAAACCGTGCAGACGCTGCCGGAACACGTGCGGCAGCGAGCTTGTGCCTGGAGCTGCGATCGCGACCTGATTGAGGCCGTCGCGACGATCGCAACCTGCTCCGTCGGGGAGTGTTGGGTTAATACATACAAAAATGCACAAGCCATCAATGCTTGCTCGCCAGTGCCCTGGCGTCTTAGCTTGATACCCTGGAGCAACAACATGCTGTCATCCCTTCCCGATCCTTGACCCAGCCAACATGCCATCTCCTTGGACCCTTGTGACAGCAGCGTGTTTGGCATCCACAACGAGCACACGTTTCTCGCCGCCCTTGCGATCGATCACGTTTTCACTGAGAAAAAGTCGCCACAGCCGAGCCCGCGCGAGTCGCAATTACTCGCACACCCAGAACAAATACTTACCAAGTTTGAACAGACCTACACTTCAGGAAGATCCTGAATCCCACTCGTCTTCCTCACAGAGAGCTTCAATGCAACTCCGCAACAGGCCCATCAGAATCAAAAGGATGGGCAGCATTTGCCAGTGGCAAATCTGAGATGGATACGGAATAATCCATCCCTCGTGAGGCCCCGCAACAGCACTTGGGGAGCGTGCAGGTTACGGACGGCCAGTAGGAATAGGTTGGTTAGTGTGCAACGATTTTAGCTTTATGCAACGCAATCTCGCCATACACCAGATGGCGCAATAGGGGTATGGGGGGAGTATCTGATCACACGCTTGGCAGAAGACCAAGGCGTTTTACGTACTATGACTATCTACTGATACGGCTCCTTTCACCGTACCGCATACCTGCTCGGCGGCCATTTGACTGTGCGCCTGCTGCCCAAACACACGCAGCGCCTCCGATATACGCGCGAGCCCTTCCCGCAGCTCGGCAGTCGGCCCACCGAAGCCGATGCGCACAAACTCGGGATGATTAAAGCAATTTCCTGGCACCAGTAGCACCCGCTGCGTGCTGGCGAGATCGTCACAAAATGCCTCGGTATCAGCGACCGCAGGCAGGCGCAAGAAGGCACTCACACCACCTTTTGGCCGCACATACTCAACCTCGGCAGGGTGCTGAGCGACCCACTCCTCAAGCAGGGCCAGGTTGGTACGCGCCTGGTCCAGGTGCGGCTTGAGCAGCCGATCGGCATGTTCGATCGCTCGTTGAGCGATCAGCTCGACCATTGGCGAAAGGTGCAGAGTCATATAATCACGCAGCTGGATGCAGCGGTCTAACACCTCAGGCGCGGCAATACACCAGCCCACTCGCAAGCCGGGCAGCCCATAGGCTTTAGAAAGCGTGCCTACCGAGATCGCACGATGGTAGGCCAGCGTGGGATCTGGAAGCGGTGGCGCATCATAGGTAATCTCGGTGAAGGCGCCATCCCAGATAAGATAGGCTCCCACCTCGCTGACCGCCTCGATAATCTCGGCCTGCTGCGCCAGTGTCACCGAGGCGCCGGTCGGGTTATGGGGAAAATTGACGACCACCATGCGGGTTTGCGGGCTGAGCAGGCGTCGTAGCTCGGTAGTATCGGGCACGAACTGATCTTCAAAGCGCAGCCGCCAGATCTTTAGCCGGCAGCCAATCGCCTCGGCAACCGCATACAGCGCATGGTAGACCGGATCAAGCACGATCACCTCGTCGCCTGGACGGAGGAGCGCTTGCATAATCAGGAACAGCGCCTCGCTCGATCCATGCGTCGCCATGACGTGCTCAGGGTCGCCATTGCCCCACCGCTGCGCGATGGCAGCACGTAACTCCGGCCCACCATATGAGCGACTATCACGGAAGACGATCTGATCCAGATCATCATGGGTTATACCTACCAGATCACGCAGCTCTGCGAAGGAAAAATTCTCGACCCCACTACTGCTAATATCAAGCTCTGTCGTAAAGTAGCGGTCGCGCAGCCAGTATTCCAGAAGCGCTGGAGCGATTTCCATGCCATAACCCTTCGTTAATACTACAGACTATCTGTACACACGCCACAAAGTTACGCGCAGAAAATGTGCACGTTTTTGGGATGGCTCGCCAGGATGAAGGCTCGCCATTGAGCAGAGCAGTTAGCCCGGTAGAGACGACAGTTGAATCATGCCTCGTGCTCAGTGCAGCAGCACGGGTCTCGCCCATGCTCAGCCCACCGATACAGAGCTACTGGTTGTTGGTGTGCTCAGGCGTACACATCGTTATGCCAGCCACAACCATGCTGCGACACATTGCGGCTAAGAATTGGCGAGACCGGCAATGTATCTGGTTGTTGAGCACTAAAAGTACGCACGCGGCTATCAGGAAGGAACCGCAGATCTAAACGTTATGCCTGGTTGTTTCGCGGAACCACTTTATCATCAACGACATTGTGATGCAAATAGAGGTCCGTAAAGACTATAATCCGATAAGACCTATCCAAAAGTAGTATGACAGGATTGTAGTATCCTGAATTAAAACATCAAGAAATTATAGTGTTTACTCTTTTTGATTATACAGTATGTGTCAAGTAGGCCGTTGCAGTTTTAAGCGATCTCGGCAGGAATCAGCAGCCCAAAAGCTGCCTTCCCATCGTCTGCGTAACTGCCGGTGAGGAGCAAAGAACTGGCTACCCAGGCCGTCAGACAGAGCTGCGACGCCATGAAATATCATGCTTAAAAGCTTCTACAGGGATCATCGCAAGCGGGAGAATGCCCGGACAGTGTAAGTCCAGGGTTCTAGTCCGTTGCAAGGTTGCCGGAACCCTTCGTCAGGAGCCAGATAGCCGAGCGCTGACTCATTATTTCCGCTTGACACTGCACAACACTCTATGCTACATATTCCACTAACTTTCTAAAGGTTAATTACTAAGTCGACTTTCGGGTGAGAAGATGCTTTCCCATCGAGCAGGCAAAGCCGCCAGCGATATTCGCCGCCACAACCAGGCGCTGGTGCTGGATCTGGTACGTACTCAAGGGCCGATCTCACGTGCGCAGATCGCGCGGCTGGGACGCCTGAGTATGCCCGCCGTGATGGGCATCGTCGGTGCGTTGATTGAGCAAGGGCTGGTGCGTGAGATCGGCGTTGGGCCGTCCTCAGGTGGCCGGCGACCGGTGCTGCTTGAAGTTGTGCCGGAGGCGTTCTGCGCCGTAGGATTGGATGTCGGCACGCGCACAATCCGCGCGGTAGTCACGGATCTCCATGCAGTTGTGCACCACAGCACGGAAGTTCCATCGGAGATGGAGCGCGGGCCGGCGGCGCTTCAGCGGCAGCTTGGCGCGGTGCTGCACGGCATTCTCCGCGATGCAACGCGTGGCTTCGGTGGTGTGCTGGGCGTTGGCCTCGCCGTACCCGCGCCGATCCTGGACTCGACCGCGCTGAGCTTCAGCCCGCCTAGCTTTCCGCACTGGGGCGAGCTTCGCCTTGGCGACTGGCTGGGCGCCGAGCTGAAGGTTCCGGTGATCGTCGAGAACGATGCGAAGGCGGCGGCGCTCGGCGAGTTTTTGTACGGCGCGGGTCGTGGCGTGCGCAACCTGTTTTATCTGATCGTGCATCGCGGTGTTGGCGGCGCGGCGATCATCAATGGCGAGCTGTATCGCGGCGCGGATGGCGGCGCCGGCGAGATCGGGCATGTGGTGATCGAGCGCGATGGGCCGCGCTGCGGCTGCGGTCAGAGCGGCTGCCTGGAAGCGCTGGTCGGGCGTGAGGCGATCCGGCAGCGCGCGATCCAGACGCTGCGGCAAGCCGGCGAAACCGAGCTGGCCGGCCGTCCCATCGACATGCTGCGCACGGACGACGTGGTCGACGCGGCGCTGGCCGGGCATGTCCTGGCACAACATATTCTGATCGAAACGGGTCAGTTCCTTGGTCTGGGCGTGGCAAACGTTGTTAACTTGTTCAACCCGGAGCTGATTATTCTCGGCGGCACAACCATGCGCGCCGGGCCGCTGATCCTCGATTCGATCGCGGATGTGGTGCAGCGGCGGGCGATGGCGGGATTGGCGCGACATATGCGCATCGTGCCGGGGACGCTGGGCCAGGATGCCGGCGCGATCGGCGCGGCGGCGCTGGTGCTGCGGCGATTGTTTGCGCCAGGGGTTGATCTCAAATAATCGGCGTCTGCACGCGGGCTGTGCTTTCTGCCGCAGCGTTTTGTTTCGGTGCAGCGCCATCGTTGCGCGAAAGGAGGTGACTCGCTGAACGCTACAGGTACGGGTGAATCGTCCGGTCGATGGTTGATCGAACACAAGGAGCACAAACGTATGTTCCGCACGCAGAAGTGGACCCTCATTTCGACGTTGTTGACGCTGGTTGCCTTGATCCTGGCAGCCTGTGGCGCGCCGGCAGACACCGGCGGTACAACGGCCAGCCCGTCAGCCGCCGCCAGCCCGTCAGCCGCCGCCAGCGCCGCGCCGGAAAGCCCGGCGGCCAGCGCATCTCCAGAAGCCAGCGCCTCAGCAGCGGCCAGCGCGTCTCCAGAAGCTAGCGCTTCAGCTGCAGCTACTGGCGGCAAGCTCGAAATCTTTAGCTGGTGGACCAACGGCGGCGAGGCCGATGGACTCAACGCGATGTTCGAGATCTACAAGCAGCAGCATCCGGGCATCGAGAT
This sequence comes from Herpetosiphonaceae bacterium, assembly GCA_036402055.1. GTDB lineage: Bacteria > Chloroflexota > Chloroflexia > Chloroflexales > Kallotenuaceae > LB3-1. Next base: position 7,970 of record DASWTQ010000407.1, read on the forward strand.
CGTGAACGCGACAGTAGCCGGTGGTGCCGGCACGAACGCCAAGGCAGTGTTGCAAACGCGGCTCGCAGGTGGGCAGCCGCCAGATACGTGGCAGCTGCACGCGGGACGCGAAACGCTCTCGTATGTGCAGGCCGGCCAGCTTGAGCCGCTGACCCAGTTCTTCAAGGATCAGGGCTTCGACCAGGTGATGCCCAAGCTGCTGCTGGATCAGATCACGATCGAAGGCGAGATCTATACGGTTCCGGTCAACATTCACCGATCCAACATGCTGTGGTACAACCCCAAAGTATTCCAGGACAACAACCTGCAGCCGCCGAAGACGCTCGACGAGTTCTTCACCGCCGCCGAGGCGCTGAAAGCCAAGGGCATCACGCCGCTGGCCGTCGGCGGCAAGGACGGCTTCGAGGCGTCGCATTTGTTTGAGAGCGTGCTGCTGGCCACGTTCGGGCCGGAAGACTACACAAACCTGTGGACCGGCGATCCTACCGCGTGGGCCGACGAGCGCGTCGCGACCGCGATCGATACGATGGCACGTATGCTGAGCTACGCCAATGAAGATCGCTCGGCGCGCTCGTGGAGCGAGGCGGCGCAGCTGGTGCTGGAAGGCAAGGCCGGCATGACGATCATGGGCGACTGGGCCGAGGGCTATTTCCTGACCCAGAACGCCAAGCCGAATGTTGACTTCGGCTACGCGCCGTCGCCGGGCACGGACGGCACCTTTATGTGGCTGAGCGACAGCTTCGGTCTGGCCAAGGGCGCGCCGAATCGCGACAACGGGCTGGCGTGGCTGACGGTAGCCGGTTCCAAGGCGGGCCAGGATGCGTTCAACCCCAAGAAAGGATCGATCCCGGCGCGCACGGATGCCGACAAGAGCCTGTACGACGAGTATCTCCAATCGTCGATCGATGCGTTTGCCAGCAACAAGCTCGCGCCCAGCGCGGCGCACGGCGCGGCCACGACCAACGCGTATCAGCAGGCGTTCCACGAGTCGCTGGAAGTCTTCTCCAGTGATCCGACCGACACCGAAGGCGTGCTGGCGACTCTGACCGAAGCCGTGGCCGACTTGACGCGATAAACCGCATCGTCGGAAGATCAGGGCCGGCAGCGGGCGAAGACGCACCACGTTAGCAGGGCTGCCGGCCACGTACCTTAAATTGGAGCGCGTATGCAACAGGTCAACGCGCAGAAGATCGCTGCGCCACGAACTGCACGAAAACGCCGCCGGATCACCCGTGATCGCCTGATCGGCATGCTGATGATCGCGCCCTCGGTGATCGCGATCGCGGTGTTTGTGTATGGCTTTATCGGCTGGACCGGCTATATCTCGCTCACCAACTGGAACACGCTGACGCCGGACTACACGCTGGTTGGATTGCAAAACTACGGCACGATCTTTAACAGCCTGCGCTTCCAGACCGATATTCGCAATACCATTGTTTTCACCACGTTCTTTTTGATCGGCTGCCTCGTGCTGGGCCTGACGCTGGCGCTGCTGGTGGATGCGCGCATTAAAGGCGAGTTCATCTTCCGCTCGATCTATCTGTTCCCGATGGCGATCTCGTTTATCGTCACCGGCGTGGCGTGGTCGTGGATTTTCACGCCCGGCAACTTTCCGCAAGATTCAACCGGCCTGAATCTGCTGCTGCGGAACATCGGCCTCGACAGCTTGCAGAGCGCGTGGATCACCGATACGCGGATTATTCCCGGTGTGCGACTCGGCGGGATCAAAACGCGGCTCGGCATTCCACTGGCGATCATTCCGGTCGTGGTGGCCGCAACCTGGCAGATGTCGGGCTTTACAATGGCGATGTATCTCGCCGGATTGCGCAGCATCCCCGACGAGCTGCGCGAGGCGGCGCGCGTAGACGGTGCCAGCGAGTTGCAGGTGTTTCGCCGCATCACGCTGCCGCTGCTCAAGCCGATCACGCTGAGCGCGGTGATCATTCTGGGCCATATATCGCTGAAAATCTTTGATCTGGTGCTGACGATGACCGGCGGCGGTCCCGGCAATGCCACGGATGTGCCCGGCCTGTTTGTGTACGACATCACCTTTAACGCCGATAAGCGCGCGCAGGGAGCGGCCGCAGCGATCGTTATGCTGGTGCTGGTCGCGCTGCTGATCGTGCCGTATCTGATCAATAACGCGCGCAGCGAGGAGGTGGAATCATGAGCGCCGTCGCCGTTTCTCGTCCTCGCCGCCGCCCGCGCTGGTGGCTCTACACGATCATGATCGTGCTGGCCGTGTTCTACCTGCTGCCCGTGTATTTGCTGCTGATCACCAGCCTGAAAAGCTTCGATCAGGTCAGTCTGAGCCGCATGTGGGACTGGCCTACCAGCTTCAGCCTCGAAAGCTTCAATCGGGCCTGGAACGGCGGCGAAGGCGTGATCGGGCTGAAGAGCAGCTTCTGGAACAGCATTCGGCTAGTCGTGCCGGCGACCGTGATCTCGTGTCTGCTCGGCTCGCTGAACGGCTACGTGCTGTCGAAGTGGAAGTTTCCCGGCTCCGACACGATCTTCACCGCGATCCTGTTCGGCATGTTTATTCCGTATCAGAGTGTGCTGATTCCGCTGGTACAGGTTTTGAGCAACATCGGGCTGTACGGCTCGATCAGCGGCCTGGTGCTCGTGCACGTGGTCTACGGCATTCCGATCACCACGCTGATCTTCCGCAACTACTACGCGGGCGTGCCGAACGAGCTGGTGGAGGCGGGCAATATCGACGGCGCGGACTTCTTCGGCATTTACCGCTACATCATCTTTCCGCTGTCGGTTCCCGGCTTTGTGGTCGTCGCGATCTGGCAGTTCACCTCGATCTGGAACGAGTTTTTGTTTGGCCTGATCGTGACCAACAATCCGCAGACGCGGCCGGTGACCGTGGCGCTGCAAAATCTTTCGGGCAGCCAGTTTACGCAATGGAATGTGCAGATGGCCGGCGCACTGCTGGTGGCGCTGCCGACACTGGTCGTTTATATTTTCCTGGGCCGCTACTTTTTGCGCGGCTTGATGGCCGGATCGCTCAAGGGCTGATCCTACGCTGGTTCTCGACAGCGCTATTCTTCGCATCTGCAACCATGCACACAAGCAGCGCGGCCAAGGAGCCGATCAGATTGACCTGCTTGCTCCTCGGCCACGTTCGCTCCGGCTCATAAGCAGGGCACTGACGAAGCACTACACATTCCGCTTGAAGTGGCAAACAATGTTGCGGACCAGGTAGTCGTCGAAGTTGCCACCGCCGTCCTGCGCATTGGGAACGACTCCCAGCCGCAGGTTATTGTCGCCATCGTTGAGCCGGCCCGCGCCGATATTGATGATCTGGGTGAACCAGTGACCAAGCGGAGCCTCGTTATGGTGGAAGATCTGCCCGATCCGTTCACCATTGAGCGTCACCTCAGCGTTGGTAACGGCTTGTGTCAACGCTCTGACCATGAGCACCAGGTATGCTTCACCATTCGTATGGCGCCCTTCCGTGTTGAAGGCCAGGGTGTGCCCCAGTTGATCATCGCCAATCTGGAGATTATTGTCACCCCGAATCACGACAAAGTCAGAAACAACCGGCATAGCGAGTTCCTCCTCTAAATATCTATACAGAGCACCGGATTGTGCTGCTGTGAACAGAGTGTAGCGGGAAGGAAACCCGCTGTCGTCAGGGGAAACCCTATAGTGCAGCCCTACATTGGCGCAGGACACCAAAAAGCGGGTACGATGCCGTCGTACCCGCTTAACGCGCCTGGATGATACGCTCGGCTACGGATCTCGTGTCTGGGAGCGTTCGGAATGGTGGCGATGAGGTGCGCAGATGGCGACCTGAACCCGAGATGCTACGCCGAGCTTGGCCAGGATTCGCGTCAGGTGAGCCTCAACGGTCTTAACTGTGACGGTCAACGCCTGTGCAATCTCGCGATTGGAGTAGCCCCGGGCAACCAGGGCGGCCACCTCGCGCTCACGGGCGGTCAGGGTATCGGCGTGGATGCGGGCAGGTACGGATGCGGTCAGCTCCGGCGCAGACGATCGCTCGGACGCGGCGACCACACATGACACCATTGCCAGCGCCGCCGCCTTGCCCTGGATCGCATACCCCTCTGCCCAGGCTTGATCAAAGGCGTCACCGAGCCATGCGCGCGTCCGCACGAGCAGCGTATCGAGCATCTCGCGATCAGCTGCCATCAGATGAGCGGCCGTCTCCTTCAGCAGGGATCGGGCGCT
>DASWTQ010000408.1:0-2692 GCA_036402055.1 Herpetosiphonaceae bacterium
GGCCTTGCAATTGCCACCCCCGAGCCGATCGAGCCCGAGCCCGCTCACGAGCCCGCTCACGAGCCCGTCACGATCGTCGAGCCGGTGCGGCTGCACCCGCCGCAGGTCAGCAGCTACAGCAGCGGCTTACTGCTTGAGTCCGCGCTGCCTCCGGCTGCGGCCGGCGTGTGGCTGGGATTATTCCGGCTGCTGGGCTGGCTCCGGCCCGAGACGCTGCGGCTGATGCGCGGCGCTGAGGGCGGGCTGGGCTGGGGCGGCTCGCTCGGCGTGGCGCTGGCCGCGGCGCTGCTGCATGGTCTGGCGCTGGGCGTGGTCTGGTTGCTCACCGGCTGGCAGCTGAGCCGGCTGCGCGCCACCGATCGCGGCGACCTGTTCGATAGCCTGGTACGCGCCAGCCAGCTCTGGGTGCCGGCGTATCTGTGGCTGGGCGCGGTGATCGCGGCGGCGCTGGCGCTGAATCTGAGTCCCGGCCCGTGGCGGATCGCGGTGGGCGCGTGCTGGCTGCTGCTGCTGGCGGGCGCGGCGCTGATCGGGCGGCGGCTGTGGCGCTTGCTCGACGCGGTTGGACTGCGAGGGCCGCAGCGCAGCCGGAGCGCCGCGCGGCTGGTCGTGATCCTCGTGCTGGGCGGCGTGCTCAGCCTGGGACTGGCCGGTATCGCGACGGCGGCGCTGCTGCGCTAAAGCCGGATTCGCATAAACTCCCTGTTGCTTCTGTATCGTGCTGTGAGCCTCGTATCGTCTTGCGATGCGTTGCGCTCGGAAGCGTATCCTTTGCGCTTGCCCGAATGTTTGTTTGATCACACCGAGGCGCAACGCACCCCTGCGATCTGCCCCGTGCCGCTGTGTCGCATGCCCAACCTAAAGCATTTCTTCAGCGATTCTGTTCTGGCTCAAGGAAGGAGAGGATCAGAGTGAAGCTGCTTAAGTTTGCGCCCTCCGATCGCAGAGGAGATCGCCGGCAGCACAGCAGCATCGTGTGGCTGATGCTGCTGGCGCTGGTGTTCGCCGGTTTGAGCATTCCGCCGCGCTTTGCCAGAGCCGCGACGCTGCCCAACGGCTTTGTCGAGGCACGAATCGCCAATCAGCTGCCGAATCCGACGGCTCTGGCGGTCGCGCCGGACGGCCGGGTCTTTGTCTGCTTGCAGGGCGGCGCGATTCGCGTGATCAAAAACGATGTGCTGCTGACGACGCCCTTCGCCACGCTGACCGTCGACTGGATCGAGGAGCGTGGCCTGCTGGGGATCGCATTCGATCCCAACTTCAACAGCAATCACTATGTGTACGTTTACTACACGACTACAACGCCGGCGCCGCACAACCGCATCGTGCGCCTGACGGCCAACGGCGATGTCGCGGTGCCCGGCAGCGCAACCCCGATCTTTGAGCTGAGCGATCTGTATCCGACCGTCAACACGCACAACGGCGGCGCGCTCAATTTCGGCCCGGACGGCAAGCTCTACGTCGCCGTTGGCGACAACAACTATCCGCGCGACAATGCCCAGCTGATGACCAATCATTTCGGCAAAATGCTGCGCCTCAATCCCGACGGCTCGATCCCGAGCGACAATCCGTTTTACGGGTCGGCCAGCGGCGCAAACCGGGCGATCTGGGCGCTGGGCCTGCGCAATCCCTTCACCTTTTCGATCCAGCCGGGAACTGGCCGCATGTTCATCAACGACGTGGGAAATAACACCTGGGAAGAGATCAACCAGGGCGCGGCCGGCGCCAACTATGGCTGGCCGACCACCGAGGGCGCGACGACCGATCCGCGCTTCACCAGCCCGCTGTACGCGTATCATCACGGCGCGGGCAACGAGCAGGGCTGCGCGATCACTGGCGGCGCGTTCTACAACCCGACGACCACGCAGTTTCCAGGCGAGTACACCGGCAAGTATTTCTTCGCCGACTATTGCAACGGCTGGATCAGGCGCTTCGATCCGAGCAGCAAGGCGGTCGCGCCCTTTGCGACCGGCATCACCACACCGATCGGGCTGGCGGTCAGCCCAGACGGCAGCCTGTACTATCTCTCGGCGGGCCTGGATCGCCAGAGCAACGGCGCGATCTACAAAGTGCAGTACCGCGCGAATCAGGCCCCCAGCATCACGCAGCACCCCGCCAACATCACCGTCGCGGCGGGCGAGCCGGCGACGTTCAGCGTCGGCGCCTCGGGTAGCCAGCCGCTCAGCTACCAGTGGCAGCGCAACGGCATCAACATTCCCGGCGCGACCACCGCCAGCTATACGCTGCCGTCAGCCGGCTCAGGCGATAACGGAGCGCAGTTCCGCTGCAAAGTCTCGAACGCGTTTGGCAACGTCACCAGCAATGCCGCCACGCTCACCGTGACCACCAATCAGCGCCCGAGCGCGACGATCGACACGCCGAGCAGCGGAGCGCGCTACTCTGCGGGAGAAACCCTGACCTACAGCGGCACGGCGACTGATGCCGAGGACGGATCGCTGCCGGCCAGCGCGTTTACCTGGCGCGTCGATTTCCACCACGCCGATCATGTGCATCCGTTCATGCCGACGACCAGCGGCGCGAAAAACGGCGCGATCACGATCCCGACCCTGGGCGAGACCGCCACCAATGTCTGGTATCGAATCTATCTCCAGGTCCAGGACTCCGCCGGCTTGACCTACGAGACCTACCGAGATGTCCAGCCGCGCACTGCGACGATCACGCTCACGACGCA
>DASWTQ010000409.1:0-17226 GCA_036402055.1 Herpetosiphonaceae bacterium
GGGCCGGGAACCGACTATCCAATCGTGCGCCAGCTCCACTCGGATGAGCCCGTCCGGGTCATTGGTCGGCTGGAGGCTGCCGGTCGCTACCTGGTCCGGCTGCCCGATGACCAAGCGGCGTGGATTCGGAGTGATCCGGCCCTGGTCCGGCTCCATGTGCCGATCGACAGCATTCCCCGCTTCGTGCTTGAACCTGAGACCGTTCGCTAACACTCCTTGAAGAACGACAGCACCGCTGGCTAGTGATCACTTGCGCTACGGAGGCGGAACGTTAACCATAGCGGTACCTGGCAAGCACGCTTGCCACATATTCACCCCGATGCGTACCACACGACACGCACATCTCCAGGGAACACAGGCAAGCTGTGTACAGGGCGAAGGGCTCCAGGTGACGGTTCAAGTTGCGGTGAGTACGGAGGAACTAGACCTCATGCGGGACCCACAACAAGAACTTGAACATCTCCGGGTGCTAGCGACCGCTAACCCCACCCAACGCTTCAGCCGGTTGCTGAAGATTGTCCAACACGAGACGTTTCTGGCCCACGCCTGGGAACGGGTCCGCACCAACGTCGGAAGCCGAACCCCAGGCGTCGATGGACAAACCAAACAGGCGTGTGACCCAACGATGGTACACCGCCTCGCCCATGACCTGGCCCAGCGCGTGTACCAACCACAACCCGTCCGTCGCATGTACATCCCCAAAGGACGCACTCAACGGCGCGGGTTAGGTATTCCAACCCTGCGTGACCGGATTGTGCAAGCAGCCGTCGCCCAGGTCCCGGAAGCCCCCTACGAAGTGCATCCTGCATGCACGCGGCAGCAGACAGATGGTTATCCACGTGTCTGCTGCCGCCCGATAGGTCACATCTCATCCATAGCAATTGATTGGGCGACGAGCACCAGACGATCCATGTACTCAGTAAATTCCTCATCTTGGAGATCAGAGCCGCGTCGGCCTGCCATTCAGACAGAGAATCAGGGTATCACTGCGGTCGTTGGTGTGAATCTCGTAGCGTTGATTATTAGCCGTGAAGATCAGCAGATAGCCGGGTGTGATCACCTGGGTGTACACGTGACCCGGTACCGGACAGCCGAGTGCGCCGGTCGACCACTCTTGGGGCGTCGCGCTTTGCAGCGTCACGGACTCAAGTGCAATATTGAGATGCCGAGCAACCTGTGTGCGGGCGCGAGCAACCAAGGCATCCGGTGGCTGTCCGGTCATTGGTGGGCTGGGACTCGTCGTCGGTGATGGACTGTTCGTCGGTGATGGGCTGCTGGTTGGTAAGGGGCTACTCGTTGGTGATGGGCTATTCGTCGGTGATGGGCTGCTGGTTGGCAGTGAACTACTCACCGGCGATGACCTGCTCGTGGGCGATGCTGGCATTTCCGCAGCACCACAACCAGCCAGCAGAAAGACCAGCCCTGCGATCACAAACCAGCCATGACGCGTTGAGCCGCCGATGCTTGACCCGATGGAGCGCATGGAGACCTCCTGGGATAGGGATGCGGCGATCCTGATTATTGCCCCGAGAGCACGTCTTCGAACCGCTGATCGTTGATAAGCAGAACCACCTCATTGACGGTTGAGAACTGGCGTGCGGTTTCCTTAATCTGCGCGTCGATCCGTGGACTATCGCACACCACTGAGCTGCACATCGCCTGCCAGCCAAATTGTCGCCTGTCCCTGCTCGACCGTTAAGTTCGAGCGATACAGCGTGTTGTCAAGACTAGGTTGCTCAAAATAGGGACGGTCGAGCGCGATCAACTGTTCCAGCGCCGTCGTGAGTGGTGCTGCCGTCGGCTGAATCGCCATCGTCACCGGCACAACATTATTATTGCAGCCAATCTACTTGCCGGAGCGGCCCTGATTCATTAAGCACAATGCTGTACGGGAGAGCTTAGACTCCTTGTAAGAGGACGCCGACACCATAGGCGACAGTGGCGGCCAGTCCACCTACTAACAGCATGGACAACCCACTTCGCCACGGATTGCGCTCCGTCACCCAGACTTTGGCCGCACCCAAGCCAAACAGCGCGAGCGCGGATAAGACTAGCGAGATGATAAAGGCCACCGTCGGCGCGATCGGCGTGAACAGGCCCACCAGATACACCAGCAGTGGAACGACACCGGCAATCACAAACGCGGCAAAGGTGGTCAGCGCGATCGCCCAGGGCTTGCGCTGATCAGCGAGCAGTCCTAGCTCGTCGATCAACATCGTCGTGGCCCAGCGCTCGGGATAGCGCGCCTGGATTTCGACCAGCCGCTCGATGTCCTCCGTTTCGTAGCCGGCGCTGGCGTAGATGCCGCGCAGCACCTGCTGCTCCACCGCCGGATACTGCGCGATCTGCCACTGCTCGCGCTGCCGCTCGCGATCGTAATACTCGCGCTCACTGCGATTCGACAGATACGCGCCAGTCGCCATCGAGATGCCGTCAGCCAGCAGGTTGGCCACGCCTAAGATCAGCACGACTCCCGCGCCAAGCTTCGCCCCCGCCACGCCGCTGACAATTGCAAACGTTGTGATAATGCCGTCGAGCCCGCCGTACACCACGTTGCCAATATAGCGATCGCTCGGCTTGCCGTGCGTGGCGGCCGCATCCTCAAGCGTGTACTGGCCGCGCTGGCCATCGACCGCCGCGCGTGATTCATAATATGCCCTATTCATACCTCTGCGCCTCGATTCTGCTGATCGCACGCTATGCGGCGCGGGGTGTGAGCGCCGGCACCTCGATATGTTTCAGCAGTAGCCCGACCATGATGAGATTCACCAGCGCCAGGGCGGGAAAGACGACCAGCTCGATCGGGCTGACGGGCACGCCGATTCTGGCCATGTTGATGCCCATCGCGCTGACGGCGAGGCCGAGCGTGAGGAATTTCAGCACCGCCACCGAGGCCAGCAGATAGCCCCAGGCGTTGCGTCGCAGCAGCAGGACGCCGGACACGAAGCTGAGCGGCACGATCACGCCGAGATCCAGCGCCTGAATGAACAGCGTCGTCGTGTTTTCCAGCGCGGGCGTCTCACCCCGCAGCAGCGGCGGCACGATCCGTCCCAGCCAGGCGACCAGCAGAAATCCACCCGCCGCAACCAGCAGCGCGGCGATGCTGCGTCGCGGCAGGCGTGGCGAGAAGTGCTGCGGCAGCGCGGCCACATCGATCGCCTGGACGCTCAAGATGCAGGCAAACAGGCTCAGACTCCAGAGCGCCACATACAGCAAAAAGAGCTGATTGTACGCGGTGCCGAAGGTCATCGACGTGTAGGTGTAGAGGAAAAATCCCAGCGTGCCCGTCAGTACCAGCCGGCCACGCAGCGAGCCGTGCGTCGCCAGCCCAAACGCTATGGCCAGCAGCGGCAGGCCCAGCACCAGCGTTACCAGATCATTCGCCTGCATCTGGGCCGCCGTGCTGACGGTATCGTAGCGATACAGGCCGCGTCCGTTGATCAGTACGTGTTCGCCGCGAAAGGAGGTCAGCGGATATGAAATGCCTTCTGCCGGCCAGAGCAATCCAGCGCCCGCCGCGATCAATGCCAGCAGGCAGATCAGCGGCACCAGCCAGGTGAGTGCAGATCGTCGCATACGTGTGCTCCTGATGTTTCGCTTCCCTTCAGCCTACACCTCGTCGCCGCGCCAGCACGTGAACGTCCCGCTCTGCTGCACGTAGAAATAACCACACAGCGCGTCGTGGGCCGATCCGAATGCTCGTGGTTGCTCCACCACGCAGCGGTAGCACGCCTTCACGTAGGGAGTCGTCGGCGCGGGTAGACTGGTGACAGATGAAACGAACGGACACCTGAACCCTCACGAAGGGAGCTAGATCATGAACGCGCTTCATAACCCCAAAGTCACCGGTATCGCTTGGTTGGTCGTTCGGTTGTACCTCGGCTATGAATGGTTTATGGGCGGCTTCGAGAAGGTCGTTGGTCCCGGCAGTGCCAAGTGGATCGGCGACGAGGCCGGTACTTCTGTCGCAGGCTTCCTCAAAGGCGCGATCGCCAAGTCGGCGCTGGCCGACGGCTTCGACCCCGTCAAAACGCCCCATCCCGCCGTCCAGGAGTGGTACGCGATCCTGGCCCGCGATGTATTCCTGCCCAATGCGGCACTCTTCAGCTACCTGATCGCCTTCGGCGAACTGCTGGTCGGCATCGCGCTGATCGTCGGGATCTTTACGCGCTTCTCGGCGCTGATGGGCGTGGTCATGGCGCTGGCGCTGTTCCTGGCCGGCGCGGTCAGTACCCTGCCCCAGTTGCTGACGATCGGCCTGATCATCACCTTAGTGGGTACGAATGCCGGCTACTACGGCCTTGACTACTTCGCCCGCCCGATCGAGCAACTCCTCGCCCGTCGCACTCGCGAGCGTCTCTTCCACGCCCCACAACCGGTCTAACAACACGATGTTCCCTGATGACTCCCACCTGCCTGGAAGTCTCGATACTTCCAGGCAGGTGTCGATCAAAGAAGCGCCGCCTACGAGAAGGAACACTGCCATGAACTGGGTATCGGCTGAAGCAGCCGTCTCGGTGATCACCTCTTTCTTCACAGCATCGCCGCCGCGCCGCAGGAGCTGATCGCCGCGCTGAATGCGATGCGCCGGCGAGATCCAGGGTGTCGAGATCTTCCATATTCACACCGAAGGGCCGGCGCCCTACGCTTCGCCGGATTATGCCGCGAGCTTTCACACCAATGCGCTCTTTGTGGGCGCGAATGTCCGCACCGCTGCGGCGCCCGACGAGCCGGACTACATCCCGGTGTTCCTGAGCGAGGCGCCAGCGCTATTCCGCAGTGGCATTGTGCCGCTGGACGTCGCACTGATTCAGGTGTCGCCGCCGGACCAACATGGATTTTGCTCGCTCGGCGTGTCGGTCGATCTGTCCGGGCTGCCGCGCAAAGTGCGCGCTATGTCATCGCGCAGGTCAACCCGTAGATGCCGCGCACGCGCGCTGATCGAGATTGCCCATCCAACGCATCGAGCGCAGCTGGAGCGCGCCGCCTACGAGCGCTTCAATACGATCGAGCGTGGACGCCAGGCTCGGCAGATCTCTAATCCGTTCAATCGTTGCTGGCAGCTGCGCGATGACAAAGCCGGCCATCGCACGCTGGCGGTCCGTCTCCACCCCAAAGTTGCGCTGGTCCTCCAGCACCAGACCGCAGGACGCCAGAAACGCGGCCACGCGCTCACGCACCGGCGGCGTGTTGTCGATACCAAAGCGAAACGGCTCGCCCGTCAGCTTGATCACGGCGCGAGCGTAGCGCATAAACAGCGACGGCGAGGTCACCAGCTCGGCCGCGAAGTAGTCGAAGGCGACTACCGTCCCGGCGGTTCCAGCGATCGTCCGCAGTGTATGCTCGACAGCCTCCCGAGTCAGATACATCGTCACGGATTCCCAGGTGAAAAGGCTGGGCTTGCTGGGATCGAAGCCGGCCGCCAGCAGCTGCTCGAACCAGTCATCTCCTGAAAGCTGATCGGCACATAGATTACCCCGGCCGTATCGACGCCCGCCTGTCTCAGCATCTCACGCTTGAACGCCTGGGTTTGCGGCGTGTCGACCTCGAAGCAGCGTACGTGCGTGTCCTTCGGTAGCCGGTACGCGCGTGTATCGAAGCCGGCGCCGAGCATCACGAACTGCTCGATGTCGGGCAGATGCTGCTGGAGCGTCGCATCGTAGTAGGTGGTGCGCGCCGCCGACTGATGCTGCATGATCGGGATGCCAGGGTAGGGATAGCGGTAGAGCTTCGGCGCCTGGCCGGTGACGCGGTTCGACACCAGCGTTGGGGTGGTGACCAGATGTAAGGCTAGCGGAGAAACACTCGGCATCGCCAGCAGCCGCTCTGCCGGATCGTCCGGGCGCGTGCCGAGCTTGTGCTGCATGTAGCGCGTATAGAGCGAGGCCAGCACCGTCGCCGACGTGCCCGTTCGGCGGCTGAAGATCACCAGCTTGACGACGAAGATGACGTACCCGACCACCGCGAACGGGAGGAAGACAATCAGGATGACGAACTGGATCAGGCGAAAGCTGCTCCGTGCGAAAGTCGTGCGCATGGTGATCTGCTCCTGCTGATTTTACAGCCTACAGTAGCACATCATGCAATAGCATCTGCCTATAGCCAACGGCCTGTAGTCGAGACTACAGGCCGCAGCAACGAGGAAATGAGGAAGGCGATCTTGTGCAGGCGTCAGCTCATCAGCGCCAGGATCAACTGTGCGCACACGATTTTGAAGATCAGCGCGGCAGGATAGACCGCCGCATAGCCGACATTCGGCAGATCGTTGCCGGTCTGCTCCAGCGCGAAGCCGAGCAGCGCGGGCTGCGTCTGGAGGCCAGCCAGCATCCCCAGCAGCAAGCTCAGCGGGATCTTGAGCAGCCGATAGCCAATCAGCAGCGTCGCGAGGGCCACGCTGACCGTGATCACCAGGCCAGCGAAGAAGATGACCGCGCCGCCGCCCTGCTGGAGCGTCGAGACGAAGGCGTAGCCGGAGCGTGTGCCGACGCCCGCGAGGAACAGGATCAGGCCGAGCTGACGCAGGGTCAGATTCGCGCTGTAGGGCAGATTCCAGACCAGCGGCCCGGTCCGCTCCAGCGCGCCCAGGATCAGCGCCACCACCAGCGGCCCGCCGGCAAAACCCAGCGTGATCACTATACCGCCTGGCAGTGGTAGTGGCATCATGCCGAGCAACAGCCCCAGCGCCAGCCCCAATGGGAAGGTTAACATGTCAATCTCGCTCAGCGCCCGGTACGAGTCGCCGAAGAAGCGGCTGACGGCCTCCATCTGCTCCGGCCGCGCGATCACCCGCACGCGGTCGCCCAGTTCCAGGATGGTATCGCCGTGGGCCACAAATTCGCTGTCGCCGCGCCGCACGCGCGTGATGAATGCGCCATACTGCTGCTGGAGCTTGAGATCACGTACGCACCGCCCTGCGAGCGCCGGATTCGAGACAAAGATACGCCGGAAATCGAACTCGCTGCGGTCAGCTTCCAGATGCTGATCGCTGGGCTCGCCCAGATGACTCGTCATGGCTTGCAGCGCCTCGTGTGGCCCGATGACCGTGACCAGGTCGCCGAGATTGAGCTGGGTTTGACCGGTCGCTACGGCCAGCCGGCCTGACTGTCGAACGCGGCCAAAGGTGATATCACAGGGATGATCGCTGAGCAGTGCCTGGACCGTCGTGCCCGCAACTTCAGGTCGGGTCACCGCTACGGTGCGGGTGAACAAGCGCTGGGTCACTGCCGGTGAGCGCAGATCGGCCGCTTCCTGCTTGAGGTCAATGCGCCAGAGCCAGCGCAGCACGCTGATCACCAGGATCATGCCGATCACGCCCATCGGATAGGTGATCGAGAAGCCGACCACCGGCTCGGCAAGCACGTGATCCCGCAGTGCCTCGGGCACACTGGTTTTGAGATAGTCGAGCACGCCCGCTAGCGCCGCAGTATTGGTCAGGCTGCCGGTGAACACGCCCGCCGTCTGAGCCGGCGTGAGACGTAGCAGCCAACCTAGCAGGAGCGTCAGGCCGGTCGCGCCGGTGAGCAGTCCCAGCACCAGCAGGTTATCGCGCAGCCCTTTGCGCCTGAGCGAGCGAAAAAAGTGGTGGCCGCTGCTCAGGCCGATCGTATACACGAAGACGACCAGGCCAAACTGGTAGACCAGATCCGGCAGCTTGAGGTCGGGATGCAGCGCGCCGAAGGCCAGGCCGACAAACAAGACCGCCGCGACGCCTAGGCTGCTCCCGGCAATGGTGATGCGGCCCAGCGCATAGCCGATCGCCGCGACCAGAAATAGGAGCAGCAGCGGGTTCTTCAGTAGGAGAGCGATCATCGTGTTTCCTTGCGGTTGTTCCCTGGATAGTGTAGCGCCTGAGCATGTCCAGACCGGAGCGAAGGGACCACGGCGCGTTCACGGATCACCACCTGGTCCGGCGCTCACAGCCGGCGTTGGTGGCGAAACCACACTGCCAGGCGACCGAATCTTTATGCAATGACCGGCAGGAGCGGCTACACTGTCACTATGGGCTCGACCATCAGCGTCTGGCGGGCGTCGGAGAAAGGGCTTGCTGCTATGCGCAAAGTACGCGATGTGATGCAACCATCCGTCACCACGATCACGCCTGCCACGCCGCGCGCCGAGATCGAGCGACAGATGGCTCAGCGTGGCATGCATCATCTTCCGGTGCTGGAGGGCGGCGCGATCGTCGGCATGATCTCGTATGGCGACGTTCGGCGGGCACGCGCCTCGGATGTGCCACGGCTCAGTATCTCCGAGCCGCCGAGCGCGTCGTCGGTCGCTCCCGCACGGGCGATGATGTCACGCCCGGTGATCAAGGTTGCCGTAACTGCGCCGCTGAGTCGGGCCGCCTGGCTGATGCTGAAGCATAAGATCGCCGGTCTACCCGTGCTGCGTGACGGTCGTTTGGTCGGCATCATCACCGCCAGCGACATTCTGCGGGAAGTTGCCCGCCCGCTGCTAGACGAAGAGGAGCGATCGTAGGGACGCGACGGCGGCGTGTCCTGTGCGTGGTACCTGATCCAATCGGCACCGTCCCAGGAGCCTTTTTTCGTGCTCGTGTACGAACGGAGCGCTACATGCAACGAGGCCGTGAAGAAGTTCCTCACGGCCTCGCAGTATTTCAATGTTCGTTATGTCCACCTGGATAAACTAGATCTCCCAGCGCTCGGGTGAGCGCCATAGGCTTGATATGATCAGGTCGCGGACCGAGAGCAGCTCCTTGGGCAGCCGATCGTACAGCTTGATGAATAGCTCCTCGTGCGAAACGATCTCGGCGTTCCAGTGCTCGCGATCGACTACCATTAGCTCCTGGAAGCGCTGCGGGCCGAACTCCTCCAGCCCGGTCCAGTCCAGATCCTCGTAGCGCGGCATCCAGCCCAGCGCGCTTTCGATGCTGACCGCGTGGCCGTTGGCGCGCTCCACGATCCACTTCAATACGCGCATGTTCTCGCCGAAGCCCGGCCACAGGAAGTGGCCCTGCGCATCGGTGCGGAACCAGTTGACACTGAAGATGCGTGGCGGGTTCGGGATCATGCGGCCGAACTGGAGCCAGTGGTTGAAGTAGTCGGCCATGTGGTAGCCACAGAACGGCAGCATCGCAAACGGATCACGGCGCACCTGCCCGAGGGTACCGGCGGCGGCAGCCGTCGTCTCCGAGCCCATCGTCGCGGCCAGGTATACGCCATAGGTCCAGTTGAACGCCTGATACACCAGCGGCATCAGGGTACTGCGCCGGCCACCAAAGATGAACGCTTTGATCGGCACGCCCTGCGGATCTTCCCAGGCCGGATCGATCGAGGGGCACTGACTTGCCGGCGCGGTGAAGCGCGCATTGGCGTGCGCAGCTTTGCGGCCACAATCGGGCGTCCACGGCTGGCCAGTCCAGTCGATCAGCCGGGCGGGCGGGGTTTTGGTCATGCCCTCCCACCACACATCGCCATCCGGCGTCAGCGCAACGTTGGTGAAGATCGTATTGCGGCTCAGCGCGGCCATCGCGTTGGGATTCGTCGCCGTCGAGGTGCCGGGCGCCACGCCGAAGTAGCCGGCCTCGGGGTTGATCGCGTAGAGCTTGCCGTCCGCGACAGGCTTGATCCAGGCGATGTCGTCGCCGACCGTGGTGACTTTCCAGCCGTCCATGCCGGCGGGCGGAATCAGCATGGCGAAGTTGGTCTTGCCGCAGGCGCTGGGAAACGCCGCCGCGACGTAGGTCTTCTCGCCCTCCGGCGACTCGACGCCCAGGATCAGCATGTGCTCGGCCAGCCAGCCCTCGTCGCGCGCCATCGTGGAGGCGATGCGCAGCGCAAAGCATTTCTTGCCCAGCAGCGCGTTGCCGCCGTAGCCACTCCCGTACGACCAGATCGAGCGCTCCTCCGGAAAGTGCACGATGTATTTCTGCGCTTTATTGCACGGCCACGGCACGTCGGCCTGGCCCGGCGCCAACGGCATGCCCACTGAGTGCATACACGGGATGAATTCACCCGTGTCGCCCAGCTGCTCATACACGGCGTGGCCCATACGCGTCATGATGCGCATGTTGACCACCACGTAGGGCGAGTCGGTCAACTCCACGCCGAGCTGCGCGATCGGCGAGCCGAGCGGGCCCATGCTGAACGGCACGACGTACATGGTGCGGCCGCGCATACAGCCGTCGAAAAGCTGATTCAGGGTCTCGTGCATCTCTCTGGGCGCGACCCAGTTGTTGGTCGGGCCGGCGTCATTTTTGCTGACGCTGCAAATAAACGTGCGATCTTCCACCCGCGCCACGTCGCCAGGATCGGAACGCGCCAGGAAGCTGTTGGGGCGTTTCGCAGGATTGAGCCGGATGAATGTCCCGGTCTCGATGAGCCGGCCACACAACCGATCGTACTCATCCTGCGATCCATCGCACCAGTACACATCATCAGGCTTGCACAGTTCGACCATCTGCTGCACCCACGCGCGCAGCGCTGTGTTCCGTACTTCTTTTGGCGTGTTCATGTCATCTCCTTGAACCTGGACGTGTGATCCAGCATCACGTGCTCCCTGCACCATATCAACTGCACGTCCAGCCAGGAGAGAAGATTCCGTAACCTGGGGTGAGCAGAGGGCGACAAAGTCATTGCCGTAGATAGGGCGCGAATGGGTGCCATCATCAGGCCGACGTCGACATCGTCACATACCACGAGCTGCGTGTGCCCCTTGCGGTACGCCTGCACCGAGGTATCTTCAGCAACTGCCCGCGCCAGGCAGAAGGTCAAATAGCCCGTGAACGACAAGCGTTCTCCCATCCGCGCGAGGTACTCCTCGATGAAGTTCCAGGCAACCGTGACGTCTACTTCCAGCAAGCCATAGATGTAGTGCTTCCCCGCCGGAAGGTCAAGAAAATCGAGGACAACGCGCCGCGCTGACGGGAGATCGACGACATGATACGACCCAAGCTGCTCGTTCATGGATTCGTGCCCTCCTTGTGTACAACGCATGCTCCGCCTCATTGCTGCCTCACAAGCCGTCCGAGGAACGATTGGGACGAAGACATTGCCCGGAGGATCGCCGCCGTACGCACAGCGCTCCACACCAGCGAGAAGCTGCTGTGCCCTTTGCGACCCTCACCAAATGGCTGAGTTCCGAGCGCCACATGTAAAGTGCAACTGGTTCAAGCGCACCGTGCTTGGTCTGGTGGGCGTCTCATATGTTCTCATCACACCAGGACTACTGCGCACCACAGTCCGACCCAGTCCATTCCTCGTGAATACTGGACGCCTCCTTCATACGATACGGCGGTAATCTCCGGTTTGGGCCGTGATCGCAGGCGCCGGATCGGTATATTGCATGCGTGGCCTTGTGCGAGCTAGGATCACACGGAAGCTGCCGGTCGCCAATAACAGGACGCAGAGCCCAAGCAGCCAATGTCCCAGATCGGGGAAGTAGAGCAAGATGAGCGACCAGGTTGCCCCTGAGCGAGTGGGAAAGCCGAGTAAGAGCCAGATCGGCAGGGCAATTTCCCAGAGCAGCGGTAGGATGACACCTGGCAGTAGGCTGAAGAGCCGTCGCCGTATAGGTCGATTGCTCCTGCGCAGTAGTCTAACCAGCGACCAGAGCACCAGCGCTGAACAGAGTACGAGCGCCGCATCAAACACGAGGTACCGCTGCCAGAAGGTCGATCGTGTGGGTGGTTGCTGTCCCAGGAGCAGTCGTTGAACCCCGTGGGCAATCACCCCCTGGGCATTGGTCGCCCTCGCGAGATTTCCATTGACGTTCATGAGGACGACAACACCCACCTGCTTGCGGGGGAGGATGATCATATCCGCGTGAAAGTTGGCGGTATCCCCAGCATGCCAGATTGATGGCTCGCCCGAGGAGCTGATGACCCAGCCCATGCCATACGCATCGCCTCGCCCTCCCTGTGATGTCATCATGGCAGCGGGATGGTGTAACTGGGCAATTCCTCCTGCGGAGAGCACAGACGTTTCCAGGTAGCGTCCATCATTGAGCTGCGCGACCAGGTAGTGGGCCATATCTTGCGCGCTGGAAATGAGAAACCCTGCGGGCAGGCTGCCGCGCAGATACGGAAGGTGTGACGGAACAGGAACCCCAAACCACCAACGATAGCCGGTCGCCATGCCTTGCTGCATCGCCTCGGGTTCCGAAACGAAACTTTGCCGCATGTGCAACGGCTCAAAAATATGCTGCTGAACGTACGCTTCGTAACTCTGTCCCGAAACGGTTTCCACAATCAGACCCAGCGTTGTATAGTTGAGGTTGGAATACTGATAGGTCGAACCGACTGGTGCCGTCAAGGCGACGTCTTTCAGTGCGCGCACCACCTGTTCAAGGGTCTCGTCGCCGGTGCCGGTCAGCGACTCCCCGACCGCACGGGTGGGAATGCCGCTCACCTGGTTCAGCAGATGACGGACGGTGATCGTCGACGAGGCAGCCGGCGTACCGACCTGATACCAGGGCAGATAGCGTTGGACCGGAGCATCCAGGCTGAGTTTGCCGCTTTCCACGAGCTGCATGATGGCCAGCGCGGTAAAGGATTTGCTCGTCGACCCAAGGATCATGGGGGTTTGAGCCGTCATGGGCTGGCCGGCAGGGTTGGCAATGCCGAACCCCTGGACATGCACGACCTCGGTTCCGTGTACGATGCCGAGCGCCACTCCAGGAATGTGCATGGCTTTCATCTGCGCGGCGACATAGGCGTCGATGGTCTGGAAATCGGCCGATGGTGCGGTGGTCTCGCCCGGCCGGGTCGATCCGGCCTGGGTCGTCGACGGCGCACGTAGCAGGACGCACAGGCACAGCAGCGCAGACCGCCAGTATATCCGATAGCGTGGATAGCGCATAGGAACGATCTCCTTCCCGGTTGAACACCGGGTATCGCGCGCGAACCTGATCATGCGTGGGGCGACCGGCCTATGGAGAACGAGCTGACGGAGGTGGAACCCGATGTGGTTAGCCCTCCTGATAGCAGGCATGTCGCTGGGTAGCACTCACGTGTATGCATTTGCACAGTGTCCACCAACCGTCACTCAACTGCGAGCCACCGCCAGCAGGTCTTCAATAGCACGAATGACCAGGTCAGGACGGTCGAGCTGAACGTAGTGCCCGCTCCCATCGGCGACAATTCGTTTACCGTTCGTCGAGAGCGCGGCCAGCTCGCGCTGCAGCTGCTCCCTGGTTTGCTCATATTCCTCCAAGACTGCCGGTGTGACAGCGGCACTCGCCGGGACACTGTCCGGATCGCTGTGGCTGGCACTGAGGACGATCAACGGGATATCGCCCAGCGTCGTCACAGGCTGCGTACGGCCACCTGCAAGTTGTTCCAGCTCCGCTGCCCCCGTGCCGATGTCAGCGCCTGAAATCTTGAGCGCGCGGGCCGTTTCGGCCGCTTCCACCGGCAAGCGGCTCTCCAGCGGCATAAGCGACGGCTTCAGCGCCCCAATCCCGACCGATGCCGCGGTCTGGACGAGACGAAGCTGACGCAGCACGCGTGGGAGATTGTTGCGGATGGCTTGCGGAAAGCGCAGCCATTGGGCTTCATGGGCCGAGTCGACCAGGACGATGCCCGCTACGTCTGCAGGGTACGTATGCGCATACTGGCGCACCACCACTCCACCCAGCGAGTGTCCAACCAGCACGTACGGTCCTGCGATGCCCGCATTGGCCAGGAGCGTGTGGAGTTCATCAACCATCACCGCGGCGGTACGCGGTCGTGGGCTGGGCTCACTCCAGCCCAAACCGGCACGATCGTACACACAGACACGGGTGGACCGTGCCAGCGTGGGCTGGACCTGGGCCCAGGTCAGGCCGAGGTCACCCGCGCCAGCGTCCAGGACAACAGTAGGACTGCCGCCACCAACGCACGCAATGTGCAGCTGGTAGCCCCCAACATCCACCAGCTGACCGATCGGCGGATGGCTCGCTCGGAGCCCGGCCTTCGCGCTCGCTCCAACTCCGACGGTGATCATGGCAATGACCATGACCAGGAGTAGCAGCCCGCCGAGCGTTCGTCGCGCCCACCAGCGCCACGGACGCGTGCCGCCTGCCGCCGGCCTGTTTGCCTCGGACGATCTGCGGTCCGCTGTGCGTGCTTGTCCAGGGTTCATCAGCTCGATGATGCGATGCATGGTCTATCCTCCCGTGGTATGGGTGCACCTTGGATGGGGTGCATACGACCTGACATGCAACAATTGACGGTTATCGATGGGATTTCTTCGTCAGACCGCCGGTCGTGTTTGGTATGATCTATATGACCGGCGGCGCGAACGGGTCAGCGTCGGTGACCGTGCGGCGTTGCTCGACGGCGATGAGGAACAATCCCAGATCGCGAGCATTGGCGATGAGCCCGTTGAGCGCGGTCTGCTCGCGAACAGCTCCCATAAGGAGGGTGTCACCGGCGGCATCGTGCGTCATCCGCAGGCCGTTGAACCAGTCCGACCAGTCCTCGTCCAGCGTGCCTTTGACCGTGACCTGATAGTGGTGTGCCATGGTCTCCTTCGTTCCTTTCAGGCTGCACCCCTGCACGTCCTGTAGCAGGTGCAGCGTCACCGTCATTCGGTCCCGCAGCATGGTTAAGGATGCTGGACGATTGATCTTGGCCAGGATGCCATCGGCTGTCATGGTCCAGGTACATGGGGAGGCGCAGTCGTTCCAGCGGTCGACGTCGGTCGGGTGGTGTCGCTGAACGGTTCCCAGCGACCTCGCGGATCAGGTTGCCACGCTGCCCGCGTCGGGTGACGCCGTTGGCAATGGCATCGATGATGTGGTCGGCTCGTACGGACCAGCCGCAGCCCGAAACCCCTTGGCGATCAACCACACCCCCATGAAGACCTCCCACAGGCCGCCCGGAATCGTGTGGATCAGACCCAGATCGAGCCCCAGGACGGCCAACACCGACCCACCCAGAAAGGTCGCGTACCCAATGAGACCCCAGACGGCCAGGAGTCGCGGAACCAACGTTGCCTGGAAGAACAGGGAGCACAGCAGGAGACCAGCGAACCCCAGCGCGATCATGCCAACATGGTAGGCATACCGGTGCGCCTGCATGAGCGCGGTGCTCAGGACGTGCACCTGGGACGTATCGGATGCTCCTGCGTGGAGATACGCGGTACTGAGAGGTATTTGGACGAGGACGAAGAGCACCATGACGGCAACAAGGCCGGCTTCGATGAGCCTGGTACCGAAGTAGCCGAAGGCCAGGCGCTCGCTGTGCGGCTTCAGGACCGGCAGCATTAGGATGCCGTGCGCGGCGTCGCCCGCGATGGCGATCAACCAGAGGATGGCACCGACTGCCAGCAGCGTGCGGTTCGCGGAAACCGTGGCAAGTGGATCCGGCGCACCGAGCGTGGATTGGATCAGCATCTCCCCCCCAATCCCGACAACGAACCCCGTAAGGTACACCCCTCCCACGACGCGGGCGGTGGTTCGGTAGGGCCCAGGACGGACACGGTCCTGCAAAGCCGGCTGCATGTGGCTGTTCATGATCGAACTCCTTACGCTGTCACACAGCGGATTCAGTGTGGACCTATGTTCGGTGAGGTGCGTGGTGTTCTGCACCTCAGATGGTGATGACGATCTTGCCGCAGGCCTGCCCGTCCAGCAGGTAGCGGATGGCAGCAGCGACCTCGGCGAGCGGGTAGATGCGGTCGATGACGGGGGCGATCGTGCCGGCCTCGATGAGTTTGCGGAGCGCGACCAGGTCGTCATCGTTCTCTGACGCGATGAATGAGCCCAACGTCTGGCCCACAAACGGGGACAACAGGGTCGCCCGAAGCTGGCGATCGGTCCCGCCGAGCCACCGCCCAGTAGTTTCGCCACCGACAATGACCAGGCGTCCCCATGGGGTGAGAGCGCGTCGCAGATCGGACAGGCGACGGTTGCCGCCGATGTCGAAGATGACGTCATAGCGGTGCCGGCCGTCCGCATAGTCCGCCCGGGTGTAGTCGACGACGTGATCGGCGCCGAGGGCGCGAACGGCAGTCACCTTCGCCGTCCGACACACGCCGGTGACGTCGGCGCCCCACGCCTTGGCGATCTGCACCGCGAAGGTGCCCACGCCGCCCGATGCGCCGACAATCAGCACCTTCGCGCCGGCCTGGACGTGACCGTGGTCGCGTACGGCTTGGAGGGCGGTGAGCCCGGAGATGGGGACGGCAGCCGCCTGCTCGAAGGAAAGGTTCACCGGCTTCAGCGCCAGCTTCTCTGCCCGGACGCATGCGTACTCAGCGAACGAGCCGTTGCAGATACCGAAGACCTCGTCGCCCGGGTTGAAACCAATCACGTTAGCGCCGACGGCGTCCACTGTTCCGGCGAGACTCCGGCCCGGGTTGGCATACTTCGGCCGGCGGAGACCAAATCCCGCGATCCGGATGGGATAGGGCAGGCCGGCCATCACATGCCACGTGCCGCGGTCGACGCTGGCAGCGTGCACGCGTACCAGGACCTCCTCGCCGCCGATCGTGGGCCGCGCGATCGTTGCGAGCCGGAGCACGTCCTCGGGCGCCGCTCCGTAGCGTTCCTGGACGACCGCGTGCATCATTGTTGCCTGGCTCACGGGCTCAGTGGACTGCGAGCGCCTCCCGATCGTGATGTCTTCTCGGCCCTCCGGGGCATGCGTTCGTCGTGGTTCCTGCGTCGTCGTTGTCATGTCATTTGCTCCTTGATATGCTGGCGGGAGACAGCGTTCAGCATCCCACCTGCGGTTCCGTGACAAACCCAGTTCGTGCCCCAGAAACTGTAGCCTCCACGCGACGGTGCACACTGAGCGTGACTCCTCCGCATTTGGTGAGCACCATCACAGAGAACACTGGCTCGTACCCGTCCACGCAGCTTGTCGCAAACTACTGTTCACCGCCTGACGCGTCTGCCTGGTCAGGTTTGATACGCATGACCGCCAGCAATGGCAGTCCTAGGTCACGGACTTTGCGGAGCACGCCATGCAATGCAGCCTGATCAACAACGGGACCGGTTAAACGTGTCTCGCCGTTGGCTTCGAGCGTCAGGCTCAGCCCGTCAAACCAATCGGTCCAGTGACCGCCCAGATGGCCCTTGATCCGAATTTCATACTGTTCTGGCGCGTCAGGATCTTCTGGGGCTGCGTCTGTTTCACACATGCTGCGCCTCCTGCAGGTTCCGCGTAGCGATGAAGCTCTGTGTGAGTGCCGTGGTGCTGTCCTTCAGCTAGAAGATACATGTAGAGGTGATGAGGCGGCATCATCACATGTGATGATTGGGGTGATGATCGCTGCAGGG
>DASWTQ010000410.1:0-3815 GCA_036402055.1 Herpetosiphonaceae bacterium
CGTCGAGCGGCTGGCCTACTTCCAGCAGCCGGGCCTGATTCCAGTGGTGCGGCTCGGGGTGCTCCCGGCCAAAGAACCAGTGCTGAATCGGCGTGAGCGGCACGGACCCTGTGACCAGACCTTGCTCGGCGGTGACGGTGGTCGTCGTACCTGCTACGGTCGCCAGCTCGGCGATGGTCTGGTACTGGAAGATCTGCCGTGGCGTGAGCTGCACGCCCACCTGCCTGGCCCGCGCCACGATCTGTATGCTCAGGATCGAGTCGCCGCCCAGCGCGAAGAAATTGTTGTGGATGCCCACCTGGGGCAGGCGCAGCACCTCCGCCCAGATCTGTGCCAGCCGCGTCTCCACGGGCGTTTCCGGCGCGGCAAAGCCGGCCTCCAGCTCAGGTCGCAGGTGCGTGGGTGCGGGTAGTGCCCGGCGATCGACTTTGCCGTTAGGCGAAAGCGGCAGCGCTGGGAGCGGCACCACCACACCGGGCACCATATAGTCGGGCAGGTGCTGCTTCACAAACGCCTGGAGATCGGCCACAAAGGCTTCAGTCAAGCCAGGCGATGGATCGTGATCAGTGTCGGTGGTATCCGTGGGCGCTGAACGGTCGACGCTCGGCACCACGTAAGCTACCAGCCGCTGCTCGCGCACCACGACGACGACCTCGCGCACGCCAGGATGCTGCGACACAACTGCTTCGATCTCGCCCAGCTCGATGCGGAAGCCGCGCAGCTTGACCTGGTAATCGATCCGCCCCAGATAGTCGATCGCGCCGTCAGGTAAGTAGCGCGCCAGATCGCCCGTCTTGTACAGCCTCGCGTTTGGCTTCGCGCTGAACGGATCGGGGATGAACTTCTCCGCTGTCAGCGCGGGCCGGTTGTGGTAGCCGCGCGCCAGCTGCACCCCGCCAATATGCAGCTCACCGGGCACGCCCACCGGCACGGGTTGTAGCTGCGCGTCCAGCACGTACAGCTGCGTGTTGGCGATCGGATAGCCGATCGGCACCAGCGCGCGCTCCCGCTTGCAGGGCCAGTAGCTAACATCCACCGCAGCCTCAGTCGGGCCGTACAGATTATGCAGCTCGGCATCCAGTCGCGTGAAGAAACGGTCGCGCAGCGCGGCCGGCAGCGCCTCGCCACTACAGATCACCTGACGCAGCGACCGGCACATTTGCACATCTTCGGCATCCAGGAAGACTTGAAGCATCGACGGTACGAAGTGCAGCGTCGTGATCGCGTGCCGCCGAATGACCTCCACCAGATAGGTAGGATCTTTATGACCCTCCGGCCGGGCTACAACCAGGGCCGCACCGGTCATCAGCGGCCAGAAAAACTCCCAGACCGAGACGTCGAAGCTGAAGGGCGTTTTTTGCAGCACGCGATCCGCAGGCGTGATCTGGTAGGCGTCCTGCATCCACAGCAGCCGGTTGACGATCGCGCGGTGGGTCTTCAATGCACCTTTCGGCCGTCCGGTCGAGCCCGAGGTGTAGATCATGTACGCCAGATTGTTTGCCGCCACGCCTGTCGCCAGCTCATCTGTGGGCTCGCGCGCAATCTCCGGCCATGCTGTGTCGAGGCAGAGCAGCTGTGTACCGGCAGCATCGACGCGCTCAGCAAAGACGCTCGTGGTCAGCAGCACAAGCACCTGAGCATCGCCAACCATGAACTGCAAACGATCGGCGGGATAGCTCGGATCGAGGGGCACGTACGCGCCGCCGGCCTTGAGGATCGCGACCAGGGCAATCACGAGATCGAGCGAGCGATCGAGGCACACGCCGACGCGCACCTCGGGGCCGACGCCACGCGCCTGGAGCGCATGAGCCAGCTGATTGGCGCGCGCGTTCAGCTCCGCATAGCTCAGCTGTTGATCTTCAAAGACCACCGCCGCAGCATCGGGTGTGCGCGCCACCTGCGCGACGATCAGCTCGTGCAGACACGGCTCGGTCGGATAGCTCACCGCTGTCGCATTCCAGGCCACCACAATCTGCTCGCGCTCGGATGCGGTGAGGAGCGGCAAATCGACGAGCCGCTGGTCTGGATCGGACACGATCGCGTGGAGCAGCGTCTCGTAGTGGCCAACCAAGCGCGCCATTGTTTCGGCGCTAAACAGATCGGTGCTGTACTCCAGCACACCGGCGAGGCCGGCGTCGGTCTCTGCCAGTGTCAGGTTGAGATCGAACTTGACCGACTCAAGATCGATCGGCAGCTGCTCCAATGTCAGGCCGGATAGCTCGGGCGGCGCGTGGGTCGCGCTTTGGAGCGCGAACATGACCTGAAACAGCGGGTGACGACTCAGGTCGCGCTCGGGCTGAAGTGCATCGACCACCTGCTCAAAAGACAGATCCTGGTGCGCGTAGGCGCTCAGCGTCAGCTCACGCACCCGGCGCAGCGCCTCGCGGAAGGTTGGCCGGCCAGACAGATCGGCGCGTAGCGCAAGCATGTTGATGAAACAGCCGATCAGATCTTCCGTCTCGGCGCGCGTGCGATTAGCGATCGGCGTACCGACCACAATATCGTCCTGCCGGCTGTAGCGGTGGAGCAAGGTTTGGAAGGCCGTCAGCAGCGTCATAAACAGCGTCACGCCCTCGCGACGGCTGAGGACGACCAGGCCATCATTGATTGCCTTGGGCAGAGTGAAAGTAAAGATAGTGCCGCGTAGCGTAGAGATCGGCGGGCGCGGGTAATCCGTGGGCAGCTGAAGCGTCGTCAGGCCGGCCAGCTGCTGCTGCCAGTAGCCAAGCTGCGAGTCCAGGACGTCGCCCTGAAGCCAGTCGCGCTGCCAGACGGCATAGTCGGCGTACTGGATCGGCAACGCGGGCAGCGCTGGAATTGTGCTGCTGACGGTCGCCGCATACAGCGCCGAAAGCTCGTGAAAGAACACACCCCACGACCAGCCATCGGCGACAATATGGTGCATCGTCAGCAGCAGTACATGGTCTGTGTCAGCTAGACGCAGCAGCGTGGCGCGCAACAGCGGGCCGTGATGGAGATCGAACGGCCGCTGCGCTTCCTCGTGGATCAGCCGCCGCACCTCAGTATCCTGCGCCACCTCCGTTAACTTCTGAAGATCGAGCAGCGGCAGCGCGACTGCCTGTGCCGGGCCGATAATCTGGACTGGACGGCCCTCATCCGTGGTTGCAAAGGTCGTACGCAGCGCTTCATGCCGCGCCACAATCATGCTCAGCCCCTCGACGAGCGCTGCCACATCGAGCGTTCCTCCCAGGCGGAGGGCAGCAGGGATGTTGTATGTCGCGCTGCCGGGCTGGAGCTGATCGAGGAACCAGATCCGCTGCTGGGCAAACGAGAGCGGCAGCGCTCCGTCGCGGGGAGCGGGCCGAATGGGCGGCGCGAACGTCCCTTGTGCCTGCTCAATCCGCGCGGCCAGCCCGGCCACGGTCGGAGCCTCAAACAGCGTGCGCAGCGGGAGTTCGACCTGGAAGGTTTCGCGCACACGGGCGATGACTTGCGTGGCCAGCAGCGAATGCCCGCCCAGGTCGAAGAACGTGGCGTCGACACTGACCTGCTCCCGGTGCAGCACCGCCGCCCAGATCCCCGCCAGCAGCGTCTCGCTCGCCGTACGCGGCGCGACATACGCGTCTGCCTGCCCAGCGTGCGCACTCTCCGGCGCCGGCAGGGCCTGGCGATCGACCTTGCCATGCGGGGTGAGCGGCAGCGCGTCGAGCAGCACCACCGCGCTCGGCACCAGGTACTCCGGCAGCACCGCCTGCAGCGCGCTCCGCAGCCCACTTGCGCTCAGGCCCGCATCCGTGGCCCTCACCCCCGTCGCTGCGGCGACTCCCCCCTCTCCCACGGCCGTAGGCGAGGGG
>DASWTQ010000411.1:0-34956 GCA_036402055.1 Herpetosiphonaceae bacterium
GGCTACGCCCATGACCAGCGCGCCTACGATCAGACCGATCTCGCCCTCGCCGTCGATCTGGCCGCTCGCATTGCGCTGGCCGTGGATAATGCGCGGCTCTACCGCGACGCCCAGGCCGCGATCACCGCCCGCGACAGGTTCCTCTCGATGGCGTCCCACGAGCTGAAAACGCCGCTCACTGCGCTGATGGGCTATGCCTATCTGCTGCAACGCTCGGCCGGTGAGGGAGCAGCCGCCAGTCAGCGTACGCGCCAGGCGGTCGATGTGATCGCGCGACAAAGCCAGCGCCTCAACCGGCTGATCGACGAGATGCTTGATCTGACCCGCATTCAGCGCGGCGAGTGGGATCTGCTGCTCCAGCCGGTCGACATCCTGCCGCTGATCGAGCAAGCCGTCGAGGAAACTCAGCTTACCAGCGCCAACCATCGCATCGACTGGACGCCGGCGTACGAAGAGCTGATCGTCAATGGCGATGAGGGACGGCTGGAACAGGTAATCCAGAATCTGCTCAACAACGCGGTGAAATACAGTCCGGCCGGTGGGCGCATCGCCGTCGCGGTCGAGGTTGAGGATCACGTAGCGCGAATCAGCGTCGCAGATCAAGGGATCGGCATTCCCCAGGCGGCGCAGACGCGGCTCTGGGAGCCGTTCTACCGCGCGGCCAACGCCAGTAAGCAAAGCAGTGGCTTCGGCATCGGTTTGTTTATTGTGCAGGAGATCGTGCAGCGTCACGGCGGCTCGATCGCTGTGCAGAGCGTCGAGCATGAGGGCAGCACGTTTACGGTGAAGCTGCCGCTACTGGCCGCCGAGTGAGCGCGCTGGCCCATCACAGCGCTTCCCTGCCGCCAGTACGACGAGCAGGGAAGCAAAGGAGAAGAGGTGAATTTCAGGCCAGCGGGATCGCAACCCGGCTGCGCGTGCCGGTATCGCTGCTCTGCCACTCCACGCTGCCGCCCAGACTCTGCGCCAGCTGGCCGACCGTCATTCGGCCTCGGCCCGGCGCTGCCTGCGCGGCATCGAAGCCGATCCCGTCGTCGACAACCTCTAGCGTGAAAACATCGTCCTGCACGCCGTAGCGAATCTCAACTTTGCCGAAGCGATTGTCGGGGAAGGCGTGCTTGAAGCAGTTGGTGACCAGCTCGTTCACGATCATGGCCAGCGGCGAGGCGATCGCCAGCGACAGATTCAGCGGCTGGCCCTCGACGCTCAGCATCACCCGCCGCCAGGGCCGGTAGACGGTTTTGAGCGCCGAGGCGATCGTGCGCACCAGGTTGCCGATCTCAACCGGATCATCCTGGAGCGCCTCTGAGATCTCATAGACCAGCGCCGCGCTGCGCACCCGGCTCTTGAGCTGCTGGACGATCTCGCGCTCAGGCCCCGGCGAGATCTTGCGCACCGCCGCCTCGACGATACCGCTCAGCGCCTGCATGTGCGTGGTCACGTTATGCAAAAATTCGCGGCGCAGCGTGGTCTCGATCGCTGTCTCGTTCTGCGAGACCGCAAGCTGGCGCTGCATCAAGGCCAGCATCTCGCGCAGGCGGATAGCCTCGTGCTCCACGGAGCGCAGCTCGTCCTGGCGCTGGAGCAGCCGCCGCACTCGCAGCAGCAGCTCGTCGGGAACAAACGGCTTTTTCACGTAATCATCAGCGCCCGCCTCCAGCCCCCGCAGCACATGTCGCTGCTGCGTCAGCGCGGTCAGCATCACAATCGGCGTCGGCGCGATCTCGCTCTGGCGCACGTACTCACAAACCTCATAGCCGCTGGTATCGGGCAGCATCAGATCGAGCACGATCAGATCGACATGCTCACGCTGAAGCAGCTCGATCGCGTCTGTGCCGGAAGACGTAACTAGAATCTGATAGCCGGCCAGCGTGAATAAATGCTCTAGTGCCGATTGAATATCGGGATCATCTTCTACCACAAGCAAAGTCGCTGGCTGCGGGGTGACCTCCTCCATTGCCTGTTGCGTCATCAGCTCCTCCATTTATGGTCATCGTCGATCACGACTATCCGCAATCGTTCAGATTGTTCGATCATCGCTGTCGCCTGCTATCTTACTACGCTTCTCGATTATGTCGGGGGGTTGGACAAAAGCTGTGTTGAGCAGCAGGTTATGTGCCAAGCATGACAGCACATGGTCTGAGGCCGGTCAGAGCAGCTATCTGGCACAGCTTTTGCTATGGGATTTGCCTTCACTTGCCGCGTAAGCGCGCGAGAGAAATCATTCACCTGGATAATCAGGCACCGCACAGACGCAGTTCCTGGGAGCGAACAATCCGAACGTTTTGTATCGGATGGCACAGCGCGTACTGAGGTTGGCGCGCGAGGAAGGAGTGAAACCGTATGCCCCGCACGTCCGACACACCCTGTCATATTCTCATCGTCGAGGACGACGCGGCGATCATGATGATGATCCAGCTGCTGCTTGATATGCGCGGCTATTCTTCGACGGCAGCAGCCGATGGTGAGGCGGCGATCGAGTATTTGCGCAAGGCCGAGACGGTGCCCGACGTGATTCTGCTGGATCTTCAGATGCCGGGCATGGATGGCAAAGCTTTTCTCGCCATACGCCAGACGATGCCGGAGTGGCAGGCGATTCCTGTGATCCTGCTGTCGGCCACCCAGGAGGTCACGGCGGTTCAGTTGCAGCTCGACGTGCAGGCGTCGATCCGCAAGCCCTTCGATCCCGAGCATATGCTGGATCTGGTTGCGCGCTTCTGCGCCTGATGGAAAGCACTTCCGCCTGTAGCTCTGCTTGTGCTATCCTTGACAGCCAGCGGCGTCTCGCTTTCGACCAGTCAAGGATCTGCATGGCAACGTTCGTTCATCTCACGCCCGAGAAACATGCACGCAGCATTCGGCGCGCAGGCATCAAGGCGCAGCCGATTCATCCCAGCGTACCACCGGGTGTTTTCGCTATGCCGGTCGTGCCGAATTTCTACCAGTCGCACCAGTGGCTGCGCGAGCTGAAGCGCAGAGGCCAGCGAACATTTACAGCTGTTTATTTTCGCATTCCCGACCCTACGCCTGTGCTGGTTGGACGCTATAACCAGCCGCATCACGAGATCAGCGCGGCTGAGGCGCTGGCCCTGCTGCTTCACGGGCACGCCGAGCTGGGCTACGAGGTGGTGATTCCACGCTCGATCGATCCGCGTGAGATTCGCGCCATACGTTTGGTGAATCAAGGAGTTGGCTGGCGGTATTATCCGAGCGCGCACGGAGATCGGCCCTGTCCGTGTTCGCGCTGCCAGCCGCGTGGCGAGATCAAGTCGCGGCGGATTCGCCAGGCCGGCCTGACGTAGCTGACGAGGTGTTTTGTGACCCATCTGTATCTTATTCGCCACGCCGACTACATCTACGCCGAGCAGGACGGCAAGAAGCGTGATCTTGGACTCTCGCCGGCAGGAATCGCCCAGGCAGAGCGTCTCCGCGATCGGCTGGCACGCAGCGGCGAGATCAAGCCGGATGTTTTCATCGCCAGCACGGAGCGCGGCGCGCAGGAGACCGCGCAGATCGTAGCGCCTGTCTTCGCGACGCCGCTGCTCTCCGATGCCGACGTCGAGGAGTGGCGCAGCGAGGACGGCAGCTTCAGCACCGAGGAGTTTATGCAGCGCTGGCATCAGCTGCCGGAAACTCAGAAGCCGTTCTACCGCTGGATCGAGGGCTACGAAAACTGGGTCGAGTTCTCGGCGCGGGCGCAGATAGCGCTCAATCGGATTGTGCAGGAGCACGCCGGAAAAACCATCGTGCTCCTCACGCATGGCGGCGTGATCCAGGCGTCGTTTGAGTATTTCTTTGGCTACGGCCTGGCAACCATGCAGCGCACGACCCTGACGACGAAGAATACCGGCATCACGCACTGGCTCCAGCCTGATGGATCAAGCAAGTGGGTGCTGGAGCGCTTCAACGACTATCATCACCTGTGCTGCTGTCCAGCGTCGTCTGCCTTCGCTTAGTAGCCGTTATGCCTTTGGTCGATCCCTTTGCTATGCTATACTTTTAGTGAATTGTTCTTTGGGCGGAGGATACCAGCGATGCAAGCTGTGACACTTGATGAAGCGCAAACCCGCCTTGTAGATTTAGTTGAAGCGGCGATCAGTGGCGAAACGGTCGTTATTA
The DNA here is from genome assembly GCA_036402055.1 of Herpetosiphonaceae bacterium. Taxonomy (GTDB): domain Bacteria; phylum Chloroflexota; class Chloroflexia; order Chloroflexales; family Kallotenuaceae; genus LB3-1. Next base: position 4,120 of record DASWTQ010000411.1, read on the forward strand.
CGAAAGACGGACAGCACATTCAACTTGTGCCGATGCCGCCACAGTCGCGACGTCCTCAATTCGGCAGCGCGCGTGGGCAAATTTGGATGGCCGACGACTTTGACGCGCCACTTCCCGACTTCGACGAGTACATGCGATGAAGCTGTTGCTCGATACACATACGTTCCTCTGGTTCATCAATGGCGACGCACAGCTGAGCAGTACGGCACGAGATCTCATCCAAGATCCAGCTAATACATCCTTTATAAGTGCCGCAAGCTTGTGGGAAATAGCGATCAAACCTCAGTCTCGGGAAGCTCGCTCTCCAACAGCCATTTATTACGTTTATCTCTGAGCAGATCCAGCGCAATGGATTTATTGAGCTAGGGATTACTACACGGCACAGCGCATATGTAGCAGGCATGCCCTTTCCAGTAGCCGATCATCGCGATCCGTTTGATCGGCTACTCATCGCTCAGGCAATGGTGGAAGGGATGGTCATTGTCAGCCGTGATAAAAAGTTCGACGCGTACGAGATCCAGCGCCTCTGGTGATGTTCTTGCTTCCTCTAGCTGTACGAAGCCAGCTCAGCCGCCCGACGGCACGTAGCAGCGCAGGATCGTCGCGGCGGGCGCGGGCTGCAACGAATATGCGCCCAGGCTCGCCGGCAGCACGATCGACGTGCCGGTCTGAAGCTGGTAGCGCGTCTCGTCCCAGAGGAGAGCAACGCCGCCCGCGATCACCGTTAGCAGCTCGAAGCTCTCCGGCTCCGTGGCAAGATCCAGGGCAGATTCAAGCTCCCAACGCTCCATCGCAAAATAGGGACACTCCACCAGGCGCGTACGGCCTTCTCCCAGCGGCTGCGGGCGCACATCCTGCGGCGGTAGGCCGTAATTGATCACGTCCAGCGCCTGCTGGAGATGCAGCTCGCGCGGCCGTCCCTGGTCGTCGCGGCGATCGTAGTCATAGACACGGTAGGTCAGATCCGATTTTTGCTGAATCTCGAACAGCAGAATGCCGGCATTGATCGCGTGGACGGTGCCCGCCGGAACAAAGATCGTGTCGCCGGCATTGACTCGGACGCGGCGCAGCAGATCCATCAGGGTTCCGTCTTCCACGGCGGCGGCAAAGGTCGCGCGATCGGTTGGTCGCGACAGGCCGTGGATGATCTCGGCGCCAGGCGCGGCTTGCAGAATATACCAGGCCTCGGTCTTGCCGTGAAAGCCGCTTGCCGCCTCCACCCGGTGCGCGTACTCGTCGTCGGGATGCACCTGTACCGACAGATTGTCGGCGGCGTCGATGAACTTGGCCAGCAGCGGAAACTCGGCGCCGTAGCAGGCAAAGCTGCGCGTACCCACGATCGCCGTGCCGTACTCCGCGACGACCTCGGCCAGAGTCTGCCCGGCGAACGGCCCGCCGCAGATACGATTCTGCTCGTACACCTGCCAGGACTCGGCCAGCTTCGGCGGCGCGTCGGCCAGGCCCAGCCACGAGCCGAGCTGATCGCCGCCCCAGATTCGGCTATCCAGCCGGCGTTCAAGGATAAGCGGTGGACTATGTGGCATATTGTACGGCAAGCCAGACGCGCGGCGACGGCCTGCGCTGCTCCTTTCATGTATTGCGATCTATACTTGTGAAACGTTGCATACGTGCAGCAAGATTCGGAGAGAGTGTACCATGTTACACGCTCGTCTCCACCGGGAAACGCTAGTTGGCGTTTCAGCGCAGCAAGCGGTACACTCTCGGCGGGCTGTAGGTGTATGCAATACGCCCCTACAAAGCCATCGAGCCGCTATTTTTAGGAGCATAGATATGCGTGTTTTTATCACCGGCATCACTGGGCCGGTCGGAAGCTTCCTGGCCGATTATCTGCTGACGCTGCCGGAGGTCGAGGTCCACGCGTTCAAGCGCTGGCGCAGCGATCCGCGTCCGATCGAGCATCTGTATGGCCGCGTCACGTTCCACGAGGGCGACATCGAAGATCCGTTCTCGGTCGGCAAGGCGATCGAGCGTGCCCAACCGGATCGGATCTACCATCTCGCGGCACAGAGCTATCCCAGCGAGTCCTGGGACGCGCCGATCGCGACGATGCGCGTGAATGTCGAGGGTACGATCAATGTGCTGGAGGCGGCGCGGCTGCACTGCCCGGCGGCACGCATCCACATCGCGGGGACCAGCGCCGAGTATGGCTGGGTCTCGCCCGAGGAAGTACCGATCCCGGAGACGCATCTGCTGCGGCCGGCCAGCCCGTACGGCGTGAGCAAAGTCGCGGCCGAGTTGACGGGGCTGCAATATCACGACAGCTATGGCTTGCACGTCGTGGTCACGCGCTCGTTCAATCACGTCGGGCCGCGCCAGGGCGATCGCTGCTCGATCCAGACTTTTTGCCGGCAGATGGCCGCGATCGAGGCCGGACAGCAGGAGCCGGTGATCTCAGTGGGCAATCTTGAGCCGCGCCGGGATTTCACCCACACCTCGGATGTCGCCCGGGCGCTGTGGCTGCTGCTGGATCGCGGGCAGCCCGGCCAGGTGTACAACCTGTGCTCCGGCACTGCTACGCGCATCGGCGATATTGTCGAGATCGTGCGCCAGCAGGGCCGCGTGCCGGTCGAGATTCGCGTCGATCCGGCGCGGCTGCGGCCATCCGACGAGCCGCTGCTGATGGGCGACAACAGCAAGCTGCGCGCGGCGACCGGCTGGCAGCCTGAGATCGGCATGAGCCAGATCGTCGCCGAGCTGCTCGACTACTGGCGGACGCGCAGCGCGAAATCCTGATCGCGAAACAGCTCAGCTCGATAGCGCAGAATTTTGTCGCGCACAAACGGCTCGACCGCAGCGCCAAATGTGGTCTGCGCCTCGTCCAGCAGCGCGCGTGCCCGTGGCAGATCGTTGCGCGCCCGAGCGACCAGCGCCTGGTTCACGCGCAGGTTGGCGATCTGCACGGCGTTATGCGAGGCACGCGCCGCCTCAAGTGCGCGCTCAAAAGCGGCGTCGGCGTCGTCGAGCTTGCCCAGCGCAAACGTGATCTCGCCCAGCGTGCTGTACACATACTGCCAGGCCATGCGCAGCTCAAAGCGCTCGGCCAGCGCCAGCGCCGCCTGAATATGCTCCTGCGCCGCGTCGAGATCGCCGAGCAGCATGAGGTGATAGGCCAGATTATTGTGGCCCAGCATCTGCTGCGGCGGGTAGCCGCTGGCCTCGGCAATCCGCAGCGACTCCTGGTAGGCCGGGATCGACGCCTGGAGATCGCCGCGATTAGCCAGCACGTTGCCGCGCTCAAACGCGCTCTGCGATGCCTCGAACGGCAGATCGTGCGCCTGAAGCAGCTGATCGACCAGATCGAGCTGGGCCTCGGCATCGTCAAACGCCTGGCTGAAACGATCGACGCTCGCCGCCAGCAGCCGCGCGTGCACGACGACCGCCGGATCGATCAGCTGGGCGCGCTCGATCGGCACGCGCTTGAGCCAATCACGCGCCAGATCCGGCTGCGAGGTCGCGATCGCCATCTGGGACAGCATCACGCCCGCCCGTGTAGCGCCAACGGAATCGTCGCGCTGCTCGAACTCGGCGAAAGCCTGCTCAAGCTGCGTGCGCGCCTCGCCGGCATCACCGGCGATCGACAGCACCCGGCCAAACAGCAGCCGGCGCTGCGGCGTTGGCAGCCCCTCCAGCGCCTGGCGCGCATAGGCCGCCGCCTCGGCAAACGATCCGATCGTCAGGGCTCGCTGCGCCGCCAGATCCGCGTAGTGCGCGGCGCGCTCGGTCTCGCCCGCCGCCGCGAAATGCTCCATCAGCCGCTCGGCGACACGCTCAGGCCGTCGCGCGTTGGCACGCTCAAGCGCCTGCGCCGCCCGCCGGTGCAAAAACGATCGCCGCGCCGCCGTGAGATCTTGAAGCACGACCGCGCCGACCAGCGGCTGCACGAATTGATAGCTGCCGCTCTGCTCTTTGAGCACCGCCGCGCCGACCAGCGCATCCAGCGCATCCAGCAGATCCTCCTCGGGCCGGCCACTGGTATCGTGCAGCAGGTTGAGATCGATTCCGTCGCCCAGCACGGCCGCCGCTTGCAGCACCTGATACGCGCTGCCGGGAACCGTCGTCCGCAGCCGGGTGCGAATCAGCGAGATCAGATCGCTGGAGGGCTCGCCGTCGGCGCCGCGACTCAGCTCGATCAAAAAGTAGGGATTGCCGCCGCTTTGCCTGACCCAGTGCGATCGCGTGTCTTCGGCGGCGTTCAGCGCCGTGAGCAGCGCCGCGCTCTCGTCGCCTGTCAGCGGCGGCAGCGCGATCTGGCGTAGCAGTCCCTGGCGCTGCCAGCCCGCGATCACGGCCAGTAGCTGCTCGCCGGCATCCTGCTGGCGATAGGTGCCGACCAGCAGCAGCGGCGTGGCGCGCAGCTGATCCAGCATGTACACCAGCCAGTCCAGCGTCGAGGGATCGGCCCAGTGTAGATCGTCGATCACCAGCACCAGCAGCGGCGTTGCCAGCAGGCGCAGCGTCTCGGTCAGCGCTTGAAAGAGCCGTGGCCGCTCCTCGGCGGGCGAGAGCAGCAGCGGCGGCGGCAGATCCGGCGACAGCGTCGCGATCTCCGGCAGCAGCCGCGACAGCTCAGACAGCCAGATCGGCGCGAGCGCGGTGGGCGGCTTTAAGATCGTCTGAACCGGGCTGCACTGCCGGAAGAGCGAGACCAGCGGCCCGAACGGCACCGGCTGATCCGTCTCCAGCGCATGAGTCGCCAGCACGACCGTCTCGGCGGGAAGCGTGCCCGCCCAGCTCTGCCACAGCCGCGACTTGCCGATGCCGAGGTCGCCCGAGATCAGCACGATCCGGGCGCTGTCCTGAGCCGCGATCGATCGCTCTTCGTCCAGGATCGCCAGCTCGGATTGCCGCCCGATCAAAGGCGCGGACGGCTCGTGACAGATCGGGCGTGGCGCGGCGGGAAGCGGAGTATGTGGGGTTCCGGCCAGCAGCGCCTCGTAGCGCGCGACAGTCTCGGGCAGCGGCGAAACGGCCAGCGTGCGCTGGAGAATCTCGGTCAGGGCCGCGAACTGCTGCGGCGCCTTTGAGCGCTGGCCCAGGCGCAGATACGCCTCGACGATCGCCAGGTGCATGGTCTCGCGCAGCGGATCGACGGCCAGCGCGCGCTGGGCCTGATCCAACACCGCCTGCCAGCTGCCGGCCCGCCCATGCAGCGTCACAATGCGATCCATCAGCCGCAGATAGGTCGCCGCGATGCGCTCCCGCTCGCTGGTCAGCCAGATCTCGAAATCGGCAGCCTCGTGTACGATCAGCCCATCGGCGAGCGGCCCGTGGTAGTGCGCGACGGCCGCCTCAAGATCCTCGACGCGCCCGCCTTCCAGCAGCAGAATGGCGTCCTCAAGCGCGTAGATGTCCACCGTCACCGAGGCCGCGAGCTGAAGCGTGTTGCCGTCCAGATCCAGCACATCGTCGCCCAGCGCCTCGCGGATCGACCACAGCGTATTGCGCATGTTCTTGCGCGCGGCCTGCGGCAGGCTCTCCGGCCACAGCAGATCCAGCAGACGATCGCGCGGCTGGGCCACTCGGGCGACTGCCAGGTAGAGCAACAGCGCCAGACCTTTGGCCCGCGCATAGGCGATCGGTTGGTTGCCGCGCCGCAACGCTGGGACGCCTAAAAAGGTGAAGTGAACATTGTTCATATGCCTTAATGATACGCGAGGGACGGCTAATCTTCAAAGAGGGACGCCAAACTCGGGCGATCGTCCGGCGCGAGGGACACCGCAAGGGACACCAGAGGCGTATCCTGACAACATCAAGAAGATGTAGATTGCAGGAGGCATTCGATGACAACCGCACCACAGACCCGCAACACTCCCCGCTGGCAGACCTACGCCGTCTACGCCGTGATGGCCCTGTTGACACTCGGATTTTTGCTGTTCGGCGGCGGCAAGCTGGCCGGAGCACAGATGAACGTCGACAACTTCACCCGCTGGGGCTATCCGATCTGGTTCATGTATCTGACCGGCCTGATCGAAGTAGTGGGCGCAGTGCTGCTCTGGCCGCAGCGCACGCGGCTGATCGGCGCGCTGCTGCTGGTCGCCACGATGCTCGGCGCGATCGCCACGCATCTGGTCAACAACGAGCTTGCATTTGCCGCTATGCCGGTCGTGCTGCTGCTGCTGGCGGCGTTCGTGGCCTGGAGCAATCGGCCGCAGCGGGCATAAATTCATCATTCGGAGCAGGAGCTAGCTCGCGCGACGATGCGCGGGCTACAGGAGTAGATTGTTATGGCATCGATCATCGATCCCGCGACCAGAGTTGGCCTTGTCAGCCTGAGTGTCGGCAACCTGGATCGCTCGCTGGGCTACTACCAGCACAATATTGGACTCGCCGTGCTGGATTATGACCGGCACAGCGCGACGCTGGGCGCAGGCGCCACGCCGCTGCTGCATCTCCGCGAAGTGCCCGGCGCGCGCGTGGTCCGCCGCGCTACCGGCCTGTATCACTTCGCGCTGCGCGTGCCGACGCGGCGAGACCTGGCGCAGGTGATCAAGCATCTCTGGGAAAGCGAGACGTATGTCGGCGGCGCGTCGGATCATCTGGTGAGCGAGGCGCTCTACCTGTCCGATCCCGACGGCCACGGCATCGAGATCTATCGGGATCGTCCGCGCGACACATGGTACGATGCCAAGGGCACCTTCAGGATGGGCACCGAGCCGCTCGATGTCGGGGCGATTCTCGGCGAGCTTACGGCCGACACGCCGGCCTGGAGCGGCATGCCGGACGGAACCGACATGGGCCATATCCATCTGCAAGTCGCGGATGTGAGCGCCGCCGATCGCTTCTACGTCGGCGTGCTGGGCATGGAGCGCATGGCCGGGATGGCCTCGGCCAGCTTTGTCAGCGCGGGCGGCTACCATCACCATCTCGGCCTGAATAGCTGGGCCGGCGTGGGCGTGCCGGCGCCGCCGGAGAACGCGGCGCGGCTGCTGAGCTACGAGCTGCTGCTGCCCACGGCGGCGGCGGTCGAGGCAGTCGTGGAGCGGGCGCGTGAGGCCGACGTGGCCGTGAGCGAGCAGTCCGACGGCTGGAGCCTGCGCGATCCGTCGCACAACACGATCCTGCTGCGCGTGGCGTAGCGGTTGCCCAAGGTCGATTCAGAGAGGAGCAGGGCGCGCCTTCGCAGAAGTCATGCAGCCCGCACACTATGGCAGATCTGATCTCCAACCTGTTTACGCATCTCCACCCGGCGATCACGCATTTTCCGATCGTGCTGCTGATCGCCAGTGTGCTGCTGGATCTGTATGGTCGCTGGCAGCCCGCCGTCCGCCGAACGGCCTGGATCACGCTGCTGCTGGGCACGTTCTCGACCATCCCGGCAGTGATCACCGGGATCATCGCGCACCTTCCGTACGAAGAAACAGCGGTGATCGACTCGATCGAGCAGCACCAGTGGCTGGGCTTTCTCACCACCGCGATCTTTATCGCGCTGACGGCCTGGCGCTGGCGCTCTCGGCGCGCCAACGGCGAGCAGACGGCCTCGTGGCCGTATCTGACAGTCGGCATACTTGGTCTGGTCGCGCTGACGCTCGCGGGCCTGACCGGCGGTAATCTGGTTTATAATCTCGGTGTCGGCGTTAGGGAGATCGTGCGATAGGTATGCTCGTCGCGCTGTCTCCGTCGGGACGGATGCTCAACGGTGAAGCCGCTCCTCTGATATAAGCATTGCTCCCCCAGTAAGGAACGACTCTCTTATGACCAATCTTCAAAAGATCGTCGCCGTGGGCATCGTCGCCGTGATCGCGGTTCTGGGTCTTATCGGCTACAACGTGTTCCGCGCGCCTGAGGCCGCTACCGGGCCGATCACGGCGATCCCGCTGGCTGAAAGCAGCCCGTCGCCCAGCCCCAGCGCCTCGGCTGAGTCGTCGCCCAGCGCCAGCGCTTCCGCTGCACCCACTACAGAAACCGCCAGTGCCTCGCCGACTGCTGAGAGCGCAGCCGAGCCGTCGGCCTCTGCTGCCGCCGAATCGCAGGAGATCGTCGCGCAGATCGTGCCGGAGGAGTCCGAGGTTCGCTTTGTGATCGACGAGGTGCTCAACAACGCGCCCAAGACCGTCGTCGGCACGACCAACCAAGTGGCCGGCGAGATCGCCGTCGATCCCAACGATCCGACCAAGAGCCGCATCGGCACGATCCAGGTCAACGCGCGCACTTTTGTCACCGACAGCGAGTTCCGCAATCGCGCGATCCAGAACCGGATCTTGAACACCGGCGAGTACGAGTTCATCACCTTCACGCCGAAGCAGCTTCAAGGGCTGCCGGCTCAGGGCGCGCCGGGACAATCCTACACCTTCCAGGTCATCGGCGATCTCACGATCCGCGATGTGACCAAGGAAGTCACCGTCGATGTCACGGCCACGCCGGCCTCGAATGCGCGGCTGGAAGGAACAGCGACCTCGACGATCCGCTACGCCGACTTTGGCCTCGCCATCCCGCAGGTTCAGCAGGTCGCCAGCGTGGACGAGAACGTTCGCCTGGAGATCGATTTCGTGGCTGTGCCGAAATCTTCGTAGATTTCAACCAGCGAGCAGCCTGGCAGTACGTGCCAGGCTGCTTTTGTTTTTAAAAGTAAAAACCTGAATGAGTTTGTGAAAATTGGACGTATCTCGCTCAGAGATCTACAATAGGTCAGCGGCTTCCCGAGACAGGAAGCATTTCGCAGTAAGACAGTGTTGTCGGCGTTGCGACGTTTCGTTCTGGTGCAGCGTTGGGCCAGAGATGGGACCGATTCCTCAGGTTGTCTGCTCCCCGATCCCAGCCCCGCCGCCAGCGCCGCCTAACGCCCACCAAGGAGGCCACTTTGACGAACCAGGAAACTATTTCGATTCTAGATATTCCTGAGTATGTGCAGCATGAGCAGCTGCGCGACTGGGTTGCGGAAATGGTCGCGCTGTGCAAGCCCGACGCGGTGCACTGGTGCGACGGCTCGCAGGAAGAGTACGACCGGCTGTGCGAGCAGATGATCGAGAGCGGCACGTTGATCCGGCTGAATCCCGAGAAGCGACCGAACAGCTTTCTCGCCCGCTCCGATCCCGGCGATGTGGCGCGCGTGGAAGATCGCACCTTTATTTGCAGCCTGGGCAAGGGCGACGCCGGCCCGACCAATAACTGGGTCGCGCCCAGGGAGATGAAAGAAACGCTGGAAGGGCTCTTCGACGGTTGTATGCGCGGCCGCACGCTCTATGTCGTACCGTTCAGCATGGGGCCGCTGGGCTCGCCGATCGCCCATATCGGCGTGGAGCTGACCGACTCGCCCTACGTGGTGGTGAACATGCGCATCATGACCCGCATGGGCCGCGCCGTGTACGATGTGCTGGGCGCGGAAGGCGAGTTCATCCCGTGCATGCACTCGGTGGGCATGCCCTTGGAGCCCGGTCAGCAGGATGTGCCCTGGCCATGCAACAAAGATCACAAGTACATCGTGCATTTCCCCGAGGAGCGCTCGATCTGGTCGTACGGCAGCGGCTACGGCGGCAACGCGCTGCTGGGCAAGAAATGCTTCGCGCTGCGCATCGCCTCGGTGATGGCGCGCGACGAGGGCTGGCTGGCCGAGCACATGCTGATCCTGGGCGTCGAGTCGCCGGAGGGCGAGAAGACCTATGTCGCGGCGGCGTTTCCCAGCGCCTGTGGTAAGACCAACTTCGCGATGCTGATCCCGCCCGAGTCGTTCGACGGCTGGAAGATCACCACGGTCGGCGATGACATCGCCTGGATCAAGCCCGGATCTGACGGCAAGCTCTACGCAATCAACCCCGAGGCCGGCTACTTCGGCGTCGCGCCTGGCACCTCGGCCGCCACCAATCCCAGCGCGATGGAGTCGATCCGCGCCAACACGATCTTCACCAACGTCGCGCTCACCGACGACGGCGACGTGTGGTGGGAAGGCATGACCAAGGAGCCGCCCGCGCATCTGATCGACTGGCTGGGCCAGGACTGGACGCCCGATTCGGATCGGAAGGCGGCGCATCCCAATGCGCGCTTCACCGCGCCGGCCAGCCAGAATCCGGTGATCGACGCCAGCTGGGAAAATCCGCAGGGCGTGCCGATCAAAGCCTTTATCTTCGGCGGCCGGCGCAGCGGCGTGGTGCCGCTGGTCTACCAGGCGTTCAACTGGATCTACGGCGTATATCTGGCCGCGACGATGGGCTCGGAGACGACGGCAGCCGCCGCCGGCGCGGTAGGCCAGGTGCGCCGCGATCCCTTCGCGATGCTGCCCTTCTGCGGCTACCACATGGCCGACTACTTCAACCACTGGCTCCAGTTCGGCCGCACGATCCCCAATCCGCCGCGCATCTTTGGCGTCAACTGGTTCCGCAAAGATCAGAACGGCAAGTTCATCTGGCCGGGCTACGGCGAGAATATGCGCGTGCTGAAATGGATCGTCGAGCGCGCCAATGGCCGGGCGGTGAGCGTGGAAAGCCCGCTGGGCTGGATGCCGCGCTACGAAGATCTGGACTGGACCGGGCTGGAGGACTTCACGCGTGAGCGCTTCAACGAGCTGATGTCGGTGGATCGCGATCACTGGAACGCCGAGGTGCTGGCGCACGAGGAGCTGTTTGTGAAGCTCTACGACCGGCTGCCCAAGGAGCTGCCCGCCGTCCGCGATCTGATCGTGTCCAGCCTGTGGCGCTCGCCTGAGCACTGGGAGTTTCTGCGCTTCGACGACGAGGGGCGCTATCTCTAGAAACAAAAAGCCGGGGCGGAGTCGATTCCGTCCCGGCTTTTTTTGTTAAAATTCCGCCTGACTCTACGGCTTGAAAAACCCCTGCGTCCGCTCTTTGGCCGTCGCCATCGCCTCCTCGACGGTCGCCTGACCATAGAAGGCGCGCTCCAGCTCGTTGTTGACGGCCTCCTCGATGTCTTCCCAGGTATTCATCGTCGGCACGGCCCGAATGATCGGGATCACGTCCAGAAAGACCTTGCTGCGCGCGGGCTTCTCAGTCGATTCGAGAAAAACCTCCGACTCGGCCACCGACTTCAACGACGGCACGGTGCGGCCGGTCCTGGCGATGATCTCCTGGCCCTCCGGCGAGTTGGCAAACTCGATAAAGGCCCAGGCCGCGTCTTTGTTCTGCGTCTTGGACGCCATGCAGTACGCGTCGGAGTGGAGGATGCCGGCCGGCTGTGTGCCCTGCGGCAGCGGCGCGACATCCCAGTCGAAGGTTTCGATCTCGCGCAGCGTCGGCACGGCGCGGCGGCTCTCGAAGAACATCGCGGTGCGACCATTCTGGAAGCGGCTTTCGCTATCTTCGGCCTCTTCCTGCACGGCGTCCGGCACGACATGATGCTTGGTCTGGAGATCGACGAACCACTGCACCGCCGCCAGCGCCTCGGGTGTGTCGAGCCCCAGCTGCGCGGGCTTGTCCAGGGGCGAGACCAGCTCGCCGCCGTTCTGCCACACAAACGGCGCGACACGGATCAGCGATGGCTCGATACCCGCACCGTACTGATCGATCTGGCCGTCGTTGTCGGTGTCTTTGGTCAGCGCCTTGGCCGTGTTCAAAAACTCGTCCCAGCTCCAGCGATCGCCGGGATAGGCCACGCCCGCCTGGTCGAAAAGCTGCTTGTTGTAGTAGACGACCAGGCTCGACACGTTCTGCGGAATGCACATCAGCGCATCGTTGTAGCGGAACGGCGCGATCGTCTCGGGGTAGAAGTCGGCCTCTTTGATGACCGAGCTGCGCTCCAGATACGGCCCCAGCGGCTCGATCACCTGACGGGCCGCAAAAGTGCCCATGCGCCGGTAGTTCAGCAGCACAATATCGGCGGGCGTGCCGGCGGCAAAATCCGTGGCCAGCCGCTGGCGATATTCGGTCTGGCCCGGAATATGAGTCAGTGTAATATTGATGCCGGATTGCTTCTGCTTGAAGGCGCTGACGATCGTTTCATAGGCGGCTTTTTCGGCGGGATCGCCCCAGACGATGAACGAGACATTGCCCGATGGCGCGGCGGGAGCACCGCAGCCGCTCAAGAGCACCACGATTCCCAGGATCAGCACGACAACCTTGCGCATAGGTTCTCCTTTGCTTTGGATACGAAAGGATGCGGATCAACGGCCACCGAAGCCTGATAGTCGTCCTTCGAGCCAGAAATAGCGCTGCGCCACCAGAAACAGCAGCACTACCGGCGCCATCATCACGATTGAGGCGGCCATCAGCAGCGGCCAGTTGGTTCGATCCATCTGCTGCAAGAATTGCAGGCCAACCGGCAGCGTGTACAGGCGCTGTGTTTTGAGATACAGCAGCGGATTGATCAGATCGCTCCAGTAGTGCACAAATGAAAGCACGCCCACCGAGAGGATCGTCGGCCGGGCGAGCGGCATGGCGATCACCGCCCACAGCCGGAACACGCCCGCGCCATCCACGCGCGCCGACGCGATCATCTCCTGCGGCAGGCGGCGAAACGTCCAGTAGAAAAGCAGCACGAAGAGCGGACTGGTGCCCATAAACGCAGTCGCGATCAGCGGCACAATCGTATCGGTCAGCCGAAGCGACGAAAAGATCACGTAGCGCGTCAGCCAGAGCGCCGTCGACGGCACCATTTGCAGCACCACGGTCAGCACCAGCAGAACATGCCGCCAGCGCGCGCCAAGCTGCGACATTGCAAAGCCGGCCCACGATGCGACGATCAACGTGATCGGCACCGCGATGGCGACCACGACGATCGAGTTGAGGATGTACTGCGCCAGCGGCACCAGCGCAAAGATCCGCTGGTAGTTGGTCCAGACCGGCGCGAGCGGTAGCCATTCGACCGTCGGCGATGGCGGCAACCCGGGCCGTCGCAGCGACGCAACCAGCACGAGCCAGAGCGGCAGCACAAACAGCGCCGCCGCCGCCACCGCTGCCACCCGTCGCAGCGCAGAGACCAGCGTCCAGGTTTGGATTTTTATATTGCGAGTTGTCAGGCCATCACCCCCGCCCTTCGGGCAAACAAAGGAACAAGAAAACAAACGAACAAACGATTAGGCTGTTTTTGTTCATTTGTTCATTTGTTCGTTTGTTCTTTCGTTCGTTCGTTAGGTTCTTTGTTCTAGGTTCTTGGTTCTTAGTAATCCTCGTCATAGCCCCAGCCGCCGGCGACAAAATAGATCAGCAGCACCAGCAGGCCGAGACCGATGAAGAACAGCAGCATCATGGCGGCGCCGCTGCCCATGCGGAAGCGCTCGAACGCCTCGTCGAAGATCAGCAGCGGCATGAACAGAGTCGAAAAGTACGGCCCGCCGTCGGTCATGATGTAGGCAGGCGTAAACGTGCTCTGGGCGCTGAGCGTAATATCGCGGATGGTGAGCAGCAGCAGCCAGGGAGCCAGCAGCGGCAGCGTGATGCGACAGAACATCTGCCAGCGGCTGCCGCCGTCCAGCGCCGCGCTGGCGTAGAAGTCCTCAGGAATATCATGTAGCCCGGCCAGCAGCACCACAAAGCCCTCGCCGATCTGAAACAGCGACATGATCACGATCGCCAGCTTGGCCGTGCTGGGCTCCACCAGCCAGGCGGGCGCCGGTAGGCCGAGCGAGCCCAGGATCGTGTTCAGCGGACCGTACACCGGATTGAAGATCCAGAGCCAGATCAGCGCATAGGCCACGTCGGGAATGATCGTCGGCAGGTAGATCGCCGCCCGGTAGACGCCGTTGGCCCGCGATCGCCGCTTGAGCAGCAAGGCCAGACTGAGCGCGCCGAGCAGCCGGAGCGGCACGGCCAGCACCACAAAATAGACCGAGTTCTGAATCGCCGTCCACACCAGCGGATTCGCGAATAACTCGCGAAAATTACCCAGGCCGATCCAGACCGGCGCAGAAAGCCCATCGTACTGCGTAAAGGCCAGCGCAAAGGTCAGCAGCGCCGGCAGCGCGACCAGCACGATCGTGCCCACCAGGTAGGGCAGCAGCAGCCCACCCAGCGCGCGATGGTAGCTCCGCTGCGGTCGGTAGTCGGAGCGGGCAGCCGGTGCCACAACGGCCGGATGCATGGCAACAGGTCTTGAAATCGGTTTATGATCCAACGATTGCTCTCTTGAAACTGGGCTTGGGAGGCTAGCAGCGAGTAGTTCGTGTTACACGACGTCAGGAACAGTATACCAATCCTTGACCATTTTGGAACGTCAACAATGGCTGCAATCGCTGTTGAGCCCGGCAGATTTTCTCCAAAAAATACTCATACCGCGCGCCGACCCTATGCTATCATAGGTAGCAGCGTCACCTCCCACCGTATGCGCTGGGCCGTATCCGCGACGACCAACCCACAGCAGCGCAATCGACCAGCCGACGTAGACATCGTATGGGCAATAAGGTTGACAGATGGTTGACGGTCAGTATAATCAACCCACCTTAGGTCTTCCAGAGTAGCCGTGTAGCTCTGGATCTAAGGATTCCAGCCAACATCGTCCACATCCCCCGCGTGAAGTCTTGCAAGCATTCGCCATTGGCTGTAGCGCTCCAGCGGTGGAGATGTTGTCCACAGTGTTACACCACATCTAGTCAACCCTGCTATTGGCCTGTCCGAAGGTATTGGTATCCTGGTTCAAAACCTAGCCTGGAGGAATGTAGATGTCCGCCTTATCTAAACGGTTCGCGCTGTTCCGCGTTCTGATCGCCATTGCGCTGATCGCCACGGTTGCAGGTGTAGCCTTCTCGTTCGAGCCTGTGCGGGAGCTGGCCGCGCTTGAGAGCGAAATGCCGGTAGAGGAAGAAGGGCCGGTAGCTCTCAGTCGCCACATGGAGAAGATTCGCGAAGCTGTTCCCGGCAACGGCGGCGAGGCCGCAGAAGGTCCTGGCTTTGCCGCAGACTATGCGTTCTTCCAGCGGGCCTATCCTGATACGTCGATCCCGCTGAGCCGCCTTGAAAAAGCGCGCGGCGACTTCAATAAGAAGAAGCTCAAAGGCAATCCCGGCCAGGACAAGAAAGGCGTCTGGCAGCCGGTCGGCCCGAGCATTGCGCGCTACCAGAAGACGGATCTGCGCACGAGCTACGTTCCGAACGAGTACGTCGCCGGTGGTCGCACCACGGCGATCGAGATCTCGCCGAACTGCACGCCGAGCGGCTGCCGCATGTGGATCGCCGCTGCCGGCGGTGGTATCTGGCGTACCGAGAACGCGCTGGAGGCCAAGCCCAAGTGGAAGTTTCTGACCGGCGACTACGGCATCAACGCGGCCGGCTCGATCGCGCTTGATCCCAACGATCCCTCCGGCAACACGCTGTGGGTCGGCACGGGCGAGAGCAACGCCTGCGCCAGCGGCTGTGTGGCCGGCGTCGGCCTGTATCGCTCCAAGAACGGCGGCAACACCTGGGAAGGCCCGATCGGCGCGGCTGAGTTCGCGGGCAAAGGTGTTGGCTCGATCGCGATCAAGCCCGGCGATCCCAAGACGATCTACGCGGCCTCGACCACTGCGCTGCGCGGCGCGACATCGGTCTGCTGCGGCGGCGTGACCCGCCCGGTGCCCGGCGCGGCCAAGTGGGGTCTCTACAAATCCACCGATGGCGGCCTGACCTGGAGCTTCATCCATAACGGCTCCATTGATCCAAATCAGTGCACCGGCAGCGACACCGAGTACAACAACGCCGGGGTCTGCTCGCCGCGTGGCACGCGCCGCGTCGCGATCGATCCGTCCAATCCCAACACCGTGTATGCGGCCTCGTTCGGTCGCGGCATCTGGCGCTCCAACGACGCGGGCGCGACCTGGGTCCAGATCAAGACGCCGCTGAACACGGTCGCCACGGATCGTGCTGAGTTCGCCGTGACCAAGCTGGCGAACGGCAAGACGCGCATGTATGTCGGCGATGGCGCCTCGGGCACTCCGGCGGCTAGCTTCTTCCGCAGCGATGATGTCGCGACGGGATCGCCGGCCTTCCAGAACCTGACGACCTATGCTAATACCGCCTACTGTAGCGGCCAGTGCTGGTACGACAATTATGTCTACACACCGGCGGGCTATCCCGATGTCGTGTATCTCAGCGGCTCGCACGCTTACGGCGAGACCCGCTCGAACGGCCGCGCTGTGATCCTCTCCACCGATGCGGGCGCGACCTTCACCGACATGACCGAAGACGCCACCGACCCGGTCCAGCCGAACGGCCTGCACCCGGATCACCATGCGCTGGTGACACAGCCGGGCAATCCGTACGTCTTCTTCGACGCGGGCGACGGCGGTATCATGCGCTCCAGCGGCCAGTTCGCCAACATCTCGGCCGATTGCAGCAGCCGTGGCCTGTCGGCGACCAACCTGGCGCGCTGCCAGCAGATGCTCTCACGCGTCCCGACGCTGCTCAGCAGCGTGAACGAAGGTCTGAGCACGCTCCAGTTCCAGAGCCTCTCGGTCAACCCGTTCGATGTCACCAACCTCCAGGGCGGCACGCAGGATAACGGCACCTGGGAGACCAAGGGCAGCAAGGTTGAGTGGCTGGAAACCATGTGGGGCGACGGCGGTCAGTCCGGCTTCGACGCGGCTAATCCCAATTTCCGCTTCCACACCTACTTCGGCCCGTCGCCGGATGTGAACTTCAACGCTGGCGCGATCGAGGATTGGATCTGGGTCGCCGATCCGATCTACACGCCCTACGCGCTGGGCATCGAGGCCTCGGGCTTCTACCCGCCGCTGATCTCCGATCCCAAAGTCAGCGGCACGATGTTCGCGGGCCTGGAAAGCGTGTATCGCACCAAGACCCACGGCCTGGGCACGATGACCATGGAAGAGGCCAACCTGCACTGCAACACCAACACCGGCGACTTCGCCGTGACCTGCGGCGACTGGGTGCCGCTGGGCAGCGCGCGGCTGACGGCAGCGTCGTACGGCGATCGTCAGGGCGGCCATCTGGCAGCTGTGGAGCGCGCGCCGAGCAACACCTCCACGCTGTGGGCCGCGACGACCACAGGCCGCGTGTTCATCTCGCAGAACGCGGACGCCGAGCCCGCCGGCAGCGTGAGCTTCACCCGCATCGACGTGCCGACTGCGCCGAACCGCTTCATTTCCAGCATCTACATCGATCCGGCCAACCCGAACCACGCCTGGATCTCGTACAGCGGCTTTAGCTCAGCCACGCCTGCCGCGCCCGGTCATATCTTTGAGGTCACCTTCAACCCGGCCACCGGCACCGCGACCTGGACGAGCCTCGACGCTGATTTCGGCGACATTCCGGCGACCGATCTGGTTCGCGACGACGTGACCGGCACCCTCTACGCCGCCAGCGACTTCGGCGTCTTCAAGCGCGTCGCCGGCTCGAACGAGTGGACGATTGCCGCGCCGGGCATGCCGCAGGTTGAGGTGGCGGGCCTGACGATCGTGCCGAGCCAGCGCAAACTCTACGCCGCAACCCACGGCCTCAGCGCCTGGTCGCTGACGCTGCCGTAAACGTAACCGCTATGTTGGAATACCAGGGAGCCGTTGCGTGCGGCTCCTTGGCATTTAAAAAGGAACAGCATCTATGAGCTTCCAACCCATCTTCGCACACAATTGGCTGGAGTCGCCCCACCTCGAAAATCCCTACCCGCTGTTCGCGGAGGCCCGGCAAACAGCGCCGGTTTTTTATAGCCCGATCTTCAACCTGTGGTGTATCGCTCGCTACCGCGATGTGCGAGCAGCCCTGATGGACCCGCAGCGCTTCTCGTCAAGATTTCTGATTCGTACGCCCTACACCGCGCCGGCAGAAGTCACGGACGTGCTGAGCCAGGCCTACCCCGAAGAGCAGATCCTGGTCAACGAAGATCCGCCGGATCACAGCCGCACGCGGCATCTGGTCAATCAGGCTTTTGCGCCGCGCCGAATCTACGCAATGGAGCCACAAATCAAGGCGATCGTCGAGCAGCTGATCGATCGCTTTATTGGCGCGGAACAGGCCGATGTTACAGCCCAGCTTGCCGCGCCGCTACCGCTGGCGGTAATCGCCGCGCTGATGGGACTTCCCGCCGGCGATCTGGATCAGATCAAGCGCTGGACCGAAGATCTGATTATGCTCACGTCGAGCGAGAGTTCACCGGAGCGTCAGATCGCCGGCGCGCATGGCTCGGTAGCATTTCAGCGCTATCTTGCAGCCCAGATTGCCGAGCGCCGGCAGGCACCGCGCGATGATCTGCTGAGCACGCTGACGCAGTTCACGCTCGACAACGGTGAGCGCTGGACGGACTCGCAGCTGATCAGCCTGTTGATCAGTGTCGTCTTCGCGGGCCACGAGACCACGACGAATCTGATCGGCAATATGCTGCTGCACATATTTCAGACACCCGGCCTGTGGCAGAAAATCCAGGCAGAGCCGGATCGCGTGCCGGATGTGATCGAGGAGACGCTACGGATCGATACGCCGGTACGCTCGATGTTTCGCGTAACTACTGAGAATGTCACGCTGGGCGGCGCGACCATTCCGGCGGGAGCGCAGGTGCTGCTACTCTTTGGCGCGGCGAATCGCGACGACGAGATGTTTGCCGAGCCCGAGCGCTTCGACATCGATCGACCCAACAAGGAGCAGCATCTTGGCTTTGGCCGAGGGATTCATTTCTGTGTCGGCGCGGCGCTGGCACGGCTTGAGGCACGCATCGCGATCACGGCGCTGGCTGAGCGCATACCGTCGGCGCGGCTGGCTCCCGGCTATCGCCCGACCTATCTACCGAGCTTGTTACATCGCGGGCCGCAGCGGGTGCTGCTGGCTTGGGATCAGGCATAGCAGCGGCAGGAACCATTGAGCTACTGGATCTAGGGCGTCCTGTCCACTCCGCTTATGCTATCATCTCACAATCGTTGAAAAGAGGAGCAGGATTCATGGGACGCCTTTCGATATTGACCGGCAGCTTAACCACTTTACAGATACCAACGCTGGCGCTGCGGCAAAAAAGCCAGCCCGTGCCGCAGGATATTGCGCCGGATGTGCTGCGTACGCTGCTGACCGAGATGTTTGCGTGTATGTATCAGGTCAATGGACGCGGCCTGGCTGCGCCACAGGTTGGCGTGCTGTGGCGGCTGTTTATTCTTGATATGCAGCAGCCCCTCGGCGCTCTCCCGATCGTGCTGATCAATCCCGAGGTGCTCGACATGGACGATGCGATCGAGCAGGGGCGCGAAGGCTGCCTGAGTATTCCGGGCTATCTGTCGCTCAAAGTGCCGCGTGCGCGAAAGGTCAAGATGGCCGGCTACGACCAGCGTCTGGAGCGGATCACGCTGGAAGTGGAGGGAGAAATCGCGCGCGGGATGCAGCACGAGTATGATCATCTGGATGGGATTTTGTATATCGATCGGCTGACGAGCCTGGATGATCTCGAACCGAATCCCGATCTGTGGCTGAATAAAGCCAACCACGTCATGGATCAGCTCCTGGTCGAGCCGCAGCAAGCCTAAGCCTGGAGCAATGAGGCCATTGATTGATCCGGTAGGGGCGTGCTGCGCACGCCCAGGGCGTATCGCAATACGCCCCTACGAGTCATGGCTTCTGCTCGTCGCTGTAAGATTCGTGTGTACACCCTGCAAAGCTAGCTCTCGCGCTGTGGCGTCAGCAGCGGAAGATCGATCCTGAAGGTGCTGCCCTGGCCCAGCGTGCTCTCCACAGTCGCCGTGCCTTCCATCAGCTCAGCCAGCTTGCGCACGATCGCCAGGCCGAGGCCGGTTCCGCCGTACTCGCGCGTCGACGAGCTGTTGCCCTGGCGAAACGGCTCCCAGATCGTAGCGAACTGCTCGGGCGGAATGCCGATGCCGGTATCGACGACCTCAAACATCAGCCGCTGACGATTGGCCTCGCTTCTGACAAAGCAGTGGATTTCGATGCGGCCCTGATTGGTGAACTTAACGCTGTTGCCGACCAGATTGATCAAGATCTGGCGCAGCCGGCTGACATCGCCGAGCACAATATGCGGCACGCCGGGATCGGTGTTCGAGACAAAGCTCAGCGATTTGGCAAAGGCCAGCGGCTGCATAATCGCCGTGACTGACTGGATCAGATCGCGGGGATTGTAGGGCTCGTGCAGCAGCTCCAGCCGCCGTGCCTCGATCCGCGACAGATCCAGCATCTGGTTGATCAGCGTCAAGAGCTGATCGGCGTTCGACTTCACACGATTCAGCGGCTCGTGCAGCGCCGGCGGCAGCTCGCCATACAGCCCGTTGAGCATCATCTCGGTATAGCCGATGATCGCACCCATGGGCGTACGCAGCTCATGGCTGACTGTCGAGACGAAATCGGCCTTGAGCCGGTTGGCCTCATGGACCTCGTGGTAGAGCTGCGCGTTGGTGACCATGGCCGCGATCTGATTGGCCACGATCCGGCCCAGCTCGATCTCGTCCTGATTCCAGATGTGCTGAACGATGTAGAAATAGCTGATGTAGCCGATCGCGCGCTCTTCGCGCATCAGCGGCAGATAGATCGTGCTGCTGAAACCGGCGTCCATCACGATTTGATTTAGCGCGTGGCTGGGAATAATATCGCGGATGTCGTGGATTGTGCGAATGTCGGAGCCACGGCCCTGCGGCGTGAGATACTGGCGCAACAGATTCGCCTGCGTGTCGGAGATGCCCACATAGTAGATGTCATGGGGTATGCCTGTGTGCGTGATGATCACCAGGCAGCCCTGGGCGCCAAGCACCTTCATGCCTTCGCGAACCAGCGGCTGGATCGACGCGCCCATGTCGCCCTGAGCATCCAGCAGCTGCGACGCGCGCGCCAGCGCGGCCATGCGGTCGGCGTACTGATGGGCCTGATCGTACAGCCGCGCGTTGGTGATCGCCACGACCGCCTGCGCCGCAAACAGCCTGACGACGGCATGATCAAGCTCGTTGAAGCTGACGCCGGGCGTGTAGTGGATCAGGTCGATCACGCCCAGCACATGCTCGTCGCGCAGCAGCGGCACCGCGATCGCCGCGTGAAACGAGTCCTGGCTCAGGCGCGGCAGGCGGCCCTGCCAGGTCGCGTAATCCTCGACGGTCTCGATCTGGCGGGTGAGCGCCGCGCGGCCGAGCAGCCCCTCGCCGAATTTCACGCGCTGCCCGCAGTAGTTCTGATCCAGCCGGTAGCATACGACGACTTCCAGCTCGCCGCGCGCCTCGTCGGTCAGCGACAGCTCGCCGGCGTCGGCGTGAGTCAGCCGGGTTGCCTGCTCAAGGATTGTGTACAGAGTCGTCGGTAGATCCAGCTGCGACGAGATCGAGAGCGAGGTGTGGCCGACCGCCGTCAGCTCCTCGGTGCGCCGCTCCAGAGCAGCGGTCAGCCGCTGGCGATCCAGGTGGTGCGCGACCTGCATCGCGATCGCCTCGACCAGCGAAATTTCGCCGGGCTGCCAGATGCGCTGCTTGCGCTGCTCGACGCTCAGCACGCCGACAGTCAGGTCTTGCACCCGGATCGGCACTGCGATCAGCGCGGGAAGGTGGGGTAGATCGGCTAAGGAATCGAGCGCTGTATCGTCGGTAAAGCCGGACACAGCCAGCGGCGTCGGCTCGCGCAGCAGCTGATCCAGCAGTGGCGTGGACACGCTGCCAAACACCGGCGGCTCATCAGCGCTGCCAGGTGGGAAGGCCGTTACCAGCGGCCCGGCCTGAAGATCGAAGAGAACAATCGCGCTCCGGTCGGATGCGAGGAGATCACGCAGCCCGGCGACGGCCGCATGAACCGCCGTCTCTTCATCAGCCGCCCGACCGACGGCCATGAGCAGCGCGCAGTACTGCTGCGTCTGGTCGTCACTCGTGCGTCGCTGATGAG
Organism: Herpetosiphonaceae bacterium; assembly: GCA_036402055.1. Lineage (GTDB taxonomy): Bacteria > Chloroflexota > Chloroflexia > Chloroflexales > Kallotenuaceae > LB3-1. The sequence goes on from DASWTQ010000411.1 coordinate 25,797, forward strand.
TCTGTAATCGAGGCTGTGAAGTCAAGTTCATCCCCATCTATACCTTGGGGGGCGTGTCGCTGAGTGTCGTCAAGACGCGGTAGCTCTGATTATATGCCGATCGGCTCGCTTCCTCGGCTTGCAGAAGTCCTGTAGCGCCTCCTAACATCGGCCTACCCAAGACTAGCCTCACGGTTAGCCAGCTTATTCGACCGGATCTGATACGAGTCTGCCGCGAAGCAGCCCTGGAATCCTACCGCGCGCGCTACCGCCTGCGACGAAAGATTATCGTAGGTGGTGGTGTAGGCGGCATACGGCTTGCGCTCCAGAATATCGGCGGCGACCGCGCTGACCAGACTGCGCGCCAGGCCGCGACCGCGCCACCTGGGATGCGTCCACACGCCGACGACCTCCTCGCTGAAGGCGTCGGGATAGCCGCTGGAAGCGCGGCTCACGATCGTGCCATCGCGCACGACGGCCCACGGACGACGGCCGGTGGAGAAGAGCCGCTGGAAGTAGGAGCGCGTCCAGCCGCACTGGCTGCGCTCTACCATGCCCGCATCCTGCGACGTGAGCGCACGAACCGAGTCGTCGGCGGGCCTGACCAGATGCTCACGATCCACGAGATAGCCGTACACGCCCATGCCGTTGGGCTGCATTCCGTAGCGTGCCGTCAGCGTCGCGCCGATCCAGGGCCGGTGGATCGAAAGCGTGTGCCGCGCCGTGAAGTTGAAGCCCTGCATCAGCTCGTCCAGCGCCGTCGCATCGCTCGCATCCAGCCGAATCCAGTACGGATCGGGGATGAACGGCCCGGGGCCGCAGATCAGCACGCCAACCGCTCGATCGCCGCGCAGCGCCACCTGGAGCTTAGCGATCGGCTCGGCTCGCAGCGCCAGCAGCAGCTCGCGATTGACCAGGGGATCGGCGCTGAGAAAATCGACCGCCGCCGCGTAGTTCGGCAGATCCTGGTTCATGATTGATCCAGCTCGTCGATCTCACGGCACAGCGCCGAACGCTGCTCGGCGGCCATCTCGGCCAGCGGCGGCTTCACATAGATCTGGCCCAGGCCCGCGCGCCAGGCGGCGAGTGTTTTGGTGCCCGCGTGCTGTGGATAGCGCTTCATGACCGTGCGCACCGCCGCGATGCGCGACTCCCACTCGCTCACGTCGCGGCCGGCGCGAAACGCCTGGATCAGGCCGCTGAACAGCTCGGGAAACGCATTCGCCATGCCCGAGATCTGGCCGCGCACGCCGGCCCTGAGATTCGCCGCCACCAGATGATCGCTGCCGCCGAGCACCTGAAGCTGCGGAAACGACTCGACCAGCTCGCGGGTCTGCGCGGGATCGCCGCCGGTATCTTTGATGCCGTAGCACTGGCTGGGATTGCTGCGCCGCACGCCGGCGATCACCTCGTGCGTGATCGGCACGCCGCAGACCGCCGGAATATGATAGAAGAGCATTCGTCCCGAGGGCGGCAGCGCATCGCACAGAGCGCGATAGTAGCGGATCAAGCCGTCTTCGGGCACATCCCGAAAATAGTAGGGCGGGATGATCAGCACCGCGTCGACGCCGGCCTCAAGCGCGTAGCGGCTCAGCGCGATCGTTTCGCTGAGACTGGGCGTGCCGGTGCCCGCGATCAGCTGGAGCTTGCCCTTATGCTTCACGGCCGCATCGATCACGGCGCGGCGCTCGTCGCTGCTGAGGCTGGGGCCTTCGCCGTTGGTACCGGCCACCAGCACGCCTTCGATTCCGTTCTCCTGCAACCATGCGAAATGGTCGGCCTGCCAGGCTGGCTGAAACACACCATGCGCGTCAAAGGGTGTGACCGCCGCCGTAAAAATACCTTGTAATGCTTCCATACGATCAAGCATACGGAATTTATGATAAACGTGCAAGCCGGATCGATCTTTCGGTTTTGTAGCATTCTCGATCGCATCTTGTCGCGATCCTGACCAATTGCGCATCACAGCGAGTCACGTTTCGCCGGGGTCGCTCGTCTTTCTGGTAACAAGGAGAAAAACTATGCATCAGCTAAGCTCTAAACGACGAATCTTGATCCTCGGCGGCGGATATGCCGGTTTGATCGCGGCGGCTCGCAGCGCGCGGGCCAGCTCGGCGGCGGAGATTACGCTGGTTAACGCCAGCCCCGATTTTGTACAGCGCATCCGGCTGCATGAGGCGCTGGCCGGATCGACGCCGCGCTCGTTTTCGATCCCCGGACTGCTCGCCAAACGCGGCGTGCGCTTTGTGCAGGGCTTTGTCGAAGCGCTGGAGCCCGATCGCCAGCAGGTGCTGGGCCGCGACAGCGCGGGCGGCGCGCTCACGCTCGGCTACGACGAGCTAATCCTGGCCCTCGGCAGTCACACCGCCACGCCCTCGCCGGATGTGGCGGCGTACACGGTGCAGCTCGACAAGCTGCCCGCGATCGAAGCCGCCGCCGGACGGCTGCGCGATCTGGCCGCTCGTGGTGGTCGCGTGCTGATCGTGGGCGGCGGTCTGACCGGCATCGAGACGGCGACTGAGCTGGCGGAGCGCTACCCAACGTTGCGGGTTGGCCTGACGACCAGCGGACGTATCGGCGATGGCTACTCCGCACGCGGTGAAGAGCATTTTCGCCGCCGCTTTGCCCGGCTTGGCATTCAGATCTGGGAGCAGACCGCGATCACGCAGGTCGAGCAGGGGCGCGCGTGGTCGGCGGATGGAACGGCCTTCCCCTTCGATCTGTGCGTCTGGTGCGGCGGCTTCGCGGCTCCGGCGCTGCTCAGCCAGTCGGGGCTGCCGGTAGACGCGTATGGTAGAGTTGTCGTGGACGAGACGCTGCGCGCCGTCGGTCAGCCGCATATCTTTGCTGCCGGCGATGCTGCGGCGATCAGCGTGGGCGGCAAAGCGATTCGCATGAGCTGTGCCAGCGCGTTGCCGATGGGCGGTCACGCCGGCAACAACATCCGGTGTCTCCTGCGCGGCGAGGAGCTTGAGCCGTTCAGCATGGCCTTTGCCGCGCGCTGCGTCAGCCTGGGCCGTCGCGATGCGCTGGTGCAGTGGGTTACAGCCGACGACGCGCCGCGCGACTCGGTCTGGACCAATCGGCGGGCGCGCTACACCAAAGAGGCGATCTGCCGCGCAACCTTTACCGTCGTCTCGCAGGAACTGCGGCTGGGATTGCCGCTCTACAGCTGGCCTAAAGCACCGGCGCAGACGCAGCCCAATCAGCACTCACATCCGGCACAGGAGCCGTCAGCATGACCAATCTGCACCAGCAACCCGCCGGCGATCAGCTACCGCCGATCACGCCGCTCGACGCGTTTGAGCAGGAGCGCGGCCGGCTCTTCGGCATCGCCTACCGCATGCTCGGCTCGATCGGCGAGGCGGAGGATATTGTTCAGGATGCGTATCTGCGCTGGCACACCGTTGCGCACCAGAACGTCGACAATGCGCAGGCGTTTCTGGTGCGGATGGTCACGCGGCTATGCATCGACGCGCTGAAATCGGCGCGACATCAGCGCACCGAGTATGTCGGGCCGTGGCTGCCGGAGCCGCTGTTCGTCGACGATCGGCAGAATCCGGCGGCGATCCAGGAGCTGGCCGACGATCTTTCGATGGCGTTTCTGCTGATGCTTGAGCGGCTGACGCCGGTGGAGCGAGCCGTGTTTCTGCTGCGCGAGTCGTTTGCGTTCAGCTATGCCGAGATCGGCGATGTGCTGGGCAAGTCGGAGCAGAACTGCCGCCAGATCGCGCGCCGTGCCCGCCAGCACCTGGACGCCGACGAGCAGCTCGTTCCCGCCGATCCGCAGGAGCACGATCTGCTGCTGACCCAGTTTTTGCACGCGGCGCGTGACGGCGATGTGCAGAATATGGTCAAGCTGCTGGCCCACGACGCGGTGATGTACGCCGACAGCGGCGGCAAGGCTCAGGCGGCGCGCAATCCGGTTGTCAGCGCGGATCATGTCGCGCGCTTCATGGCCGGACTCGTGCGCAAGTTCACGGAGCAGGTCGAGGTGCGCCTGGCGAAGGTCAATGGCCGCACCGGGCTGCTGATCTATTACCAGGGACATCTGCTGAATGTGATCACGTTCTTCATTGCCGACGGCAAGATCCAGCGGCTGTTCGCGGTGCTCAATCCCGACAAGCTGCGGCATGGACCCGACGGATCGCTGCATGATTGATCCGGCCAATCGGCCCAAATTGCCCACTGGAATCAGGAGGGACATGGCTTGTCACAGGTCGTGTCCCTTCTATTTACGCCGCCTGAAGCGTCTCACCTGATGTCGAAAGCATGCGATCGTTATCGCTTGATTATGCGGCGTGACATTCATCCTCCTGAGTACTCATTTACCCAATAGACCTACGCCTCAACTCCAACTCATAAGACTCAAATGTAGTACTAATGAGCCACATAGATGATATTGCCCGATTGCTCGACATTGCCTACAATCCTCCCGGCATGCGAGTTCACCACCATACACCGTGGTGACGCCCCGCCAGGATATGCAAATCTCCAGGCATAGAGATGCCTGTCGTGTCGATTGTGCTTTGATCTTGTTCTTTCATAATCTCGACACTGGCATCGGTCTGGTTCGTTCCAGAGTATGATCGGAGACGAGCGCTGGCGGAATGCATGTCGCTGCGGCGCAAACAATGCGTCATCGGTATCACCCCCCGCTAGCTATGGAGGACATCGATGTTCTTAGCTCCACACCACCGCCTCCGCTTCGGCTCGTTTGTCAGCGCATTGCTGCTCATCGGCAGCTTGCTGGCCGGGATGTTGCCTCCGGCGGCCTCCGCTGCGGCTCTCCAACGCCTCGTCTTTCGCGCGACGTTCGACAACGCGCCGACTGGACCGATCACAGCGCCGCTCTCCGTCACAGTTGGAACCGTTGAGTCAACGACGGCCCCTGTCGCTATTGTGCCCCGTTCTGGCGGCGGCAAGGCTCTGGCGATCGGTACTGGCGCAGCCTCTGCCGCGCTCCGCTTCCCGGATACCCTTTCTCGCCTGCTCGATCCCGGCACCAGCACGAGCTACCTGTTGCAGGTAACCGGCGTCTTTACGGCCAGCCAGGTCAGCACCGCCGGCGCGAGCTTTGGCGTTGAAACTGACGGCGGCAGCTTTACCGAGCTGTTCAGCTTTGGAGCCAATGGACAGCTGACGCGGGCAGGTACGGATCTTGGCGCGGCCTATCTCGCGAATCAGCCGGTGCGCATGAGCGCGCGCCTCAACCTGATCAATCACACCATGACTCTGGCGCTGACCAGTCTGGCCGGCGGAATCGAGGTGCGCAACCTGTCCCTACCTGCCGCGCTTACTCCGGCCAACGTCAGCCAGCTCCGTTTCAAGACAACGGGCACCGGCAGCTACGCGATCGACGATGTGGAGGCACTGGCCCTCAACCTGACTCCCGACAAGGACGAGCAGCCTCCGGCAAACATCATTATTCTGCCGCCAGTTCCTGAGCTTGAGTTCCGCGATGGTATTCCGTTCATCCTGCTGCCGGTCGAGCTGGAGAACAAAGGCGGACGTGCTAAATATGTCTTCCTGACGATCGACCGCGACGACCTGCTGGACTTCCTCGATCTGACCTTCCTGGAAGGCGTCGGCTATGTGGTCGAGATCAAGGGCAACAAGGTTAAGATCGGCATTGGCCTCAACAACGTGGTCAACCGTGGCGGAAAAATCAAGCTGAAACTGATGTTCAAGCCCAAGGGCAAGGCCAGGAAATTCAAGGTGAAGCTGGATGTCATCCTGCACTTTGATGATAGCGATGGCCTACACATCTTGCCGTTCCCCATCGATCGCGATTTCGACCTGGACAATCCGCCAAGCCCGGCGCCGTCGCCGAGCCCTTCTGCGTCACCCAGCCCGTCGCCCAGTGTATCGCCGTCACCCAGCCCGTCGCCGAGCACGTCTCCATCTCCGAGTCCATCTCCGAGCACGTCTCCATCTCCGAGTCCATCTCCGAGTCCATCGCCGTCGACGAAGCCGCTCCCGGTACCGCCGCCCACCGGCGTCCTCCCGCGCCTGCCGATCGATCGGATCGAGCTGCGCTTCAGGAATCACTGGCAGCGCCGTGGTGGGCTGCCCCGCTTCGGCCTGCCACTGACAGAGCCTGTGCGGCTGCCTTCAGGAATCATCGTGCAGTACTTCGAGCGTGTGCGGTTCGAGTATCATCCTGAGCTGGCCGGTACTGAGCATGAGGTCTTGCTGGGTCGCCTGGGCGTGGAGCTAGGCTATAGCACGCCGCCCGTCCCCGCACCTGCTACACCTGACCGCTGGTATTTCGCGCCGACAGGACACCTGCTCGCAGCTCCGTTCCGCGACTTCTGGACTGTGGGTGGAGGACTTGCTAGCTTTGGCTATCCGATCGGGGAAGTCTTCACCGATGCCAACGGACGTCAGGTGCAATATTTCGAGCGCGCCCGGCTGGAGCGTCATCCCGAGCTAGCCGGAACGCCGTTTGAGGTCATGATCGGCTTCCTGGGCGAAGAAACGCTCCTCACGAGCGAGACGGTACAACGCTAGATATGTAGAAGTCCGGGCTCATCAAAACGCTGAGTGAGGCTGGAGTCGTTATCTAGTAGGCACTGACAACAAAACCTCCGAGCGATAGAATCTGGTTGCTCAGACCAGTTCTACAGCTCGGAGGTTTTGCGATCTCTGCCGATGATGTCTCAGAATGTTAAGCGGCCTGCCGTGTGACGCCCGACTGAAGCAGCGATCGAATGTCCTGCACGGTCTCGCTTGAGCACAGGCCGATCCCCGGCAGGTAGCTCGCGAGATCGGTGCGCCAGCCGCGCACAGCGCTGCCGACATCTGCGACAGGACAGCGCAGAATCTCGGCCAGCCGCCCGTCGTCTACGAAACCCTCAGTCTCCAGCAGCCGCTCCAGCCGCTGCCATTTGCTCTCGCCCAGCTCGGCCAGCGTCGTCGGCGAGGGCAGCGAGCGGGCCAGCATCCGCGCCGACGGCTCGCCCACATGCGGCACCACGATCGACGGGAGCGCCGAGAGCTGCTTGGCCCACTCGGCCTCGGTCGCCACCACGATCAGCGAGCGGCCGTTGAGCGACCGCAGCGGCTTGATCAGCGCCTCGGCGGTCGTGCGGCTATCGGCCAGCACCAGGTAGGCGCGCTGCTGTCCGCGCATGACCAGGAAGTCGGGCACGATCACGCCGGCCTCGGTGATCAGCGGCTCGGGATCGCGTCGTAAGCGCCAGCCGCCGGTCTCGCCGCGCAGATAGGCTTTGTTCCAGGCGTTGAGCAGCTTGGCCGCTCCCTGCGCCTCCCAGGCTTCGTCGCCGCGACCCACGCGCTGCGCCTGCACCCCTAAGATCGACAGCACGGCCTGGTTGAGCGTGTAGCTGTACACGCTGCCCGCCAGATGCACCGTCGCCTCGCCTTCGACGGGCGCGTCGGGATGCGCCGCCAGCAGCCGCAGCAGCGCCCGCACCACGCGCCGCCCGTAGCGACTGTAGCCGCCCAGCACGTCGCGCTTGCCGATCCACTCGATCGTCACGCTGCCCGCGAACAGGCCGCCGGCGCCATGCTCGATCGTGTAGCGCAGGTTGTAGCGCTTCGAGATATTGTGCACCGTGCGCACGATCGTCCAGATCGGGCCGTTGAGCGTGAGCCGCAGCGCCGAGGTTGCCCGCAGCGCCGTCTCGATCGAGTGGTAGTTGTAGAGCGCCACGATGTCTCGCGCCGTGGGCGTGCCCGCCACTTTGGTCAGGATCGCGTTCTCGGCGGCGTCGAGCGTCAGCAGCATCTCAAAGGTCTGGCGATCGATCGGTAGATCCGCGCACAGCGTCTCGATCACCGTGGAGCGGCCAACCGAGGGCAAGAAGCCGTTGTGATGCGCGTTGACGTAGCGATACAGGTATTGTCGCACCGCCGCAGGCCGATCCAGACCAATCTGACGCAACGCCGCATAGGTCTCGGCATCGACAACCTCGCTCACGTCCGGCTGATGCCAGAGATACGTCCGGCTCAGACAGGCGACAATGCCGCGCGCTAGCTTGGGATCGCCAAAAAACTCCAGCAGCGTGTCGGCCTGCATCTCCTTGCGCGGCCGGCCGGCCATGCGCTCGTAGTAATCCACGGCATAGCTGATCGCCGCTAGATAGCGATCGTCGCGCAGCTGGTGCGGGTAAAGAACGCGCTTATCGCCGACCTTGCGGCTGGTTTTTTTGAAGTCTGCGGTGGAAAATGACATGCTCTCCTCGAAAGAACAAATGAAACAAAAGAACAAAAGAACAAGGAAGCCGGGGGTTTGTTCCCTTGTTCGCTTGTTCCTTGGTTCTTTACGTTGGCCTGCGCCTGCGCGCTGTGTTGACTTCGCTGGTCTTGCGGGTGATGACTTCGTAGAGCACGGCGGTTGTCGCTTTGGGCCGTATCACGCGACCGAGCCGCTGGATATACTCGCGGGTCGTGCTCGATCCGCTGACCACGATCGCGATGTTGGCGTCGGGAACATCGACGCCCTCGTTGAGCACGCGGCCCGTCACCAGCTTGGAGTAGCTGCCGTCGCGAAAGCCTTCCAGAATGCCTTTGCGCTCGTCGGCGGCCGTCTTGTAGGTGATCGAGGGCATAGCAAGACGCTGCGAGATCGTATCGACCAGCGCGTTGTACTCCGAGAAGACGATCACCTTATCGTCGCGATGCTCGCCCAGCAGCCGCTCGACCTCGTGCAGCTTGGCCTCGGCGTTGAGCGCGATCATGCGCGCCTGGTGATGCGCCTGAAGCGCACGCCGCGCCTGCGGATCGGTAGCCGAGCGGCGGATCAGCTCCCCGAAGAAGTCGCCGCCTTTGGCCAGCACGTGGCGCTTGGAGCTGAGAAACCACTTCCACTCGCCCATCAGCGCCTCGTAGCGCAGCGACTCCTCGTCGGTCAGCGAGACGAATACGCGCTTCTCGACGTACTGCGCGATATGCCCTTCCGCGCTGAGGTCGGCCGGCGAGCGGTGATACACCAGCGGCCCGATCAGCTCGCCCAACGCGTTGTGCTCACCATCGGCGCGATCCGGCGTGGCGGTGAGGCCCAGGCGGTAGGGCGCGTTCGATCGCGTGGCGATCGTGGCGTAGCTGGGCGAGGGCAGATGGTGCGCCTCGTCGCAGATCAGCAATCCGATGTCGTTGAGCGGTGCGTTCGGCATCGCCGCCGAGGCGTAGGTGATCACGGTGATCGGACGCCACT
>DASWTQ010000412.1:0-2979 GCA_036402055.1 Herpetosiphonaceae bacterium
CCGACCGAGGCAGCCGTCACGGCGACAACCTGCTCGGTCTTCGATCAGACCCGTGACCAATCCTTCGATCACGGCGTGCCGATCGGCTACCCGCTTGGACAGCGAACCGCGTACATCCTGGATCGGTACAACAATCCGGTACCGATCGGCGTCGTCGGCGAGCTGTATCTCGGCGGCGTCAGCCTGGCGCGCGGCTATCTGGGCCAGGCAGCGCTCACCGCCGAGCGCTTCATCCCCGATCCCTTCAGCCGCCCAGAGGGCACCCGGCCTGGCTCGCGACTCTACAAGACCGGCGACCTGGCGCACTACCTGCCCGACGGTCGTATTCTGTTCATCGGTCGCGCCGATCGACAGATCAAGATACGCGGCTTTCGGGTCGAGCTGACCGAGATCGAGGCCGCGATCAGCCGCCATCCAGCCGTCGGCGAGACGATTGTGCTGGCGCGTCAGGTGGCGGATGCCGCCGACAAGCACCTGGTTGCCTATCTTGTCGCCGTGCCGGGCCAGCAGGTAACAGCCGCCGAGCTGCGCACGTTCCTGCTGCGCAGTCTGCCCGAGTACATGGTCCCGGGCGATATGGTCGTGCTGGACAAGTTCCCGCTCACGCCCAACGGCAAAGTCGATCGCGGCGCGCTGCCCGATCTTGAAACGCTCAAAGCGGCGCAGCGTCACACCTATGTCGCGCCACGAACCGCCGTCGAGGAAGCGCTGGCCGAGATCTGGGCCGATGTTTTTAACGTCGAGCGCGTCGGCGTGTACGACAACTTCTTCGATCTGGGCGGCCACTCGCTGATCGCCACGCAGCTGATCGCTCGACTACGCAATGTGCTGCGGGTAGAGGTTTCGCTGCGCAGCCTGATGAACGCTCCGACCATCGCCGGCCTTGCGCGGGCAGTCGAGCAGTCGCTGCGCGCGGCGCGTGGTGTCGCAGCCCCGCCGCTGGTGCCGGTTTCACGCACAAGCGACACCTGGCCGCCCTCGTTCGCCCAGCAGCGCCTGTGGTTCCTTCAGCAGTTCGAGCCGGACAGCCCAGCCTACAACATGCCTGGCCGCATCCGCATTCGGGGCGCGCTCAACCAGGCGGCGCTGGTCGACAGCCTGGCCGCGATCGTACAGCGCCACGACGTGCTGCGCACAACTTTTGCGCTGGTCGATGGACAGCCCGTTCAGATCGTCGCGCCGTCGATCGAGTGGCATATAGCGCAGGAAGATCTCCGGCATCTTTCGCCGGAGGAGCAGGAGGCGATGGTTGCCGATCTGACGGCACAGGACGCCGCGCGTCTCTTCGATCTCCAGAACGGCCCGCTGCTGCGCGCCACGCTCCTGCGGCTGGATCAGGCGGAGTATGTGCTGCTGCTGAACATGCATCACCTTGTCGCCGACGAGCGCTCGATCAACATCTTTGTGCAGGAGCTAAGCGAGCTGTACGAAGCTTCTACCGCCGGCAAACCAGCGATCTTGCCCGATCTGCCGCTGCAATACGTCGACTACGCGGTCTGGCAGCGCGACTGGTTCCAGGGAGCGGCGCTCGACGCGCAGATGGCCTACTGGAAAACGCAGCTAGCCGATGCGCCCGCGCTGCTGGATCTGCCGACCGATCGACCGCGTCCGGCGACGCAAACCTTCCGTGGCGGGAGCCAGCCGCTCAGCCTTTCGCGAGAGCTGACGGATGCGCTCAAAACGTTGAGCCGCCGGCACGAGACGACGCTGTTTATGACTACCCTGGCAGCCTTTCAGGTGTTGCTGAGCCGCTACAGCGGCCAGGACGACATCGTCGTGGGATCGCCGATCATCAGCCGCACGCAGACCGAGGCCGAAAGCTTGATCGGCTGTTTCATCAACACACTGGTGCTGCGCACAAACCTGTCGGGCGATCCCAGCTTCCGCGACGTCCTGTCGCGTGTGCGCGAGGCCACGCTGGGCGCGTATGCTCACCAGGATCTACCCTTCGAGAAGCTCGTCGAGGAGCTACAGCCGGAGCGCGACCTGAGCCGCCATCCGCTCTTCCAGATCATGTTCACGCTTCAGCATCAGGCGGTTACCGAGCTGACGCTGCCGGATCTTGAGCTGTCTATCGATCCTGTCGAGAGCGCGACGACCAAGTTTGACCTGACGCTGATGCTGGTGGAGGGCGAGACGATCAGCGGAACGCTGGAGTACAACCCCGATCTCTTCGACGCGACGACGATCCAGCGGCTGATCGGCCACTTCGAGCGGCTGCTGGCGGCTAGCGTGGCCGATCCCGAGCAGCGCCTCAGCGAGCTGGTGTTTCTGGGAGAGACCGAGCGGCAGCAGCTCCTGGTGGACTGGAATTCGACGACGGTCGACTATCCACGCGATGTGTGTCTGCACACGCTGATCGAGCAGCAGGCGGCGCGTACGCCCGAGGCGACCGCGCTGGTCTTCGAGGGCATGAGCCTGACGTATGGTGAGCTGAACGCGCGGGCGAATCAGCTGGCGCATCACCTGCGCAGTCTTGACGTTGGCGCCGAGACCCGCGTGGCGGTGAGCATGGAGCGCTCCTTGGAGCTGGTGATCGCGCTGGTGGGCGTGCTCAAAGCCAGCGGCGCGTACGTGCCCGTCGATCCGAGCTATCCCGCCGATCGCATCCAGTTCATGCTCGACGATGCCGCCGCGCCGGTGCTGCTCACCCAGCAGCATCTGGAATCGCTGCTGCCGCCGCACAGCGCGCGCGTGCTGCGCCTCGACGCCGACTGGTCCACCATCGCCCAGCAGCCGACGAGCAACCCCGCGCTGCTCACCGACGCCACCAACCTGGCCTACATCATCTACACGTCGGGCTCGACCGGCCAGCCCAAGGGCGCGATGAACACCCACGTCGCGATCGTCAACCGCCTGCTGTGGATGCAAGAGGCCTTTGGGCTCACCGCCAGCGATCGCGTGCTGCAAAAAACGCCCTTCAGCTTCGACGTCTCGGTCTGGGAGTTTTTCTGGCCGCTGCTGATCGGCGCTACGCTC
>DASWTQ010000413.1:0-2510 GCA_036402055.1 Herpetosiphonaceae bacterium
TAGCTGCTCCAAAAACCAGATCCGCCGCTGGGCCGACGAGAGCGGAAACGTGGTAGTCTCGGACTCGTCCATGGCCGGGCGGCTGATCGGCTGCGGCGCCGGCTGACTGTTGCGCTGCCGCAGTCGCAGCGCCAGCAGCGCACGCTGCTCGGGCGACAGGCCGCTGATTGCGGTGACGGTCTGCGGCTGCGGCTGAGCCGTGCTGGTGTTCGCCGGATCAGACAGCTTAAGATTGCGCAGAAACGTGTCGAAGGGCGCGATGTCGAGCCGCTCCAGATAAGCGTGCGCAGCCTCACACGACGCGTCGGCGATAGCCTGGTAGTGCTCACGATCGCCCAGCAGGCGCTGAAGCGCGGACAGCCAGGGATCGACATCCTGCTGCGGCACGATCGCGACCGGAATATTGTTGTTGTCCAGCCGCTCCTCGTAGCGCTCGATCGGACGAACCGGCAGCACGTAGGGCACGCCCAACTTGGCCTCGGGCAAGCCGCCGGCATCGCTGGCCAGAACCGGAATCCCGCGCAGCATCGCCTCGACCGCAACCTGGCCGAACGCCTCGTCCCACAGCGACGGCGCGAGTAAAACCCGCGTCTGAGCAAACAGCTCGTCGATCTCGGCGACCGGCCGCAGCAGGCGCACATTCGGCAGGCGCTCAAGCATGGCTCGATCGGCGTCGGTGGTGCCCCAGGTCGGCACGGCGGCAAACGCGACCTCCGGCAGGCGCTCGGCCAGGGCGGTGAAGATCGACAAGCCTTTCACCGCGCAGGGATTGATCAGCGTAACATAGCCGCGATCGGAGGTACCGAAGCGCGGAAACGGCGGCGAGCCGTAGACCGGAAACGGGATCACCTGTGAATCGCAGCCGGACCAGCGCTGAATATAGTCTTTGACGTAGCTGCTGACGGTGATAATGCCGGCCGTGCGGCGGATCAGCTGCGTTTTGGTGGCGCTGGCGACAAAGCAGGTCGGGCCGAACGGCAGATGCAGCGTGGTATGCGCGATCAGCACCACGCGACCGCCGCTGGCCTCCAGCGCGACTTCGAGCAGTACCTGGGCCGGATCTTCCGTCGAGGCCAGCGTCCAGTCAGGCGCGAAGGTCTCGATCTGACGGCGGAGATAGGCGCGCAGCACGGTGATGTCGGCGATGGCGTGGATCTCGACGTCGGCGTGCCGGTAGACGACCGCCTCCGCCGAGGCCGCGATCACGTTCAGGCCCTCCCGCTCAAGCTGCGCGCGCAGCTCGGCGGCGCTGATCGTCTGGGCGGCGGCCGGCGCGACAACACGGCAGTCATGGCCACGCGCCGCCAGCCCTTCGATCAGGATGCGATTGGCTTTGGGCGCGCCGCCGAGCGTCGTGTTGTAGATCGCTTTTTGGGTGAGTAGCAATTTCAAAAGCTGCCTCCGGTCAGAACCTCGCTGTTGAGCAGCGCGGTGATCTCCTCAGATGAAAGCCCGTCCAGCTCCCGCATCACGGCGGCGATGTCGTCCATGCTCGCCTGTTCGATCTGATACGCCTCGATCGCGCCGGCCAGCTCGGCGATCGTAAGTGCGCCGGTGAACAGCACGCTCATCGGAATATCGAGATCCAGCGCGGCGCGTACGCGTGACAGGATTTGCGTTGCCATGAGCGAGTGGCCGCCGAGATCGAAAAAGTTCTCGTCGACGCCGATCTGCTCGCGGCCCAGCATCTCGCCCCAGATCTCGGCCAGCAGCTGCTCCAGCGGCGTGCGCGGCGCGATCAAGCTCTGCTCGCGAGCTGGAGACTGCTGTGCGCGGCGCAGCTGAATCTGCTCCAGCACATGTTGAATGCCGTGGCAACCGTGGGCGATACGGCTGTAGAGCGCGGCGCGGTGCAGTCCGTGCGGCTCAGCGCTGATCGGCGCGCCTGGCTGCTCCTCGTCGGGCAGCTCTGCGACAGGCTGGTAGCGCAGCTCGGCGGCGATCGCGGCGGAAATTACGTAGCCGTCTTGCTCCTGGCTGGCTCCCGCGATGCTTTGCAGAAATTCATGCGCGGGCTGGTTTCTGGCCGTCGGCGTGAAGCGCAGCAGGATCTGGTCAAGACCACGAGCCAGCGCGATCCGTCCCAGGTGCGACAGCATCCGGTGCTCGACACCGCGACCAAGCGCGCGACAGCTCAGCAAGAATGTATCGACGATCAGCTGTTGGGCTTCGGCGGCGAACAGAATCGCGCCGACCAGGCCGTAGTCGCCGAAGCGATCCTGGACCTGCACGGCCAGACACTCGCTCGCTCCCGACTCAAGCAGCCGTGCCAGCTCCTGCTCCGAGCGCCGCACCGTCGTGAGATTGAACTGATTCGTGCGCTGCGTCAGCTGGGCCACGCGATGCAGCTGCTGTCTCGTCGGCGGCGCGATCGTGACCTCAAGCTCAAGGCCGGCCAGAAAATCCCCGACGCTGTCCGCGCTGCGGCGAACCTCGGCGCGGCTCAGCTGCTGGCGATACAGGCTGGTCCGCCGCCGGTCCTCGTCGGTCAGCTTCAGGCGATCGAAGGC
>DASWTQ010000414.1:0-7833 GCA_036402055.1 Herpetosiphonaceae bacterium
TTTGTGTATGGCCCTCACCTCCGCTGCTAACGCAGCTTCCCCCTCTCCCGTTGCGACAGGCGAGGGGGAAATCGCGGAACCTCTTTGTTCTCTGTTCTCTGTTCTCCGCTACGCGTCCAGCACTTCGTGCAGCGCCTGCTCCGCGATCTGCGGGTTGGCCTGGCCTTTGCTCAGCTTCATCACCTGGCCGACCAGGAATTTAATCGCCTGGGTCTTGCCCGAGCGGTAGTCGCCCACGACCTTGGGATTGGCCTCGACCGCCTGCCGGGCAAAGTCGAGCACCAGGCCCGAGTCGCTGATCTGGCGCAGACCTTTAGCATCCACGATCGCAGCCGGCGCCGTGCCCGTGCGGAAGCTTTCCTCGAAGACCTGCTTGGCGGTGGTGCCGTTGATCGTCGCGGCTTTGAGCAGCCCCAGCAGCTCGCCGATGAACTCGGGCCGGAGTCGCGCCCCGACAGCGCCGATCGTTTCGCCGCCGTCGTTGAGCAGCCGGAACAGCTCGCCGGTGATCCAGTTGGCGACCGATTTGGGCGCGTGCTCACGGGCTGCCGCGACCGCCGCCTCGAAGTAATCAGCGACCGCGCGCTCACTGGTCAGCAGCAGGGCATCCTGCGTCGACAGGCTGTGCTCGGCCTCGAAGCGCTGCCGTCGCGCGTCGGGCAGCTCCGGCAGCTCGGCGCGTCGCTCCGCTACCCACGGCTCGTCGATCGCCAGGGGCGGCAGGTCCGGGTCGGGGAAGTAGCGATAGTCGTGGGCGAACTCCTTGGAGCGCTGCCCGATCGTCGCGCCTTTGTCCTCGTCCCAGCCGCGCGTCTCCTGCTGAAGCGTGCCGCCCTCGCTCAATACCTTGGTCTGGCGCTCGATCTCATAGATCAGCGCGCGCTCAACCGAGCGGATCGAGTTCAGGTTTTTGATCTCGATCTTGGTGCCGAATTTCTGGCTACCCTTGGGCCGGATCGAGACGTTGACGTCGAAGCGCATCGCGCCCTCGTCGAGGTTGCCGCTGTTCACGCCGATCCAGACCAGCAGCTGGCGCATCTTGGCGCAGTAGAGCCTGGCCTCCTCGGGCGAGGCAATATCCGGCTCGCTGACGATCTCCATCAGCGGCACGCCCGAGCGATTGTAGTCCACCAGCGAGCCGCCTTCGACGTGCGTGAGCTTGCCGGTATCTTCCTCCATGTGCGCGCGCGTGATCCCGATGCGCTTGGTCCCGCTCGTCGTCTCGATGTCCAGCGTGCCCTCCACGCAGATCGGATGATCGTACTGGCTGCGCTGGTAGGACGATGGCAGATCGACATAAAAGTAGTTCTTGCGATCGAAAAAGGTATCGTGGTTGATCCGGCAGTTGAGCGCCAGCCCCGTCATCGCGATCATCTCGACCGCACGCTGGTTGATCACCGGCAGCGAGCCGGGCAGGCCAAGACAAACCGGACAGACGTGCGTATTCGGAGCGGCGTTCGCGTAGTCGGCGCTACAGCCGCAGAACATTTTAGAGTCGGTCAGAACCTGGGCGTGAACTTCGAGCCCGATGACCGCTTCGTACTCCATAGTTGCCTCCATGCTGCGCGGAATTATAGCATAGCCGCTTGCTTGCTTCAGAAACAGGAGGTATTTGTTTAGCAGGCCCTCACCCCCGCCTCGCTTTACTCGGCACCCCCTCTCCCGTTGCGACAGGCGAGGGGACTGGCGGTACTTCCCTTGTTCTCTTGTTCGTTTGTTCGTTTGTTCTTCCGTTTGGTTCTGGGTTCTAGGTTCTTGGTTCTTCGTCGGTTCTAGGTTCTTTCCTTGGTTCGGGGTACAATGATGAGTGGATATAAGGAGTTTTGTATGGCTGAGCCGATGCTCTATCTTGATCATGCTGCTACCACGCCCGTCGATCCGGCCGTGCTTGAGGCGATGCTGCCCTACTTCTCGGAGTGTTTCGGCAATCCATCGAGCATCTACCGGATGGGACGGGCTGCTCTTCAGGCGCTTGACGACGCGCGCTCTTTGACGGCAGAGGTGCTGGGCTGCGCGGCTAAAGATATTGTGTTTACCGGCGGCGGCTCGGAGTCCGACAACCTGGCGATCAAGGGCGCGGCCTTCGCGGCGCGTGAGCAGGGCAAAGGCGCGCACATCATCACCAGCGCGATCGAGCATCATGCGGTGCTGCACGCCTGCGACTATCTGAAGGCGTTCGGCTTCGAGGTGACGGTGCTGCCCGTCGACGGCGACGGCATTGTGTCGCCCGAGGATCTGCGCGCGGCGATTCGGCCAGACACCGTGCTGGCGACGATCATGTACGCCAACAACGAGATCGGCACGATCCAGCCGATCGCCGAGCTGGGCGCGATCTGCCGTGAGCGTGGCGTGCTCTTCCACACCGACGCGGTGCAGGCGGCGGGTGCGCTTTCGCTGGATGTGAACGAGCTAAACGTCGATCTGCTCTCGCTGACGGCGCACAAATTCTACGGTCCCAAGGGCGTGGGCATGCTGTATGTGCGGCGTGGCACCTCGCTGCTGACGCAGATCAACGGCGGCGGCCAGGAGCGGCGGCGGCGCGCGGGCACCGAAAACGTCGCGGGAATCGTCGGCTTTGCGGCGGCTTTGCAGCGGGCGGAGGAGCGTCGATCGAGCTATGTGGCGCACTGCACCGCGTTGCGCGACCGGCTGATCGACGAGATCATGGAGCGTATTCCGCACACGCGGATCAACGGCCATCGCACGCAGCGCCTGCCCAACAACGTCAACCTGAGCTTTGACTATGCCGAGGGCGAGAGCCTGCTGCTGCTGCTGGATCAGGTCGGCATCTGCGCGTCTTCGGGCTCGGCCTGCACCAGCGGATCGCTTGAGCCGTCGCATGTGCTCATGGCGCTGGGCCTGACGGTGGACGAGGCGCACGGCAGCGTTCGGTTTACGGTTGGCAAAGACACGACCTCAGCCGACATCGATCGGCTGCTGGCGGTGCTGCCATCCATGATCGAGCGGCTGCGCAGCATTTCGGCCAAGGCTTAGTCGGCCCTGCGGGCAAACAAACGAACAAAGAAACAAAGGAACAAATGATCCAGCTGCTTCTTGTTCTTTGCTCTTTGTTCTTTGTTCCGGGTGACCCTTGGCGTCTTTGTTCTCTTGTTCTTTTGTTCTTTTGTTCTTCTGGTGTTTTATGGCTGAAGCACGAATCTTATACATCGCGACGGCTGCGGGGCTGATCCAGCTTGCCAATCCGGGCAAGAGCGATCGCTGGCGTGAGGTTGGACGCGCGCTCAGCGGGCAGGATCTGCATGCGGTGATCGCGTCGCCCAACGATCCGCTGCTGGCGCTGGCAGCCTCGGCGGCGGGAATCTCGCGCTCGACTAACGGCGGCATGAGCTGGGAGCCGGTCTCGCCGGAGCCTACGCGATCGCTGGTCTTTGACGCCACGGGAGCGCTCTATGCCGGTGCCGACAGCGGCGCGATCCTCACCAGCGCCGACGGCGAGACCTGGACCGAGGCCGCGCGCCTGTCCACGCCGATTCTGCGTTGGTCGTCGCTGCCCAACGGAACGCTGCTCGGCGTCGGCGGCGATGGGCGAGTCTACGAGCGTCTTGCTGACGGCTGGCACGCGCGCGATCTGGGCGATCTTAACGTGCTCCACCTGGCCAGCGACCCGGACGAGCCCGAGTCGCTGTTGCTGGCCGGCGCTGAGTCGCTACGCACCGCTGAGGGATCGTATCCGCTGCCGGCAGCCGCGACGGGAGCACTGCTGATGCTGAGCGGCCAGCGACCAGTGCTGTTGATCGGCACACAGGAGCAGCTGCTTCGCTCCGAGGATCGCGGCGCAACGCTCACGCCGCTTGAAGGGCCGCGCGCCGTGACGGTGCTGGTCACACCGCCGCGCTTTATCGATCAAGCTTTCGCCGGGACCGAGGCCGGCGCGCTGTGGTTCAGCTCGGATCGCGGTCGTACCTGGGCTGAGCTGCGCTCGGGCTACAGCGCGATCCGTGACATTGCCTTTGCCCGCGCGCTCTAGCGATCATCGCTGCTGGACGACGAGGTCAACCCCCGAAGGTGGCCTCGTTTTGTTGTATCTGGTGGCCTGTTATTTGGAGCATCAGCCGATGTGCGGTAGGATACCGGCCGCAACTGAGCAATCAAGGAGTACGCATGACCGATCAGCAGCCAAAACGCGACGCATTGACACTGGCACGGGTTTGGGTCCGCAGCAATGTCATCACAACGGTGCTGAGCATTTTTATCGTGCTGTCCCTGCTGATCAATGCGCTGACGATCGGCGCGCTGCTGCGGGTCCGTGGCATCATCAACAACCAGCTTGAGGTCAGTACCCAGCAGCTGGCTGAGCTTCGCCAGCAGAAGATTCGCTACAACTTTCCGGTCGATCAAACTTTCACCGTCGATACCACGGTCAGAATCGACGAGACGGTGACGGTGCCGCTCAATATCAGTGTGCCGATCAGCCAGACGATCAGCGTGCCGATCGACACGCCGGTTGGGACGTTGCCGATCGATGTGCCGCTTAACTTCACGGTGCCGGTCAGCGATACGGTGCAGGTGCCGCTAACGAAAGATATTCCGTTCCAGGCCGAAATCCCGATTCGGACTGATATTCCAGTGGATCTCGATCTGAGCGCGCCGCCGCTGAGCGACCTGCTCAAGCAATTTGAGGATGCACTGCGCGATTTACATAACCGCCTATGACTGCTCGAACTCGTACGCAAACCCGATCGATCTCGCTCGCTCCCATTCCGCTGCTGGCGGCCGTCTGGATCGCGCTGGCCTGCGGCTGGTGGGCGCTTTTTCGCGGCGTGACGTACACGCTCAACGCGCTTCAGTACAGCGCGCCGCTGGATGGCCAGGAGGGCATGGCGCTCTGGGAAGCGTCGCTGCTGCGCTCCGGCCAGGGGCTGTATGTGCCGGTCGTGCCCGAGAATTTCGTCTCGGCGCCGTATCCACCGCTGCATCCGCTGCTGCTCGCGCTCTTCGGCGACTCAACCGTGCCGCATCTGTTCTACGCCGGACGCCTGATCTCGGTGATCGCGGCGCTGCTGGTGGCGCTGGCCGGCTTTGGCGTGGCGCGTCAGGTAACAGGCTCCCGGCTGGCGGGCGTGGCGGCGGTGGTGACGCTGCTGGCGTTCGCGCCGTTGCAGATCTGGGCGCTGCGGATCAAGCCGGATCTGGTGGGCCTGGCGTTCACGGTGATCGGGCTGTGGCTGATCTCGCTCTGGCGCGGTCCCGAGACCGAGCAGCCAGGATCTCGGCGCTGGTGGCTGTCGCCCAGCTTGATCGCGGCGGCGCTGGCCTTTGTGCTGGCACATTTTTCCAAGCAAACCATGCTGGCCGGGCCATTAGCGGCGGGAACCTATCTCCTGCTGCGCGATTGGCGAATCGCGATTCGCTGGGCCGTGATCTACCTCGCGGTGCTGGCGCTGACCTGGGTCACGCTCGATCTGGTGACGCATGGCCAGTACACCTATCATGTGTGGGTGCTGCATAAGCTGCAATGGACCGGCGGACGCTTCTGGAAGCTGACCACGCAGCTGCGCGATTCGTGGCCGCTCGTGATTCTCGGGCTGATCGGGCTGGGCGTCACGCTGCGCCGGCCAACCGTGATCAACGCCTATCTGCTGTGGGCGCCGGCATCGTTGATCGGCGCGGGCGTGACCGGCTCACATCATAATCATCTGCTTGAGACCGGCGTGGCGCTGTCGCTGGCGGGCGCGCAGGCGATCGGGCTGGCGCTAGCTCACGGCGGCGTGCTGCGGGCGCTGGCTCCGGTGCTGCTGGGGACGCAGCTGCTGCTGTGGGGCACGCCGCTCCAATGGTTCATCGGCGACTTCTATCTTGACGAGAGCTATGCGCGCTACGTCGAGTATCTGCGCGCCACGCCGGGCGAGGTGATGGTCGACGATATTGGCCTGATGTATGCGGCGGGACGGCCGTTGCGCTTCGACGATCCGGCGGCGATGGGACCGGCGGCAACGCTGAATCTGTGGGATCAGAGCGAGTTTGTGCGGCTGATTCGCGAGGGCTACTTCAGCACGATCATTCATCCGATGGATGTGTTCGAAGAAGGCATCGTCGATCCGTCGGGCCGCTGGACGCCCGAGATGTTGCAAGCGCTCAAGGATTCGTACGCGATCAAATTCCGCGACTCGCTGCTGATCTACGTACCCAAGAGCACGATGCCGCCGGAGTAGGAGCGGCTTGCAGGATCAACATCATGCCGAGTGTCGATCATACAATCGTGGTGTACGCGCCGATCTCAGTGGCCTGGGAGCGCATCACCACGCTATCAAATCTTCCACGCTGGCTCGACGGCGTGGCGGCGGTCCAGGCGATCAGCACGGCGCACACGGAGCCCGGCACGACGTTTGAGATCCTCCGGGCGGGGCAGCGCGATGTCGAGCACTGGATTGTGCTGGACTGGCAGCCCGAGCGATCGCTGCGCCTGACCGAGTACCACCAGGATCTGCATCTACGACTACAGCTTGAGCCGCTCCCCGAGGGAACGCGGCTCTCTGCGCGCTGGGAGTGGAAAGCCGCGCGCGGACTGCTCCAGCGGCTGAGCCCGCCAACCGCCCGGCGCCGATCGTTGGAGCGCGCGCTGGAACGGCTCGCCGCGCTGATCGACGGGGAACGCTCAGGCTAGAAGCTTAGTCGCTGAATGCGACTGCCTGCGTTGGTCGCACGATCAGATCGCGGTAGATCGCGCCCATCTGCTCGGGCGGATAGGCCAGGTTGTGCTCCAGCCACCACTGGATCAGCGCGATCGACGAGGCGACGATATGATGCGCGGCGATCTCGATTGGTATCGAGCTTTGCTCGGCCGGCGTGTGCTGCTGAAGCACATTGCGCGTGCCGGCCGTGATCATCTTCTGCACCAGCGCCGCAGAGCCACGGCTGCTCAAGAGCACCCGGCAAACTTCGCTGTGCTCCTGCACATAGCGAAACAGCAGCGTGCCCACGCTGGCCGGGTCGGAGTCGGCCTTGAAGGGCTGAATCAGCAGCAGCAGCTCGTCCAGCACCACCTCCAGAACCTCGTGCAGGAGCGCGTCCTTATCCGTGTAGTGACGAAAAAACGTCGCGTAGCCGATGTCCGCGCGCTCAGTAATGTCGCGGATCGTCACGGTTTCGTAGCCTCGTTCCAGCGTTAGCTCGATCAACGCCTGGGCCAGCAGCCGCTGCGTGCGCTTCACCCTGCGATCCTGAACCTCCATGTTCGTACACTCCTCATGCCACAATGCGTGCTTCGGTCCACAGATTGCATTCTACGCGATCTTGACAACCCATGTATCTATGATACAGTGTATATCATATGATATTATATGTATCGTAATATTCAGGAAGAGACAAGAAGACGGGAGGAGCGAGAATGGCTGTCGACATAGAAAATATAGCAACCATCGCGCCAGGGAGTGCCCCAGCGCGCTGTCCGATCGATCACAGCACGCTGCGCCAGCAAAAAACGGCGCAGGTGGTCGAGCCCACCACGACGGCGATCGAGCGCGATGCTGCGGGCGTCTGGCATGTGCGCGGCTACGAGCAGGCGCGCACGATTTTGCGCAGCAAACAGACCAAGCAGGCCGGATTCAAGGCCGAGCTGCTGGAGCAGATCCCCGGCAACAGGAATCCGCCGATTCTGTTTCTTGAGGGCAAGCCGCATCACGAGCAGCGCAAGCAGACGGCGCGCTTCTTCACGCCGCGAGCCGTCAGCCAGAACTATCGTCGCCTTATGGAAGTTTTCGCCGATCGCATGATTCGCGAGCTGAAGCGCCGCAAGCACGTCGACCTGAGCCGGCTGAGCATGAAGCTGGCCGTACGAGTGGCGGGTGAGGTCGTAGGGCTGACCAATAGCCG
>DASWTQ010000415.1:0-4209 GCA_036402055.1 Herpetosiphonaceae bacterium
CTGCGAGCGCGCATAGGGCTGGATTGGACCGGCCTGGCGCTGGTAACGTCGATCATCGCGTCGCTGAGCGTGGAGCTGCCGCGCCGCAATCGCCAGCACGAGCTGCTCCACTGGTCGCTGACACTTTCGGGCGCAACCTATATCGGCTGGACGCTGGCGCATTTTGTGCTGCTGCGCGCGATCACAACGCCGCTCAGCCCCACAGGTTGGCTCAATTTTCTTGGGCTTGAGCCGGGCGCTGCCTGGATCGTGTTTGTGCTGGCGATCACGTTTCTCAGCGATACCGGCGCGTATTTTACGGGCCGTCTGCTGGGCAACCATCGCATGGCGCCCTATATCTCGCCCAACAAAAGCTGGGAAGGCGCGCTCGGCGGGCTGGTCTTTGCAACGCTCACCGGCGTGTTCCTGGTTTATCTGCTCGGCCTGCCGATCCAGCTCTGGATTGGCGCGCTGCTGGGCGGTATCGGCAGCATCGCCGGGCAGGCAGGCGATCTGGCAGAGTCGCTGATCAAGCGGCAGGTCAATATCAAAGACTCGGGACATATTATTCCGGGTCATGGCGGTATTCTGGACCGCATCGATAGCCTTCTGTTCACCGCGCCGGTTCTGTACTACATGATCACGATCTTTCTCACGATCGTTTAGCTGGACCGCGCTGTCTGGCTGGGGCGCTGCTGTTCATCCACACACAGCCTCGCCCATCGATCAGCATGTAATCTATTCCTCCTGATCCACATTGCCACAGCGCTGCGGATCGACAAACATACCACCGTCAGTATTTACTTGATCAGGGTTGCAGCAAAACCGTTGACACCGGTCAGGCGATATGCTAAGGTGAAACTATCCGCTATCCGTGCACCTGGCGAGCCTACAGCCCAAGTCTCAGACTTGAGCTAACCACTTCGATCTACACGATCCTGTTGCTTAAACTATTATCGGGGGACGAGAGATGCGTTTTGTAAAGCTTTTCTCGGCTCTATGTTAGATACCACGTGTGACTGCTGCCATGGAATTCATCGATCTGGGCCTTGGTTATCCCGCAGAAACGCTGCTTCCATTAGCACAACTTAAACAGGCCGCGCTGCACCGGCTTTCGCTGCCGGACTCGTCGCTGCTTCAATACGCGCCGGAAGCAGGCAGCGCGTCGTTTCGCCAGGCGCTCGCCGATTTCCTCACGCGCGGCTATGGCGTTCCCGTCTCAATGGAGAATCTGCTGGTCGCTGCGGGAGCATCACATGGCCTGGATCTGATTCTGTGCCAGCTTTCGCAGCCGGGCGACACGATCTTTGTCGAAGATCCGACCTATTTTTGTGCGCTGGAAATCTTTCGCGATCGCCGGCTGCGGATCGTGCCGATCCCCACCGACCACGACGGCCTGAATATCGACGCGCTGGAGCAGCGGCTTCAGGTCGAGCGACCCAAATTCCTGTACACGATCCCGATCTTTCAAAATCCCACCGGCACGATCCTTTCGGCCGAGCGGCGGCAGCGGCTGATCGAGCTGGCACGACGCTACGATTTTCTGATCATCGCCGATGAGGTGTACCAGCTGCTAGGCGAGCGCCAAACGATCCCGCCGCCACTCGCCAGCCTTGACGAGCAGCGCGTGCTCTCGCTGGGCTCGTTCTCTAAGATTCTCGGGCCTGGCATTCGCGTTGGCTGGGTCCAGTGCGCGCCTGAGTTTATCGCCAACTTTTCTACTAACGGCATGCTGCTCAGCGGCGGCGGCATGAATCCTTTTACCGCCGCGATCGTCGAGAGCGTGCTTGAGCTAGGCATTCAGGATGCGTATCTCCCACAGCTACGTGAGCACTATGCTGAGCGGCGCGAGCTGATGACGCACACGCTGGCAGAGGTGCTGCCGCCGGGCGCAACATTCATGTCGCCCTCTGGCGGGTTTTTCGTCTGGGTTGAGCTGCCGGCGGCGATCGATGCGACTGAGCTGAGCAAGCAAGCTCTGACACTTGGCCTTGGTTTCAGGCCAGGGAAGCTCTTCTCAGGTGCCGGCAATTTTACGAATTATCTCAGGCTGTGCTTTGCCTTCTACGATCACTCCAGGCTGCGGCTGGGCTGCGAGCGGCTTGGCTCGCTGCTCCATACCTACATGTCGCGTTAGTCTGGTTTCTCCCACTACCTTTGCCACCAGCGGCTTTCGTGTCCTGCGCCGTAGGTACTTGTCACCGCTCAATCAGCTCGCTTAACGCGGTATTTCATCGCCGATCGACCTCTGCCTCCTTGAAAGGATTGCCACCATGGATCGCGCAGCTACCAGGATCAACTCGTGGAATGAATGGGATACACTCAAACATGTGATCGTCGGACGGGCGGACGGAACAATGGTTCAAGCGCCCGAGCCGGGAGTCGTGCGCGATTGGCCGAAAGATGGTTTTCCGCGCGGAACCTACGGGCCGCTGCCGGAAGAGATGGTGCATGTGGCGAACGAGCAGCTCGACAACCTGGTCCAGATTCTGGAACGACGCGGCATTCGTGTCGATCGGCCTGAGCCGCTGGACTTTAGCCAGCCGGTATCGACGCCGGACTGGACTCACGCGACGATGTTTGGCTGTATGCCGCCGCGCGACGTGCTGATCACGCTGGGCAACGAGATCCTTGAGGCGACGATGAGCTATCGCAGCCGCTGGTTCGAGTATCTCTGCTACCGTCCGCTGCTCCAGCGCTACTTCAAGGAAGATCCCAACATGCGCTGGGAGGCCGCGCCCAAGCCACGTCTCACCGACGCCTCCTACCAGGCCGGCTTCTGGGACGAGTTCAACAATCTCACGGCCGAGCAGCGCCTGGAGCGGGCCAGACGCTTCGATCTGCTGCTGACGGAAGTCGAGCCGCTCTTCGACGCCGCCGATATTATGCGCTTCGGCAAAGATCTGTTCGTGCAGCCGTCGATGGTGACGAATCTCAGCGGGATCGATTGGCTGCGCCGGCATTTGCCGAATCACCGCGTCCATGCGTTCTCGTTCGAGGATGATCACCCGCTGCACATCGACGCGACCTGGATACCGCTGCGGCCGGGGCTGGTGCTGCACTGCGGCAAGCGCACGGCCGAGCCTGATCTGGTGAAGTTCTTCCATCTCAACGATTGGGAGATCGTCGAGGCCGTGACGCCGCGCCGCACCTATGAGACGCTGCCGCCGCTCTGCTTTTGCAGCGAGTGGCTGGCGATCAATCTGCTGAGCATCGACGAGAAGACGATCTGCCTGGAGGCCAGCGAAGAGGCGCAGATGGAGCAGCTCAGCGACCTGGGCTTTGAGATCATTCCGGTGCCGTTCTGGGGCGTGGCTCCGTTCGGCGGCGGCTTGCACTGCGCGACCGTGGATCTGTACCGCGAGGGTACCATGCAGGACTACTTCCCGCGCCGCTACGGACGCTTCTGAAGCTCAGCTTCTCATCTCGATCATTCTCCGCACAGGACCAATTCATGAGTGACCAACCGCTGGAAACCTGGGGCGCAAGCGCACCGTACGAGCGCTACGTCGGACGCTGGAGCCGTCTGGTTGCACGCGAGTTTCTCGATTGGCTCGCCATCCCGGCCGGCGCCGCGTGGGCGGACGTAGGCTGTGGGACGGGCGCGCTTGTAGCGGCGATTCTGAGCCGGTGCGATCCTCACGCGGTCGTAGGCATTGATCGATCAGCCGGATTCATTCAGGACGCACAGCGCCAGCTGAGCGATCCACGAGTGCGCTTCGAGGTTGCCGACGCCACAATGTTACCCCTGGACGCCAGCTCCTGGGATGTGGCCGTCTCGGGCCTCGTGCTCAACTTTGTCGGCGAGCCGGCAGCCATGGTGCGTGGGATGATCCGCATCACAAAGCCGGGCGGAACCGTTGCGGCATACGTCTGGGATTACGCCGAAGGCATGGCTATGATGCGCCATTTCTGGGATGCCGCTGTTGCCGTCAGCCCGCAGGCGGCAGCGCTGGATCAAGCAGAACGCTTTCCCATCTGCCAGCCGCAAGCCTTAGCCACACTCTGGCAGGAGCTTGGCCTCACAGCGGTCAGCGTACGAGCGATCGACATCCCGACTGTGTTTCATGATTTCGCCGACTACTGGACACCTTTTCTTGGCAGGCAGGGTGCAGCACCAACTTTTCTCGCGTCAGTCGATGCGGAGACACAGCAGCAGATCCGCGCCCTGCTGGAAGCACGTCTGAAACCAGCCGCCGATGGCACGATTGCTCTCACAGCGAGAGCGTG
>DASWTQ010000416.1:0-27668 GCA_036402055.1 Herpetosiphonaceae bacterium
CGAGATCACCAGGCGGCGCTGGCCCGGTAGCTGCTTCTCGGATTTGGGCTTCCAGGGGCCGGGAAATGGTCCCGGCGGCGTCGCGCGCGAGTAATCGTAGTCGGCCAGGTAGATGTTAAAGGCCAGCGTACCGCCCGGCTCAAGATGCGCGTGGCAGCGGCGTAGCGTTTCCACGGCCGCCTCGCGATCCATAACGCAGATGAAGCTGCCGCAGGGAATATAGATCGTCTGGTAGGTGTGCGGCAGATCGATCGCCTGCATCGGCTGCTCGTACAGCACGGGTTGCAATCCCAGCGCCGCCGCCTGCTCGCGACAGACTGCCAGCATCTCGCCCGAAAGATCGACGCCTTCGACCTGGAGGCCGGATTGGAGATAGGCCAGCAGGAGCCGCCCGGCGCCGCAGCCGATCTCCAGGGCTTGACCGCCGTTCTGCTGAATGATGCGCTGATAGAACGGCTGATCCCAGCGCGAGTCGGTCTGCGAGATCGTGGCCCAATGCAGGGCGGCCAGGCCGGTATAAAGGTCGCGCTCATCGAAGTGCATAGTTTTTAAATCCTTTGTGCTCGGCCACGACAATAGCATCGCCGTCAAGCGGATGAAGCCGGCTGTGTGTCTGGCTGTGTCGATCGTTAGAGCATTTGGTCAGCGATGGGTTGAACCTATGGGCAGTTTCGACCTTAAGCAAACATGGTATGATTCTGGGGACGGTTTTTTAGCTACTGACGGCTCCAACTCGAAAGGCTCTTCGCCACATGCATAATCTGTTGCTGCTGCGGCCCTACCTGCGGCGCTATCGTGGTTTGATCGCTCTGGGTTTGTTCATCGCCGCAGCCAGCACGGGCTTCAGCACGATTCCGCCGTATTTGCTTGGCCAGGCCGTGGATGAGCTGCGCGTCGGCGGCTTTGAGGCAAGTGTCCTGCTCTGGTATGCCCTGCTGATTGTGGGCGCGTCGCTGGCCGATGGTGTGCTCAAGTTCGGTATGCGCCAGCTGATCGGTCGCTCGGCCTACTATATCGAGTACGATCTGCGCAACGATCTTTTCCGCCAGCTTTTGCGCCTCGACCAGAATTTTTACAGCGCCAATCACACCGGCGATCTGATGACCCGCGCGACCAATGATCTCAGCTCGGTGCGCCAGATGCTGGGTCCCGGCATCAACTCGATCGTGACGGCGGGCCTGACCTTTATCATCGTCGCGGTGCTGATGCTGCGTATCGATGTGCAGCTTGGCCTGATCACGCTGCTGCTGCTGCCGACGATCAGCCTGACGTTTGCGATCGTCGGCAAGCGGATGCGCATGCGCTTTCGGCATGTGCAAGATCAGTTTGGGCGGATCTCGACGCGCGCGCAGGAGAATTTTAGCGGCATTCGTACGATCAAAGCCTACGCTCAGGAAGAGGCCGAGCTGGGCATGTTTGGCGAGGCGAACCGCGAGTATCAGCGGCTGAATCTGCGCTATGTGCTGCTGGCCGGTCTGGTCTGGCCGCTGATGACGCTGCTGCTCAGCCTGGCAGTTGCGATCGTGCTGCTGGTGGGCGGTCAGGCGGTGGCGGAAGGCCGCTTTACGCTCGGCGAGTTTGTGCGCTTCAACGCTTATCTCTCGCTGCTGACCTGGCCGATGATCGCGCTGGGCTGGACGGTCACGCTGATCCAGCAGGGCAGCGCCTCGATGGGTCGCATCTCGGAGGTGCTGAAGCACAATCCGATGGTGCAATCGCCGGTGAGCACGCCGGAGCGGCCGGCGCTTCAGGGCGAGATCGAGCTGCGCAATGTGGGCGTGCGCTACGGCGAGACCTGGGTGCTGCACGATATTTCGCTGCATGTGCCGCGCGGCAGTACGGCGGCGATCGTCGGCGCGACCGGCGCGGGCAAGACGACGCTGGTGAATCTGCTGGGCCGTGTACTCGATCCGACCGAGGGCCAGGTTTGTATCGACGGCGTCGACGTGCGCGACTGGCCGCTGGAGCAGCTGCGCTCCCAGGTTGGCTTTGTGCCGCAGGATACGTTTCTTTTCTCGGTGCCGCTGCGCGATAACGTTACCTTTGGACGGCCTGAGGCCACCGCTGCCGAGATCGACGAGGCGCTGCTGGTCTCGCAGCTGGTCAACGACGTGCCGCAGTTTCCGCAGGGCATCGATACGCTGCTGGGCGAGCGCGGCGTGACGCTTTCGGGTGGCCAGAAGCAGCGCACGGCGATCGCGCGGGCGGTGCTGCGCGATCCTGCGATTCTGATCCTGGACGACTCGATGTCGAGCGTGGACACGCATACCGCCGCCGAGATCCTCAAGAATCTCAAGCGCGTCATGCACGATCGCACCAGCATTATCATCGCGCAGCGCATCGCGACGGTGAAAGACGCCGACCAGATTTTTGTGCTCCATCACGGCGCGATCGTCGAGCAGGGAACGCACGCCGAGCTGCTCCAGCATAACGGGCGCTACGCGGCGATGTATCGGCGCGAGCTGCTACGGGCTGAGCTTGAGGAGAGCGAGTAGACGAAGGAACAAAGGAACAAAAGAACAAAGGAACAAAGGGAAGAACCAAGAACCAAGAACCAAGAACCAACGAAAGAACCTAGAACCAAGAACCGAAAGAACAAAGAGCGAAGAACAAGGAACAAAGCACCTTCATTCCCCCTCGCCTGTGCCGCAGGCTGCGAAGGCGGAAGCCCGACTGAGCACGGGGACGGGGGTGAGGGCCTCGCCCTCAAAGAACAAAAGATCAAAAGAACAAAGGAACAAACGATCAGGATTCTTTTTGTTCCCTTGTTCATTTGTTTCTTTGTTTGTCTCAAATGCAAGATCATAGCTATAGTTTGGAGCATGTATGGCGGCTCGCTTCGACGATAACGAGATAATCGGCAAAGCATACGATTCGCGCCTGATGCGGCGGCTCTGGACGTTTGTCTGGCCGTATCGCAAACGGGTGTATATAGCGCTGGCGCTGTTGCTGGGCGAGGCGGCGGTTGCGAGTATGCCGCCGCTGCTGGTCCAGCGCGTGATCGACGGGCCGCTGACGCAGGGCCGTCCGCAGGATGTATGGATCTATTTTGTGCTGTACGTGGCGGCGGCGCTGGGCAGCTTCGGCTTCAAGTATGCGCAGCTCTTCGTGATGCAGACCGTCGGCCAGCAGGTGATGGTCGATCTGCGCATGAAGCTGTTTGGGCATGTGCAGCGCATGAGCCTGTCGTTCTTCGATCGGCATCCGGTCGGCAGCCTGATCACGCGGCTGACCAACGACGTCGACGCGCTCAACGAGTTCATCACGCAGGGCATCGTGTCGGTGCTGGCAGATCTTGCGGTGCTGGCCGTGATTATCTGCGTAATGTTTGTGCTCGACTGGCGGCTGGCGCTGATCGTTACGCTGGTGCTGCCGCTGGTGGTGGCAGTAAGCTTTTTCTTCCAGCGGATTATGCGCCAGACCTATCGTCAGGTCCGGCAGCGCCTGTCGCGGATCAACGCGTATCTCAACGAGCATATCGGCGGCATGCTGGTGCTTCAGCTCTTCAACCGTGAGCGCGTCGCCTTCGATCGCTTCGACGATCTCAACACGAGCTACCGCAGCGCCAACTTGCAATCGTTGACGGCGTTCTCGCTCTTCTTCCCGGCGATCAACTTTCTGGCGGCGCTGTCGCTGGCGCTGCTGCTCTACTGGGGCGGTCGCGGCGTGCTCTCGGGCTGGGCCACGCTGGGCGTGCTGGTCGCGTTTATCCAGTACACGGAGCGCTCATTTCAGCCGATCCGCGATCTTTCTGAGAAGTACAATATTTTGCAGGCGGCGATGGCGGCCTCCGAGCGGATCTTCAACGTGCTGGACGCGCCCGAGGAAGTCAAGGATCGGCCTGATCCCAGGCACTTGTCCGAGCATGTGCGCGGCGAGATCGAGTTTCGCAACGTGGTCTTTGGCTACAATCCCGACGAGCCCGTGCTGCGCGATGTGTCGTTCAAGATTCCGGCTGGCCAGGCGGTTGCCGTGGTGGGCGCGACCGGCGCGGGTAAGACCTCGCTGATCTCGATCCTGGCGCGCTTCTACGATATTCAGCAGGGCAGCATCCTGCTCGACGGCATCGATATTCGCGACGTGCCGCAGACCGAGCTGCGCAAACATATCGCCGCCGTGCCGCAAGATCCGGTCTGCTTCTCGGGCACGATCGCCTCAAACATTCGGCTGCACGCCGAGGAGATCGGCGACGACGAGATGCGCCGCGCCGCCGAGATCGCCAACGCCGCGCCGTTTATCGAGCGGCTGCCCGGCACGTACGACTACGAAGTTCGCGAGCGCGGCACGAATCTTTCGGTCGGTCAGCGCCAGCTACTGGCCTTTGCGCGGGCGGTCGCCTTCAATCCCGAGGTGATGCTGGTGCTGGACGAGGCCACGTCGAGCGTCGACACCGAGACCGAGGCGCTGATTCAGACGGCGCTGGAACGGTTGCTGGAAGGCCGCACCAGCATTGTGATCGCGCACCGCCTCTCGACAATCCGCCACGTCGACCGCATCCTCGTGTTGCACAAAGGCCACCTGGTGGAGGACGGCACACATGAGGAGCTGCTGGCCCGGCGCGGCTACTACGCGCGGCTGTATCAGCTTCAGTACGCCGAGGCACAGGGCGCGATCGAGCCGGTCGAGTAGGCTGGCTGTGTCGGGAACGGGCGGGACATCCAGCGCGCTCTGAGCGGATGTCCCGCCTCGGTTAGCGCCGCCGGCTTCTGGGAATCTCGAAGCTGTAGGTTTCGCCGTGGCTGAGATAGCGCACCTGCTGCTCCAATCCCGCCGCCTGCACCGCGCGCTTAAAATCATCCAGCGGCGACTTGAAGCGATCGTAGTCGTTGTAGTGGATCGGGATCGCGATCGTCGGCTTGACGATCTGCATCGCCTCGACACCCTGCGCGCCGTCCATCGTCACCAGCAGCCCCAGCACCCTTGTGCCGCCCAGATGCAGCAGCCCCAGATCGATGCGTGGGTAGCGCTCGGGAATCTCCTTGAGCCGATCATGCACCAGCGTGTCGCCGGTGATGTAGAGCTGGAGCAGCGTCTTGCCCGTCGCCAGCGACTCGAACTCCAGCATGCTGCCCATGACCGGCGGCAGCAGCGCGGCCATCAGGCCGGGGCCGTGCGTGCCGGGCATGGCTGTGATCCGCAGCCTGACATCGCCCTTGACGATCGTCTGGGACTGCCAGGTTTTGAGCGCGTAGGTTGTGGCAAAGCCCAGCCGCTTAAGCTTCCTGGCCGCGTGGCCCGTCGTTACGATCGGCAGCGAGCGATCGAGCTGCTCCGCCGCCACGCGATCGAAGTGATCCTCGTGCATATGCGACAGCAGCACCAGATCGACGGGCGGCAGCTCGTCGATGTCGAGCGCCGGATCGGTCAGCCGCGTGGCGTGTAGACCGTAGCCTAGATAAACCTTTTCGTGCCGGTGCAGAAAGTTGGGATCGGTCAAGATCGTGAAGCCGGCATAGCGAATCAGCGTGGTCGCCGTGCCGACAAAAAAGATCGAGCCGAGCCGCAGATCCGGGCTGCGATCTGCGGTCGCTAGCATAAGCTCTTTGCGTGCCATACGCCTCCTTTGGTTGGGGCGCTGCTCTCCGCAGGAAGCGTGCCGATAGGATCGCCGCACGCAAGGTCTGCTACAATGCTCTGGCTGCCTCCGCTGCGCTGCTGTTTGCGAGCGCTGGCTTGATGATGTTAAAGCGATCTCAGGAGATGAATCATGCCTCGGCTGACCAGAATTTATACACGTAAAGGCGACAACGGAACGACAAGTCTGGGCGGCGGACAGCGCGTGCTCAAGAACGCGCTGCGTGTCACGGCGTACGGCACAGTCGACGAGCTGAACTCGGCGATCGGCGTGGCGCTGGCGTACGGTCTATCGAACAAGCTGGCGGAGACGCTGACTGTGATTCAGAGCGAGCTGTTCAACGTCGGCTCGGATCTGTGCTTTCTGGAAGAGGACAAGGCGACCTACACGATCCCGCAGGTCGAGGAGCGGCACATCCAGAAGCTGGAGCAGTTGATCGACGAGATCAACGAGGCAGTCGGGCCGCTGGAAAACTTTATTCTGCCCGGCGGCTCGATCGGAGCGGCGGCGCTGCATACGGCGCGCAGCATCTGCCGCCGGGCTGAGCGCGATGTGATCACGCTGGCGCAGGAGGAGCAGATCGGGCCGTTTGTGATCACCTATCTCAACCGGCTGTCGGATGTGCTGTTTGTGATGGCGCGCTACGAAAATCTTCAGCGCGGCGTGGCCGAGCCGCTGTGGGACAAGACGGTTTAGAGGCTGATGGGCTGTTTCATAGCTCTCAAACCTCGCTTCTCGGTGCTGTCGCTTTACACGTATGATCATCTTTAGTATATTCGTTCTGCTGCAAGATGTTCGGTGGTATCCAAGGAAGCGAGGTCGTTCTCATGCCGCATCCACTTGTGCTACAGCTACGCTTTACCCGCAGCGAGTTTATGCGCGCCGTCGGCCGCATCACAGACGCCGACGCCCGGCAGCGCTTCATGCCGATGAATTGCATCAGCTGGAATATCGGCCATCTGGCCTGGCAGGAGCAGAACTATTTTCTGCACTACGGGCAGGGCCAGACCTTGCTGCCGCAGATTGCGAGGGACTTCGCCAATGGTGCCGCCGCGAGCACGCCGCCGCTTGACGAGATGCTTGCGGCCTGGCAGGCCATCACGGAGGCTGCCGATCCCTGGCTCGACACGCTTACATCAGCCAGGCTCCAGGAGCATGTTGTGAGCAAGGGCAAGCCGATCGCCTATGTGTACGGAAATCTGCTTCAGCGCGTGATCTACCACTACTGGTATCATACCGGCGAGAACATGGCGATCCGCCAGCTCCTGGGTCATCAGCGTCTGCCACAGTTTGTCGGCTCGATCGACAGCAAGGCGCCCTATCAGCCGGAGCAAAACGAGCCAGGCGGTTGATCTGATGCATGGCATCCGCCAGGATTTTTCTTTCGTGTGAATGTGAATCTGGAGTCGAGCCAGGAACCGTGACCAGCTTAGTTCGCGACTACTACGATTATCCCAGCGCCGCACGGATCGGTGCTCAAGGCGCTGGCCTGATCTGGTTTCTGGGCGGGCGCGATCATCTCAGCCCCTCCTACGACAACCACGACGAGATCGCGCTGGATTCCAGGATGTGGCGGGCCGGCGCGAGCAGGCGCTGTTTGCGTCTCGTCCGCGAGATGGCGATCGCGCCTGGTGTGTTGGTGCTGGACTTCGGCAGCGGCATCGGCGGGCCTGGACGCGATATTCAGGCGGCGACAGGCGCGCGCGTAGTCGGGATTAATCTCAGCCGCCAGCAGCTCAAGACCTCGCTGGCATTATCACAGCTGCAACGTCCTGCCGAGCCGCGCTTCGCCGATCTGGTCAACGCCGACGGCCAGTCGCTGCCGTTCCGCGCCCAATCGTTCGCGCATGTCTACTCGATCAATATGTTTTACCATATTCCGGCGCCGGAGCAGGCCCTGAGCGAGATCACGAGGGTGCTGAGGCCGGGCGGTCGCTTTGGTCTTGACGATTGGTTTCTCACCGATCGCACCACCGCCGCGACGAGGCAGAAGCTGCGCACGAACTGGAGTTCGCCACAGGGCTTTCATAGGCTGAATGATGTGCGGCGGTGGCTTGAGCAGCGCGGCCTGGCGATCGTCAAGGAGCTGGATTTTACCGATGCGGCCGGACAATTTTTGAGTGAGGAGCGCTTCGGCGCGGTCTTTGATCGACAGGTGCGCGCGCGCTTGATCGAGGTGTTTCCGCAGCTCTACCAGTACGAGGGCTACATTCCCCAGCACGCCGCGCTGGCCGCCGAGCAGCTTCGCAGCGATATTTTGTACATGGGCCAGCTGTACCGCAGCGGCGAGGCCGTCTATACCCAGCTGATCGCGGAGAAACGCAGCTAGCATTCAGCCCAGCGATCCAAAGGTTGGAGCATGCAGCAAGGCCGCGATCACACATTGGCGATCGCGGCCCTGTAGGGTTCAAGCGGCTAGCCTAGCACTTGCTATAGCCACATGCATTGCAGTGCATACATCCCTCCTCGTGCACAAACGCGGCCTCGCCACAGCTTGGGCACAGATCGGCTCGTAGTGTCGGCAGCGAGAGCTGAACCTGAACCGGACCCTCGTCCGTCGGCTCCGGGGCGACCGGTGTGTCGGTGCAGCATTCTTCGAGCGCCTGTGCGACGGCATCCGGCAATGAGCGAACCCGGTTCTTGCCGAAGCCCATCGAGCTTGCTCCACCGATGCCCTTAAGCTGCGTGATGATTTCGATGAGGCGCTCTTTCGGTGTTACAGGCGATGCTACCCGCAGCACCAGCGATGCCAGTCGGCCTAGCGCATCGGCCATGCTGGTCACATCCGATCCCGCTTTGCCGGCGGTGATAAAGATCTCCAGCGGCTCGCCCTCGTCGTCGTCATTAAGCGTTACATAGATCGCGCCGAGCGGGCTGCTCTGCTTAATCGTCTCGCCGCGCGTCCGCTTGGGCCGTGGACGAATCTTAGGCATGTTCCACAGCTCCGACAGCGTATGCTTGGCGGGCGCAGCTGCGGCGGCCGACTGCGGCTCGGCTTTCTTCTCCTCTTTCTTGAGGTTGAGCACCGCTCGTCGCGAGAGCCGTCGCGGTAGATCGTACCGCCTTTGCAGCCGAGCTGGTACATATACTCGTACAGCTCGCGGGTCTGCTCGACGGTGTACTCGTTGGGCACGTTCGCGGTCTTGCTGATCGCGCTGTCGATCCAGCGCTGAAGCGCGGCTTGCACGTTGACATGCTCGGTCGGCGACAGCTCCATCGCGTTGATGAAATAGTCCGGCAGCGACTGTCCCGGATTCTCGCGCTCCCACTCCTCGACAACCGCTACACGCTCCTCGTGCACGCCCAGACGGCTCTTGCGGAAGTAGCTCCACGAGAAGTAGGGCTCGACACCGGTCGACGTGCCGACCATCGTGCCGGTCGTTCCCGTGGGCGCGACAGTTAGCAACGTGACGTTGCGCAGCCCTTGCTCGCGGATCGTCTGGCGCACGTGCTCGGGCATCGCCTGCATGTAGCCGCTCTGCAACAGCTTTTCGGCGTCGAACATCGGGAATGCGCCTTTTTCGGCGGCGTTCTCGGACGAGGCCAGATACGCCTCGGACGCGATCACTTCGCCCAGTTGATCCAGGAATTTGAGGCACTCGTCGGAGCCGTAGCGAATCTTGAGGCGGATCAGCATGTCGGCCAGGCCCATGATGCCGAGGCCCACGCGGCGCTCGCGGCCCTGCTGAGCCTTGTTCTCCTCGAAGAAGTAGGGCGTCGCGTCGATCACGTTGTCCAGGAAGCGCACGGCGTAGCGCACGGCCTGGCGCAGATCGTCCCACAGCACCTCGCCGTCGTAGGCGAAGCGGCTCAGGTTGAGCGCGCCCAGGTTACAGATCCCAAACGCCGGCAAAGGTTGCTCACCACACGGATTAGTACAAATGAGCGGTGAGAAGTACCAGGAGTTGCTCATCTTGTTGGCGCGGTCGATGAACCACATGCCGGGCTCGGCGCTGGCCCACGCGCTCTCGATGATGTTATTCCAGATCTCGCGCGCCTTGACGGTCTTGTGCACGACGACCGGCCGTCCTGCCGTCTGCCACGCCTCGATGTCGCCCGTCCACTGCGTGTCGTAGTCGGGATGATGCGGATCGGGGAAGACTAGCTCCCAATCGGCGTCGGCTTTGACCGCGTCCATGAACGGATCGGTGATACCGACCGAGATATTCGCGTTGGTGATCTTGCCCATCTCGCGCTTGGCGTTGATGAAGTCCACAACGTCGGGATGCCAGACGTTGAGGATTAACATAAGCGCGCCGCGTCGACTCCCGCCCTGTTCTATTAAGCCCGTGACAAAGGAGTACAGGCCGCCCCAGGAGACCGAGCCGCTGGATCGGCCGTTGACACCCTGAACGTAGGCATGGCGCGGGCGCAGCGTCGAGATGTTAATTCCTACACCTCCACCGCGCGACATGATCTCCATCATCTGCGAAAGTGTGTCTACAATGCCGCGTCTTGAATCATGGGGGCTTGGCACTACATAGCAGTTGTAAAATGTTAATTGCTGATCGGTTCCGGCGGCGGTCAGGATGCGGCCACCCGGCACGAACCGCCAATCGTCGAGCAGCCACTGGAACTTCTTCTCCCACTCGCGCTGCTTCTCGTCGACGGTCTCGATCGCGGCGATGCCACGGGCTACGCGCTCCATCATTTGCTCGGGCTTGGTTTCGAGCGGCTTATCGACATCTTCGATGCCCTGCTCGGTGAGCGTGCCGTCGCGCAGCTCGATCGAGACGCGACCATTGTTCAGGCCGCGCACGGTGCCGATCTCGCGCTGGCGAGTCTTCTGGTTGACGCAAACGATCACCGTATCGCCCACCGCCAGCGACTTCTTGGTCATATCTTTGAGCGCGTAGCGATCGAGAAAAATCTTCTCGCCTAGCTCGTTGAGCACGGCCTTCGGCGGTGTCGCCTGACCATTCCCGTTACGCTTAGCTGCCGACGCGCGACGCTGTTCTGCCGTTGCCATGAGCCTCCTCCTGGTCCATCTGGAGCTTAAGTGTGCGTGAGACTGTAAAATATTTATGTCACACGAGCTATGAGGCGAATCGTAGCTAGTATGACATAACGGCTATATATAGACATAAAAGCGCTATAAACATCCTACATCTAGTGAAGGCCATCCTAGCACAGCTTCAATCCGTATGTCAAGATCCAAAAAGTCAAAGAAATACTATACATCTCCGTACTTATCAATTGTTAAAAGAAGGATTTCTCGCGGATCTTTGTCGAACAACGGCGCGATGTTTGCTAGAGATTCGCGCCATAACATCATCGTCGGCGTTGCGCGGCCTGCGTTTGACTGCGAGCAAGCGCCGGTTGCATGCGCCTGGATCTAGATATAGGAAACTATCAACAGGTTATCCACTAAATGTGGAAAAGTGCCGAAGAAAGATTGACGACGAACTCATGATCCCTGCCGCGAGATCGCCTATAATTGAAGGAGATGATTAAGTTGACATAGTACGGCAGTGGAAGCAAAAATATGACGAATACTGGACGAGTACTTGATGTCGCCTGCGCCTGGTGCCGCTATAAAGATGGGCTGGAGATTGTGGGCGAGCATATTCACATCAGCAACGCGCAGGTAACAATGGAACATGCGGTCGGGCGCTGCCCCAAATGCGAGCGCACGACGGCGCTGGCGTACTGGGGCCGCGATACGCGCTTCATCTACAAAGTGCTGGAGTACAAACGCCTGCTGCGGCGCTCCAACTGGGTGGCG
The DNA here is from genome assembly GCA_036402055.1 of Herpetosiphonaceae bacterium. Lineage (GTDB taxonomy): Bacteria > Chloroflexota > Chloroflexia > Chloroflexales > Kallotenuaceae > LB3-1. The sequence continues at coordinate 11,301 of DASWTQ010000416.1, forward strand.
GTCTACGATGTGATCTGCGCCTGGTGCGGCTCGAAGGCGACCAATCCAGCCGAGATCAATGTTACGGTGGCGAATCCGGTGAGCGAGCGCTTCCGCTACGATTTGTACGCCTGTCAGACCTGCGGCAAAGCGACCGCGATCTCGTATCTTGGGGAGGTGCGTACCCACTGCGCCGTACGCGACGATGTGTATCGGGCGCTCTGGTATCTTGATCCCGAATAAACCCGATCTTTACTACACGCGCCCTACACTATCGGCCCGATTGTTGGGCTCTACGACCTATGCTACAATGCAGCCGCGACCAGCAGGGTCGTGTGTTTTTGGCATTCTTCTGTTTGATTAATAATCGGGAGCGCCGAATGCGCTCAGCGAATGTTCTGGACTGAATCAACGAAGGAGTTTCTGCATGGCTATCGAATCTGAGCCTCGAAATGCAGGGAGGCGCATTATCACCCAGGCTGAGGCTGAGGCGATCGCCGCTAAAGCTCGGCCAGATGCTCCACCACCCACCCGCAAAACCCGCATCAAGCTAACTCGTCGCGAGGCGCTGGTCTATGCACTGGCCGGATCGGGCGCGCTGGTGCTGGCGACGGCGGGTGCTGGCCTGGTGCAGCCCGACCCATCGAACGACCCGACGTTCAAAGCGATCTCGCCGCCGATCATTCAGGAAAACGTGCCGGGTGGCTTCGCCTATCCGCGCTTCAAAGAAGGCGAGTTCGGCGGCACCTTTACGCTGGCTAAGAAGGCCAACGAGTACACCGTGAACGATGCGCCGGATCTAAACTCCACCGGCAAGTTCTACATCGTCAAGGTGGATCAGCCTGTACCCACTGCCGGAAACGAAACAGTGGCGCAGCAAGGCATCGAGGCGATCTACCAGGTGTGTACGCATCTTGGCTGTCTGATCCCGTTCCAGGCCGCTGAAAACCGCTTTATCTGCCCGTGCCACGGCTCGACCTTCGAGCGCAATAGCGACTATGTGCGTGGCCCGGCGGCGCGTAACCTGGATCAGTTCGTGGTCGAGGTTGGCGGCGATGGAACGATCGTCGTGGACACCGGCCAGCGCAAACAGGGCGCGCCCGCCTAACGATCGACCGGCGGGCCTTGAGCGATCGGTTTAGGAAGAACACCCCGTATTGATGCTTGTACATATGCTGTTAGATTGGAGTTTCTATGGCGACTAGGCCAGCACGGCGGCCAGAAGGTCCGGCCCAGCGCATCAAGGGCGCTTTGGTCGACGCGAGCCGCTCGATCTTTCCATCGATGGGCGCTGCCGAGTGGCGCTCGGTGATTCGGGGTGAGCCCGCGCCGCGTCCAAATCCGCGTATGCGGGTCCACAGCAACAGCTTCTGGTACCACATTCGTCCGCGCGCGCTGCCGCTGGAGGCGACCGCCTGGTATTACACCTTTGGTCTCGGCTGGATGTCGTTCTTCTTCTTTATGCTGGAGGCGATCACCGGCGCGATCTTGATGGTGTACTACACGCCCTCGCCGCTGCAAGCGTACGCCGACATGCAGAAAATCATCAGCGACGTGCCGCTGGGCCGTTTGCTGCGCAACATGCACCGTCTCGGCGCGCATTTCATGGTCGCCGTCGTGATCTTGCATATGATGCGTACCTACTTCACGGCCTCGTACAAAGCGCCGCGCCAGTTCATCTGGGTCACCGGCATTCTGCTGCTGATCATGACACTGGTGCTTTCGTTCTCGGGCTATCTGCTGCCCTGGGACCAGCTGGCCTACTGGGCTGTGACGATCGGCTCGTCGATGGCCGACGCAGCGCCGCTCTTTGGTAGCGCCGCCAACCTGCTCTTACGCGGCGGTGTGGACATCGGCGCCGGCACGCTGCTGCGCTTCTACCTGCTGCACGTCTTCGCGCTGCCGGCTCTGACGATCCTGTTCATCAGCATCCACTACTACGCGGTACGCAAGCAGGAGCTGTCGCCGATCCACGAGCTGTTCGCGCCGGACAATCCGCGCGGCTGGGGCAAGCCGACCAGGCGCAAAGTGCCATTCCTGCCGGATCAGGTCTTTTTCGAGATCGCGCTGATCGTGCTGCTGACCTTCGCGTTTGTGGCGATCAACTACTTCTTCTGGGATGCCAAGCTCGAAAGCCATGCTAACCCGGGCGTGACGCCGCAGCATACCAAAGCGCCGTGGTATTTCCTCTGGCTTCAGGGTATGCTCAAGTTCGGCGACAAGATCGTCTTTGGTCTGATTTTGGGACCGCTGGTACTGGTGCTGCCGATCCTGCTGCCCTACATCGATCGCAACCCGTCGCGCCGCTTCGCCGATCGTAAGGTTGCGGTTGCCAGCGGCATTATCGCGATGGTCTTCTTCGGCTTTGTGACCTATGCCGGTCTGCCTGAGTATGGCATTCAGCAGTCGGGCAGCCAGGAGATCCTGACTGAGTTCGTGCCGATCGAGGGCGAGGGTATCGTCGATCATGTGCCGTGGAGCGCGCTGCCGAACACGCCGGTGGTGTATGAGGTCAAGGCTCAGAACGGCACGGTCGACAGCGGCACGATCACCGATCTCAACGGCAACGTGATCGATCCGAACACGTTGACTGTGGAGACACGGCATCTGTTCGACGAGTTCCGTGGGGCGATTCAGCACTGGGTTTCGGTCGATAATCGCTTCGTGAATCCGACGGCCAAGCTTTCGATCGAGCCGTGGACCTATGTCACCGACGATAATGGCCAGGTGGTCAACGCGGCGGATGGACAGCCTGCGGTCGCGATCAAGAAGGCGACGGTTGTGCTCGACTTCCAGTCAACCGAGATTCAGGAGGGCAACCCTGTTCCGGTAGCGCTGACGAACGAGGACGGCACGCCGCAGATCAGCAGCAGCCAGCAGGCCGACTTCCTGCACCGCGACTCGCACGAGGACCAGCTGGAGGAGAACGCCTCCGCGCCGCGCGAAGCCAGCCAGTAAACGCAGAGACGACATCGGGCGCGTCTAGCCAACACCGGATGCGCCCGGTTCACACTAAAGGATCACCATGACTCGGAATATTTTGATCGCGACGATCTTCTCGCTAGCCACCGCGATCTTGCTCGGGATCATCTTCATTGGCGAGAGCCAGCGGCTGCCGGAAGCAACGGCGGCGATCACCGCCGAGCAGCTGGAGCGTGGCGCGCGAGATTACGAGCAGTACTGCGCAACCTGCCATGGTCTGGCCGGTCAGGGCCAGGTTCGAGCTGGCGCGCCTTCGCTCAACGACATTGTTCAGCGCTACACGCTGAGCCAGAACGGTCAGCCGGCGACGTTCGATCAGCCGAACGGTATCAAAGAAAAATATGGCTCGATGCGCAACTACATCGAGGCCACGCTCTTCTCCGGTATTCGCGGCACGCCGATGCCGGCCTGGGGCCAGCCGCAGGGGCCGCTGCGCCAGGACCAGATCGAGAATATCACTAGCTATGTGCTTTCCTGGAACGGCCAGGTGCCCGAGGCTGCGGTCCTGACGGCGAATCGCGTGGCGACGGAGCAAGCGCCTACCGCTGACCCGAACGCGAACCCGGTCAGCCAGGGCGAGATCGTCTTTACGCAGAAGGGCTGCGTCGGCTGCCACGCGATGACCGATCAGAAGCTGGTCGGGCCTGGCCTGGGCGGTCTCTTCCAGGAGGGCGGCACGGCGGCCTTCGGCACCAACCTGCCTAACGGCAAGCCGGTAGACGAGGCCAATGTGCGCGAGTGGATTCAGGGCGGCACGGCAGCCTTCCCGGAGAACAATAACGACCTCCAGGGCCAGGACTACTCGCCGATGCCCGGCTTCGCGCTGACCGACGACGAGTGGAGCCGGCTGCTGGTCTGGCTCCAGGCGCATAATCGCGATGGCTCGCTGACTGAAGAGGCGGAGCAGTTGATCCAGGGCGCTCAGGGCGGCGAAGGCACCGGCGAGTCGGCACCAACCGCGCAGCCGACCGGCCAGCCGAATCAGCCGGGTGCGCCGAACTCGCCTGCCGGCCCGGGATCGACCGCAACACCGTAACCTTGAAATGTCGCCGGTGCCGGGTGGTTGCATCCAAGCCATCCGGCGACCGCTGAAGTAGGCAGGAGCTATGTCTGCACAAGTAACTCCACCTCGTACATCGCGTCTCGCCGATCGGCGTGATATAGGATTGTTTGTCGTCGTAGGTCTCGCGCTGTTTGCGTTTACCGTGGTCTGGGCGCTCTTGCTGTCCGGGCTCGCCATCCCCTTGATCGGGCAAAAGGGCCTGATGCTGGTGGTGGTCCTGGCAGCCTCGGCGCTCGTCGCGATTATTCCACGCGTGACCTGGGGCAGCAACGAGACGCGGCCCCGCGCGCGCCTGATGGTCCGTCTGGGCCTGGCAATGCAGATCTTTGGCCTGATCATCACGCCGGTTGGCCTCTTCTACGAGACGAACCCCGTGATCTCGGTGCCGATCGGTTTTGCAGCCTTTCTTACGGTCTTCTTTGGCGTGTTCATCGCCGGCTTTGGTGGGAACATGCTTGCGCCGCCGCGCGCGTAGCCAAATCTGTCGCCAGTGGCACACCTCCTCTTCAGCATCTGAAGAGGAGGTTTTGTCTGCTCAAAGCGGAGTCAGCGTAGGTGGAACTTCTTAGAAAATCATTAACTCGTTTTGCAGGATATTGTCAATAAACGTAGTAGAATGTCATTGCTACAGATTGACTACTAGCACAGGAGGCTTCTTTTGGTTTTACGACGATTATGGCTGGCGCTGGCGGCTGTCGCGCTGCTGTCAGGTTGCGCCAGCACTCGCCCGCCGGTCAACGCGGCCAATCCGGTGGATGGACCGGACGATGCGGTCGCTCGACTTACCTTCCGCGATAACTCTGTGTTCTACATTTCTCAGGCTACTCTGGATCAGTTTAGCAACCAGGTGTATGCCGGTCAGGGAGGCCCCGCGCCCGCTGAGCCGGTGGTCAACCAGTTGCTTACCCGTCAGCTGCTGCTGCGTCTGGCGCGTAATACAGATGTTGTCGCCGATCCCCAGGATCTCCAGAACGCGCTTGCGAATTTGAAGGCCCAGCTCTGTGATCCGCAGGTCGCGCAGCTGATTGAGCAGCAGGGCGCGGCGATCGACCCAAATAATAGTGAGCAGGTATGGGACGCCTGCGCGCAGACGCTTGGCTTTGCTAACGGCAGCGTATTCCGCAGTTTTATTTCTGAAGAGGTGACCATCCAGCAGGTGGTGGGGAATGCAGCGCCCAAGGATCAGATTCACGCGGCGCATATTCTTTTTGATCCCGGCAATTATGAGGGCGCTGCCAACGCCTATCAGCAGCTTCAGTCGGGCGCGGATTTTACGGAGCTGGCCAAAACGCAGTCGATCGAGCCGGCGGCTGCGCAGAGCGGCGGCGATCTGCCTCCTTTCAACGAGGAGGGCCTGACGTCGGACGGACAGTCCTTCGACACGACGTTTGTGAGCAAAACCTTTGAGCTGAAGCAGCAGTTCCTGGAGACCGGCGCGGCGATCAGCGAGCCGTTCGAGACTCAGTTCGGCTGGCATATCGTGAAGGTGCTGGAAATGGCGGCGTCACCGCAGGCCCAGGAAACCTTCCGAGACGATCTTCTGGAGCGCGCCCGTGATGCTCAGATCACGGATCTTCAGCAGCCGGAGACCAATCCTGCTGTGCCGCTGCTGGGTGTGGCAGAGATCTTGAAGCCGCTGCCGACGCCGCAGGCTGTGCCAACGCTTGAGCCGGTGCCGGTGCCGGAAGAGTCGCCGACGCCCGAGGCTACCAGTGTGCTTGAGGAAAGTACGGTCACGCCCGAGGCCACCAGCGTGCTTGAGGAAAGCACGGTCACGCCTGAGGAAACGACCACGCCCTAGAAGAACAGAGAACAAGCTTTACTAGAATTCTAACAATTCTTCTGTTCTTTGTTCTCCATGAGTATGGAATAGCCGCAAGCCCATGCATTCGATCGATGGATGCGTGGGCTTGTGCTATGCCGGGAGCTTGCCGGCAGCCTGTAGCGCGCGAGATCGAGCTGCTGCGGTGCTGGATGATTTGGCAGGTTGCCGATGTTCACGTACAATCGGAGCGCTAGCTTAAGGAGGATCAGGATGCAACGACCGCGACCGTTCGTGCTCTGCGTCATCGACGGCTGGGGCGTTAGTGACCGCGCCGACGGCAACGCTGTTGCGCTGGCGCACGCGCCCAATATGGCCGCCTGGGCCACGACATATCCCTACACCACGCTCGCCGCCTCAGAGCTGGCAGTGGGCCTGCCGCAGGGCCAGATGGGCAATAGTGAGGTCGGCCATCTCAACATCGGCGCCGGCTTCGTGGTCTATCAAGATTCGACGCGCATCTCGGAGGCGATCCACGACAAATCGTTTTTTAGCAACCAGGTGCTGCTGGATGCCTTCGATCATGCCCGGCGCAACAATTCGCAGGTGCACTTCATGGGCCTGCTCGGCCCCGGCGGTGTTCATGCCTACAGCGAGCATTTATACGCGCTGCTGGAGCTTGCCAATCAGCAGGGCGTGAGCCAGGCTTTTATTCACCCTTTTCTGGACGGTCGCGACACGCCGCCACAGAGCGCGATTCCCTTCATGCAGGAGCTGCTCTCGGTGATCGAGCGCCTGGGGATCGGCCAGGTTGCCACGGTCTCGGGCCGCTACTACGCCATGGATCGCGATAAGCGCTGGGATCGTACGGCCAAAGCCTATCGTGCGCTGGTGTATGCCGAGGGCGAGACCGCTCCCGACGCGATCACGGCGATCGAGCAGTCCTACGCCAAGAGCGTGACCGACGAGTTTGTGCTGCCGACGGTGATCACTCGCGACGGCCAGCCGATCACCACGATCCGCGATAACGACGCGATCATCTTCTTCAACTTCCGCACCGATCGTCCGCGCCAGATGACCAGGGCCTTCACGGTGCCCGGCTTCGACGGCTTCGATCGCGGCCGGCAGCTGCAAAATCTGTTCTTTGTGACGATGACCGAGTACGAGGCCGATCTGCCGGTGCACGTGGCTTTTCCGCCGCAGAACGTCGAGGAGCCGCTGGCCAAGGTCATCAGCGACGCGGGACTTTCGCAGTTTCACACCGCCGAGACCGAGAAATATGCTCACGTGACGTTTTTCATCAACGGCGGTCGCGAAGATCCATTTCCCGGCGAGGAGCGCAAGCTTGTGGCATCGCCAAAGGTCGCGACGTATGACCTTCAGCCCGAGATGAGCGCTCACGGCGTGACCGATTCGGTCGTCGAGGCGATCGAGTCCGGTAAATATGATGTGATTATCACCAACTTTGCCAACCCCGATATGGTCGGTCATACCGGCGTGCTGCCCGCCGCGATTGTTGCGGTTGAGGTCGTGGACCAATGTCTGGGCCGGATCGCCGACGCGCTGCTGGCACATGGCGGCGGCATGCTGATCACCTGCGACCACGGCAATGTCGAGCAGATGGTCGATCCGGTGACCGGCGCGCCGCACACCGCGCACACCACGAATCCGGTGCCGTGCGTGATCGTGGTGCCCGACGATTCATGGCTGCGCAGCGCGACGCTGCGCTCAGGAGGTAAGCTGGCAGATGTCGCGCCGACAGTGATCGCGATTCTGGGCCTGCAAAAGCCCGGCGACATGACCGGCGAGTCGCTGCTTGAGGGGCAGCCGGGAGCATAGATGATCGAGGATGCGCAGGCGTTTAGCGCCTACTTCGAGCGCGTCTATGAGCGCACGCGCGAGGTCGCTCAGGCTGTGCCGCCCGAGCAGATCGACTGGCGACCGACGCCGAGGGAGCTAAGCTGCGGCGAATTGATCCGGCATATTGCTTCCGCTGAGCTGATGAATGTGCGCGCGGTCGCCACGGGCGAGATGCGCTATCCCGGCCACGACGCGGCGCCTGGCTCGACTCACGCCGATGCGCTGGCGTATCTCGACGAGTGCCATGCGGCGGCGCAGAGCTTCTTGCGCTCGCTGGAGCCTGAGCGGCTGCGGCTGAATATTCCAGGTCAGTGGCAGGATGTGCCGGGATGGCGGCGCCTGCTGGGTATGATCGAGCACGAGATTCATCATCGCAGCCAGCTGTGCAGCTCTCTTACGCTGCTGGGCCACGATCCGCCCGCGCTCTTCGGGATTCACATCGAGGACTTGCCGGTCTAGCAGGTTTGAACACGCAGCAGGCGCAGCACATAGCTACGCCTGCTGGCTTTTTTAACGTTACTCGCCTTTGCCGATCACCGGCAGATAGGTGCCACGACTTGCGCCAACTACGACCGCTGTCGAGCGGCTGGGATTGGCTGAGGTCCAGAAGTAGGGCGGCTGGCAGCCCGGCCCTGTGCCTTCGACGCTGACCGTGGAGAAGAAGGTAACGCTTCCGGCGCGCGCCGCCGTGACGTTAAAGGTGGCGCTGGTGCTCTGGCCCGGCCCGACGCTGGTGTACAGTGTGATCGGCTGGGGCTGCGCGGGCGTGAAGATCGGGTTGGTGGTGTCCTGGTTCACGCCGGGCGCGGTCTGGATATACAGCCGAAACTGCGGCAGGCCATAGCAGCGGTCGGTGGTGTCATTCTTGAGCAGCACGGTGACCGTGATCGTCTCGCCGATGGCCACATTGGTCTTGGACGGCGTAGTCGTGGTGTTCAGCGTGCCGGCAGCGCGTGCGGTGCGCGTGATCGATCCCGGCGTGGATGCCGGCAGCGCGACCGCGAGCAGCAGGCCCAGCAGAGTGGCAACCAGTGCGATATTCCGTCTACCGCGATGTGTGTGCATAAAACGCTCCTTGAACTGAATCGATAACGAGATGAAGCGATGCCTCAGGGAGATGTTTTTTTGATCCTACAATATGTCGCAAGCTGCTGGTAGCGGCCGAATGCTGATAGCCGGCTGATGCCTTTGGCCGAGGCGCACCGGCAGTCCGATCGTGTGGCGGCTACTGTGTATGGCATGGTTTGTGCGATATGTGCCGCATTGAAGAGGTGAGGAGCGGTCGCAAGACCCGGTTGCGGCTGCTGACAGGAGATCTGGACATGTCTACGATCGGGTTTGTGCTCTCGCATGAGCAGTTTCGCGCGCCTGAGCTGCTGGATCTGGGCGCGGCGGCTGAGAAGGCCGGCTTCGACGCCGTCTGGACCAGCGATCATTTTCATCCCTGGATGGATAATCAGGGCCACGCCGGTCATGCCTGGGTAACTATGGCCGCGCTCGGTCAGCGTATGCCGCGTATTCCGTTCGGCACGGCGGTGACCTGCCCGACCTTCCGCTATCATCCGGCGGTGGTGGCGCAGGCGTTTGCCTCGCTGGGCGTGCTGTATCCGGGCCGCGTCTTTCTCGGCGTCGGCAGCGGCGAGGCGCTCAACGAGCAGCCGGTCTCGGGCGAGTGGGGCGACTACGAGGAGCGCGCCGATCGCTGGATCGAGGCGATCGAACTGATCCGCAAGCTGTGGACCGGCGAGTGGGTGACGCATAAAGGTCAGTACTATCAGGTCGAGCAGGCGCGCATCTATGATCTGCCGGCGCAGCCAGTGCCGATCTACATGGCCGCCGAGGGGCCCAAGAGCATGTACAAGGCCGGCAAGTACGGCGACGGTCTGATCAGCGACTCGAAGAGCGCGGTCGAGCCGGAGATGCGCCAGGCTTTCGAGAAGGGCGCGCGTGAGGCCGGAAAAGATCCGTCACAGATGCCGATCCTGGCCGAGCATTTCGTCGTCGTGGGCGGCAAGGCGGAGGCCGAGGAGTCGGCGCGGATCTGGCGCTTCATTCCCAACGCCTGGACGGAGTTTGTGAATAATCCCGATCCGCGCGATATTCTGCGCCGCGCCGAGAAGGAGCTTGCGCTGGAGGATGTGTACAAGAACTGGCTGGTCAGCGACGATCCCGACGAGCACGTCCAGTCGATCCAGAAGCTCTTCGACGCCGGTGTGACGCAGGTCTACGTCCACTCGGGCCAGTTCGATCAGCAGCGCGTGATCGATTTCTACGGCAACCAGGTATTGCCACGGCTGCGCGGCCAGAAATCTCGTGAGCGCTCGGCCTAGCAGCACGTAGCTGCGCCTCGGCACTTGACGCAACGGCGTGTTGATTATGACGCGCCGTTGTTTGCTGGATGCAGGGGAAGATCGGAGTGGCGCGCCGGGGTGAGCTGTCTTGGCCTGGCGAGCAGCTAGATATAGTACATCGTCTGGCCTTCGCGCTCACGCTTGCGCTGCGCCAGATCTTCCAGAGTGTGCGCGGCCAGATAGGTCTCGACGGCCTGCCGCAGGCCGCACCAGACATCGTTGAGAACAGCCGCCTCGCTGGATTTCGGCAGCGGCTGAATGCCCTCGGCCATCTCGACCAGTGGCCCTTCCAGCGCCTGAAGCGCCTCCAGCAGCGTGATCTCGCCCGGCGCTTTGGCCAGCAAATGGCCACCCTGCGGCCCGCGCAAGCTCTGAACCAGACCCGCTCGTCGTAGTTGAATCAGCAACTGATTGAGATAATGCTCATCGATTGCCTGGCGCTCGGCGATCTCCCGGCTGCGCACCGGCCCTTGACCGTAGTGCAGCGCAAGATCGAAGAGTGCACGTAATCCATAATCACCTTTACTTGAAATTCGCATACTACCCTGGCAGCTGTGAGCCAAGTCATCGTCGCATCGCGCCGGGAGCGCAGCGGCTTGGCTAGGTTGTTTAGGGCATAGTAGCACGCCCTGTTCCCAGGGGCAACCGTTGTGCGGATAGTGAACAAATGAACCAATGAACCAATGAACAAAAAGAGGTCAGTAGCTTGCTTGTTATGCTTTGTTCCTTTGTTTGCTTGTTCTTTTGTTCTTTCAGTTCTCGGTTCTTGGTTCTTTTTGCGCGCTCCCTGTATAATGACAGCAGATACAGACATTCGGTCAGCGGGTAGCTTCGGCTGGTTGTTGGCTTTACGAGTATGCGACCTATTCTACGACTTGTCGGGCTGGTTGGCGGGCTGGGACTGTTGATCTATGGTCTGCTTCCCAGGAGCTACCGGCCCTATCTTACGCCGCTGGTCGACGACACGCGCTGGATAACGATCCTGTGGGCTGCCGCGTTTCTGCTGGGTCTGGCGCTGTGGGCCTCGCTGCCCACGCTGCAATCGGTCAGCTCGCGCGTCAATGTGCGGCCGGGCCTGCTGAACCTGTCGCTGGTCTTCTCGATCCTGTTCATCGTGCTGACGCTCCAGCTGCTGCGGACGGAGTTTATCTTTGCCGAAGACATCTACAATCGTTCGGAGACGCTTGACGATGGCACCAGCTTCAGCAACAGCCGGCCGGTGATCCGCTCGTTGCGGGTGCAACGCGGCCAGATCGTCGATCGCAACAACACGGTGCTCGCCAGCAGTGAGCGCGCCGCCAACGGTCTGGCGCAGCGCACCTATCCGATCGCGCAGCAGGCCGATATTCGCGCCTTTTCCAACATCCTGGGCTTTTCGTCGTCGCGCTACGGCCAGTTTGGTCTGGAGCGCCAGTGGGATGCGTATCTCACCGGTGAGCGCGGCCAGGCGCTGCGCTCGCTGACCGACGAGCTGTTCAATCGTCCGCATGTCGGCAACGATCTGCGGCTGACGATCGATGCGCAGCTTCAGGAGCGCACCTGGCGGATCATGAATCAGATCGGCGAGGGCAAGCCGGCCTCGGCAGTGGTCATGGACCCGCGCAGCGGCGCGGTGCTGGCGCTGGTCAGCACGCCCGGCTACGATCCGCAAAGCCTGACGCTCAACCCCAACGGCACCGATGAAGAAGAGAACCAGCGCATCGAGGCCGCCTGGAACGAGATCAACGCCAACGAGAATCGTCCGCTGATCAATCGTCCGCTGCGTGGTCAGTACGTGCCCGGCTCGACCTTCAAGACGCTGACCGCGATCGGTGCGCTGGAACATCCCGAGATTGTGAGCCAGCCCCAGCCGATCACCTGCCCCAACGAGTACAAGCCGGTCGAGTTCGAGCCGCCGGTAGTTAACGCGGTCGGCCCGCCGCGTAACCCGAACCAGGCGTCGCTCCAGTCGATCATCCAGGGCGCGACCAATCGACCGATGGATTTGTCGAGCGTGTATGCTTTTTCCTGCAACACGGCCTTCGCGCAGCTGGGCAATCGGCTGGGCGCCGAGCGCTTCATCGAGCTGGCGCAGCGCTTCCATTTCTATTTGCCGGAGAACGCGCCGGACGAGAGCGAGGATTTCACGGATCTGCCGATGGCGCCCAGCATTCTGGCCCAGAACTCCGATTTTCTTGAGCGGCCCGGCGGGCTGGCGGCTAGCGCCTATGGGCAGGGTGAGCTGCTGCTGACGCCGATGCAAATGGCGCTGCTTGGCGCGACGATTGCCAACGATGGTGTGATGCCGCAGCCGTATATCGTCGAGAGCGCGACCGATCCGCAGGACTCCGGCGTGGTCGTGTATCAGCATCGCACGCCGAATAATCTGCTCAACCAGCGCCGTATTATCTCGACTGAGGTCTCGCGGCGGATGTTGGCGATGATGCGCGAGGGCGTTACGATCGGCTTCGGCAAAGCGGCCAACGTCAATAACAGCGGCGGTAAGTCCGGCTCCGGCGAGGCCGGCAACGATATTATTCATGCCGCGTTCCTGGCAGTCGCGCCGGTCGATCAGCCGCGCTACGTCGTGTCTGTCCAGATCGAAAACGGGCGCGACGGTGCCGGCCCTGGTGCTGCCGCCGCCGGCGAGATTCTCAAGGCTGTGTTTGAAATTCTTGGCAGTTGAGCTTCAGGCTCCTACGTCCTACCATGAAAGGTGATCATCCATGATTAAGACCGATCGCTTGCTCGATACATTTCTGACGCTGGTGCGCGTGGATAATCCTTCCGGCCAGGAGCAGGCTATGGCGCAGACCGTGATCGGTCTGCTGCGGGAGCGCGGCCTTCAGCCTGAGCAGGACGCCAAAGGCAATGTGATCGCGCGCGTGCCGGGCCAGGGCGAGCCGCTGCTGCTCAGCGCGCATCTCGACAGCGTGGCTCCTGCGGTCGGCAAAAAGCCGGTGGTCGACGGCGAGTTCGTGCGCAGCAGCGGCGATACTGTGCTGGGCGCCGACGATCTGGCCGGCGTCACGGCGATCCTGGAGGCGGTCACCGCGCATCTTGAGGCCAACAACGGCCATCGCGCCGCCGAGATCGTCTTTTCGGTCGAGGAGGAGGTCGGTCTGAACGGCGCACGGGCGCTCGACTTCAGCAAGGTTTCGGCGAAGCAGGGCGTGGCGCTGGATCTCAACGGCGATGTCGGCGGCATCTGCATCTCGGCGCCGGCTCACGAGCAGCTCAGCGTGACGATCACCGGCAAGGCCGCTCATGCCGGCGTCGCGCCCGAGAACGGCGTCAGCGCGATCGTGGTCGCCGCCGACGCGATCAGCCGCATGCCGCTGGGCCGCATCGACTCCGAGACCACCGCAAACATCGGCACGATCACCGGCGGCGCGGCGCGCAACATCGTTCCTGAGCATGTGCAGATCGTCGGCGAGGCGCGCAGCCGGGACGAGGCCAAGCTAGATAAGCAGGTCGCGGCGATGCGCAAAGCCTTCGAGGAGGCCGCCGAGCGTCACGGCGCGCAGGTAGATGTGCAAACCTTCCGGGCGTATGGCGCGCAGAAGATCTCGCCTGAGGCGGCGATCGTGCAGCTCTGCCAGTCGGCGGCGCAGCGCATCGGCCTTGAGCCCAAGCTGATCGAGACAGGCGGCGGCTCGGATGTCAACATTTTCAATATGCACGGCATTGAGGCTGTGAACCTGAGCGTGGGCTACCAGGAGATCCACTCGACCAACGAGCATATCGCGATCGCCGACCTTGAGAAGTGCGCTAAGCTGGTCTTTGCGCTGCTCGAAGTCTAGGCGCGCACGGCTGCATTAAAGCACAAAGGCACGGTTCGTTCCGTGCCTTTCCTGTCTATGGCTCATAGCTCAGCGACGGATCGCGCTGACGCGGCTGCGGATCATGCGCCAGGAACGAATCACGACCAGCAGCAAGATCACGAAGAGCACGAAGGCCAGGATCGGGATGAAGATCGCCAGCAGGCTCATGATCAGCGAGAGCACGTCTTCGGCAAACGAAAGCACCGGATTGCCCAGCCCGGCGGTTGTGGTAGTGGCAACCGGGCGGATCGCGGCGCGCGTGGCATGAAAGCCGCCGGCCATCACAACGCCCGCGCCCAGCGCCAGCGCCGGATGGATGTTGCTGATCAGGTTTTGCTGGCTGGCGAAGAGGATCGCGCCGGCGATCGGATGCACGACCGTGCCGACAACATGCGTCGCGTGATCGACGGCGGGCACTTTGTCGGCCACAAAATCGATGATCGCCAGCAGCGCTACAATGATCAAGGCGGGCGTGCTGGCGAGGATCGCGTAGGGCTCTTGCAGCGTCAGATACTCGAAGCGGCCAAGCAGGCCCACGGCCAGGATCGGAATGTAGGCGTTCAAGCCTGCGGCGCTCGATAGTCCAAACGCGCTGAACACATTGAATAGTGCATCCATATACAGGGTCCTTACGAATGTCGAAACAGCAACCAATCGACGCTTCTGATCTGCCTTCTTCTACGTTGAGCCCGGGCGGTTGGTTCCGCTGGCTGATGCTGCTGGTATTGCTGGTAGCAGGCTGCACGCCACCGCCGCAGGTTGTTGTTTCGGTGCCGCCCGCCACTGCGACGATCACGCCGGCGCCCACCGCTACGCCGACTAATACGCCGACTAGTACCGTCACTCCAACCGAAACGCCCTCTACGACCGCCACGCCGACTGAAACGCCGCCTGAGAAGCCCACAGCCACGCCCACGCTCGATCCCGCCAAGCTTACGCCGGTGCCCACGCCTACGCTGGCGGCGATGGATCAGACGCAGCGCACCGAGTTGCTGGATCAGGTCTGGCAGACGGTCGCCGATCATTACCTGTACGCCGATTTTGGCGGCAACAACTGGGTCGAGATCAAGCAGCGCTACTTGCCGCGCGCGCTGGCGGCTGCATCGCCCGACGAATTTTATGCTACCCTATCGGAGATGGTGCAGGAGCTGCAGGATCAGCACTCGCGCTTTGAAGATCCACAGCGCGCCTTCACGCAGCAGGCGCTGGCAAACGGCACCGATGCCTATGTCGGCGTGGGCATGCTGACGCTGGAGTATGATGACGGGCTGCTGGTGACGACGGTGTTTCCCAACAGTCCGGCGGCGGAGGCCGGCATCAAGCGCCGCGATCTGATCCTGGCGGTCGATGGGCAGCCGGTCGCAGGTGACGGCGAGGTGCCCGAGATCGGCGGGCCGGTGGATACGTATGTGCAGCTTGAGGTGCGATCGCCCGGCACCGAGCCGCGCACGGTTTCGCTCCAGCGGCGGCCGGTGCTGGCGCAGTACGTGCCCGAGGTGTATCTGCTGCCCGACACGCGCATCGGCTATGTGCTGGTGCAATCGTTCTGGGCGCAGGATATGGCGGATCGGGTGGCGGCGGATCTCCGGGAGCTGCTCGCGGCCAACGACGGCCGGCTCAGCGGCCTGGTCATCGATGTGCGCAGCAACGGCGGCGGCTGGCGCAGTGTGCTGGAAGGGCTGCTCTCGCACCTGACGGAGGGCGAGGTCGGCGCGTTCTACAGCCAGGAGAAAACCTATCCGCTGAAGATCACGGCGAGCGATCTGTATCCGGCGCTCAAAGATCTGTCGCTGGTGGTGCTCGTCGATCGCGACACCGAAAGCTACGCCGAGGTTTTCGCCGCAGTGCTTCAGGCGCAACGCGGCGCGCGCGTGATCGGCGTCAACACGGCGGGCAATACCGAGACGATCTACGCCTACGACTTCGACGACGGCTCGCGGCTGTGGGTGGCGCAGGAAGGCTTCCGGCTGCCTGACGGCTCGAATCTTGAAAATCGAGGTGTGCTTCCCGATCGCTCGATCGCCGTGGATTGGATGCGCTTCAGCGAGGCGCGCGATCCGCAGATGGTAGAGGCGATCCAGATGATCGAACAACAGATGGCAGTGCATCAATAAGCCGCTGCGGCTCACGGCGCGGCGGTCTCCTTGAAGGAGGAATAGTATGTCAATGATTGCGGAAGTTGTCGGACGCGAAGTGCTGGATAGCCGGGGCAATCCAACGGTCGAGGTCGATGTGCGGCTGGAGGACGGCTCGATCGGTCGGGCGATCGTGCCGTCGGGCGCTTCGACGGGCGCGCATGAGGCGGTGGAGCTGCGCGACGGCGATAAGAAACGCTATGGCGGCAAGGGCGTAGTTAAAGCCGTCGAGAACGTCAACAATTCGATCTCCGAGGAGCTGGTCGGGCTGAACTCGCTGGATCAGGTCGGCATCGACAAGATCCTGCTCGATCTTGACGGCTCGGCCAACAAGGGCAAGCTCGGCGCGAACGCCATTCTGGGCGTGTCGCTGGCGGTGGCCAAGGCGGCGGCGGCCTCGCTGGATATTCCGCTCTACCGCTATCTGGGCGGC
>DASWTQ010000417.1:0-4143 GCA_036402055.1 Herpetosiphonaceae bacterium
CGCGATGATGGGCATGTCACTGGTCCGATTAAAGAGCAGCTGTTTGTCATCGAGGGTGAACACTACGCCGCCCTCCAGGACCTGTTGGATAGCAACACGCGCGTGTCATTGGGCGCGCTGGTGCTCACCGCGCTCCACAGCGTGCTGGATGCCTATGGTCATGGCAGCCAGACCGTGGTGGCCTTTGTCGATACGACCGGCAGCGACAGCTTACAAGACAGTAAGCTGCTGCCCACCCTGGTCGATCACGCGGCGCAGGTGGACGACCCATGTAGCGCCGCGATCGAGGCCATGGAGCAAGCGCTGCGGCAAAAAGAATCGTACGTCGCGCCGTTTGAGCTGCTCTACCTTGGGCTGTTCGACGCGGTGCTGCTGCTGGTCGACGGCAACCAGCCGCTCACGGATCTGCCGCTCCTGCCGCTGGCTGCCGTCATCACCCACGACCGGGCGCAAGCGCGACTGATCTGGACGCTGTCGTATGCGGCCGAGCTGTTCGAAGACCGCGTCATCGCCGGTGTGCTCGATGTCGCTCGGGCGCTGCTTGACGATTTCGTTCAGCAGCCCGCGCAGCTGATCGGTAACCTGGAGCTAGTCTCGGCGGCGCAGAAACGCCAGCTCGACATCTGGAACGCGACCGATGGCGAGTTCAATACCGAGAAGCGGCTTGAGGGCCTGTTTGAGGATGCGGTTCGCCGGACGCCGGAGCACGAGGCGCTGATCTTCAAGGACGTCCGCCTGACTTACCGTGAGCTGAATGCGCAGTGCAACCGGCTCGCACACTGGCTGCTCGGTCCCGAAGCGGGCGTACAACCGCAAGAGCTGATCGCTCTGTACCTCGACAAGAGCGAGCTGCCGGTCGTCGCGATGCTTGGGATCTGGAAGGCCGGAGCGGCGTATATTCCGATCGATCCCAGCTATCCGGCGGATCGCGTGCGCATGATGGTGCGCGACACCGGCGCGACGCGGATCATCGCGAACCGCCACTACGCCACGCGCCTGCGAGACATGCTCGCCGAGTTGCAACCCGCCATCCAGGTTATCGAGCTGGAAACCGTGCTCGATGCGACCACGACACTGCCAGCCGAGAACCCGGAGCTGAATCTCGGCAGCGCCCAGTATTCCTACGTTATGTACACCTCCGGCACCACCGGCGTTCCGAAAGGCGTTGCCAAACACCATCGCAACGTGGTGAACAGCATCACCGACCTGTCCGAGCGCTACGGCATGCAGGGGCAGCCCGGTGAGGAGCGGGTCGCCCTTTTCGCGGCCTATGTGTTCGAGCCGTTTATGCGGCAGATGCTGCTGGCGCTGATCAACTCGCACGTCCTGGTGATCGTGCCCGACGAGATCCGCCTGGACCCGCACCGCCTGCCGGCATTCGTCGCGCGTCACGGCGTCACCTATCTCAACGGCACCGGCTCGGTCTTGCAGCACTTTGATCTGCGCGCCTGCCCAGGGCTCAAGAAGCTCGTGCTGATCGGCGAAGAGCTGACCGCCGCCGGACTGCGACAACTGCGCGAGCGATTCAGCGGCCACATCATCAACGAATATTCCTTTACGGAGGCGGCATTCGTCACGGCGATCAAGGAGTTCGCGCCGGGCGTCGTGGAGCGCCCGGACCGCAGCATCGGCCGTCCAGTCCGTAACGTCAAGTGGTACGTGCTGAGCAACAATCTCAAGCTGCTGCCGATCGGCGCGATCGGCGAGCTGTACATCGGCGGTATCGGCATCGCGCGCGGGTATCTGAACCGTCCCGACCTGACGGCGGAGCGCTTCCTGGCGAATCCGTTCCAAACGGAGCAGGAACGGCTGCGCGGCGAGAACGAGCGCATCTACAAAACCGGCGACCTCGCGCGCATGCTCCCCAACGGCGAAGTCGAGTTCATGGGCCGCAGCGATTTTCAGCTCAAGATCAACGGCGTCCGCATCGAGCCGGGCGAAATCGAGGCGCGCGCAACCGAGTTTCCCGGCGTGCGCAAATGCGTCGTCGTGGCGCGTGAAGGCGCGGGCGGCCCCACCGATCGGCATCTGGTGGGGTATTTTGTGGCCGAGCCGAACAGCGAGGTCGCCGAGGCCGATCTGCTGGCGTTCCTGGAAGCGCGGCTGATCCGGGTCATGGTGCCGGCCCGCATGGTGCAGCTTGACTCGTTCCCGGTCAACGTCAACGGCAAAGTCGACTGGCGGGCGCTGCCGGATGTCAGCCCGCATGGCCTGGCGACCAATGGACGGCCCGCCGATGGTGTGATCGAACCCGAGAGTCCCGCGAATGGCCTCGTCGACAGCCTGCGCGACATCTGGAGCGAGGTGCTCGGCGTACCCCCGGCGAGCATCCACCAGCGCGACGACTTCTTCCGGCTGGGCGGCCAGAGCATCTCGTGCATCCTGTTGATCGCCCGCGTCCGGCAGCGCCTGCGCTTGTCGGTCAGCGTCGAGGACGTGTTCAAGCTCAGAACTCTGGGCAGTCTGGCCGAGCACCTGGCCCAGCAGCCTGCGGAAGGACTGGAGCCGCAGCTAGAGCCGGTTGCCGCAGGTAGCCTGGAAGATGGCAAGTCGATCAAACTGCTGGCGAACGGCCTGCAACAGGGCCTGATGTACCACGCCTTGAAGAGCGAGCCCGGCGACGATGCCTATATCATGCAGTCGGTGTATCGCTATCGCTGCGCCATCCGCCCGGATCTGATGGAGCAGGCCTGGTGGCACGCCCAGGCGAAATACCCGAGCCTGCGCCTGCGCTTCGAGTGGGCCGAAGAAGCCTACCAGATCATCGATGCCGACCCGAAGCCGCTGGACTGGCGCTTCATCGATCTCAGCGGCGTTGCCGACATCAAGGCCCAGGAGGCACGCATCGAGGAGTTGCAGCGCCGTGATCGATCCGAGCTGTATGCGCTGGACGCCGGCCAGCTGTTCCGCGTCTATCTGATCAAACAGCGCGACGACTTGTATGCGCTGCTCTTCAGCTGCCATCATATTATTCTGGACGGCTGGAGTCTGCCGATCCTGCACGACGATGTTCATCGCACGTACCTGCGCCTGATCGCCGACGGCACGGGTGAGCCCGAGACCGATACCGCATATATCGCGGCGCAGCGCTACTGGGAGCAGCATCGCGGCGACCACGTCGACTATTGGACGAATCAGCTGGCGCGGATCGGTGAGCGCGGCGACCTCGCGGGGCTGCTCAACGCACGCAGCCGCTACAAAGTCGCGCTGCGCAGCTACGACCACGTCCTTGAGCACAGAACCAGGAAGCTGCACCTGGGCGCCGAGCTGACTGCCGCGCTCAAGGCGGCATGCACCGCGCATCAGCTGACGTTGCATTCGGTGCTCCAGTTCGTGTGGCACAAGGTGCTCTACGCCATCGGCGGTGGCCAGACCACGGTGGTCGGTACGATCACCTCCGGGCGTAACCTGCCGATCGACGGCATTGAGGACGCGGTCGGGCTGTTCATCAACACTCTACCGATCATCGTCGACCACAACGAGCAGTCCACACAGCGCGTCGTCGACGCGATTGCTGACATTCAACAGGCGGCGACGGCCATGCACAGCCGCAGCACTGTGGAGCTGGGCCGCCTGGACAGCGGCGAGCTGAAGCGCCAGCTCTTCGACACGCTGCTGGTGCTGGAGAACTACCCGCGTCTGCTCGACGAGGCCGAGGCCAAGATCCACCATGAGCAGCTGCGCTTCGAGCGCGCCTACGACGCCGACAAGGTCGATAACCCGCTGGCGGTCGTCGCGCGCGAGGAGGGCGACGAGCTGGTAGTCAATCTCTGGTACGCCGGCGAGCTGTTCGACGACGATGCGATCGATACGCTGCTGGATACCACGCACACGCTCTTTGCGCAGGTGGCCGAAAGCATGTCGCAGCCGGTCGGTCATCTCCAGTTCGTCTCCGACAAGACGCTGGCTCAGTTCGACGCCTGGAACGATACCAATGAAGCGTTCCCGGAGGAGAAGACTCTGCACGCGATCTTCGAGGAAGCTGCGGAGCGCTGGCCGGACGAGATCGCACTGATCTTCCGCACCACCAAGCTGACCTACCGTGAGCTGAACACGCAGGCCAACCAGCTGGCGCACTATCTGCGCTCACTCGCCGACCTGCGACCCAACGATCTGATCGGGCTGGTGCTCGACAAGAGCGAG
>DASWTQ010000418.1:0-48711 GCA_036402055.1 Herpetosiphonaceae bacterium
AAATATAACCTCGTCTGGGCCGAGCGGAAGTAACGCTGCCAGATCGGCGGGTGTTACTTGATTCATACTGGTTCCTCCTGTTGCGGTTAATCACTGCTCAATCGAGCGTGGCTGTATTACACCATCAGCAGACCGCCGAGCAGTGTCGGTTTTCGACATAAAAAGCGACATTATTTTGGGAATTGGCGATTGTCGATCGTGGAACTGCCATGCTATACTGGGTAGGAATTCCGGCGCGTCCTGCCGGAGTAGTCTTCCTGACGTGTACAGCATCCATCGATTTGTTAGCTCATGCTGGCCATGCGGTCTGAGCCGTACATCTCCGCCAAATCTCTGCCAGCGATAACGAATACGTGAACTCGATCAGCGATCGAGCCTGAGCAAAGGCAAGCTGATGAACGAGATCTTTTCGTTTGGTATCTGGCTCCGTCTTCGCCGCCGAGGACTCGATCTCACACAAACTGAGCTTGCCGAGCGTGTCGGCTGCTCGGAAAGCACGATTCGCAAAATCGAAGCCGATATTCTGCATCCTTCGCGGGCGATGGCTCAGCGGCTGGCGCAATGCCTGGAGTTGCCCGAGGACGAGCGCGCTGCTTTCTTGCGCTCCGCTCGTGCCGAATCCTCCGTCGACCAGCTGCCGGCGCCCTCACAGATAGATTTAGCCTCATCTCCGGCCTTGCCACAGAATCGACAAACGAATCTGCCGCTGCCGACTACCAGCTTTGTCGGCCGAGCAGAAGAGCGCGCCGAGCTTGCCGGCTTTATCTCGTCGCAGCGCCTGATAACGATCACCGGCGTCGGCGGCAGCGGCAAAACCCGGCTGGCGCTCGAAGTCGCCAGGGAGCGGCTGCCCACGGTTGCCGATGGCGCCTGGCTGGTTGATCTGGCTGTGCTGCACGATCCCGATCTGGTGGCGCAGACGATCATGCGCAGCCTGCGTATCCGTGAGGTCGCCGGCGACACACTGCTGGACACGCTGTGTCATGCCTTGCGCGATAAACACGCGCTCGTGGTGCTGGATAATTGCGAGCATGTGGTCGCCGCCTGCGCCGAGGTTGTGCATGGCTTGCTGAGCCAATGTCCACAGCTACATCTGCTGGCTACCAGCCGCGAGCCGTTGAACCTGCTGGGTGAGCAGCTGTATCCCATCCCGCCGCTGGTCACGCCGCCCGCCGATCCTGCACGGCCTTTACCTTTAGCTGATCTGCTGGCGATCGAGTCGGTGCAGCTCTTCTGCGATCGTACACGGGCCGTGCAGCCGCGCTTTACACTCACGCCCGCCAACGCCCACATGATCGGCGAGATCTGCCGCCATCTCGACGGGCTGCCACTGGCGATCGAGCTGGCCGCTGTGCATATGCGCCGCTTGCCGCTGCAAAACCTGCGCGAACGGCTAGTCGAGCCGCTGATGCTGCTGGTGAACGGACCGCGTGATCTCCCGCCGCGCCATCAAACGCTGCGCACAACTATCGACTGGAGCTACCAGCTCTTGACCGCCGCTGAGCAGCAGTTTTTTAACCGGCTCAGCATCTTTGTCGGCGGATGGACGATTCCGGCCGCAGAGGCGCTGCGCGATCACGCTGATGCTGATTGGTATGCGGATCTAGCGCTTGGCTCGCTGCTCGATAAACATCTGGTGCGCGAGGTCGAGGGCTGTGAGGGCGAGCCGCGCTTTGCCATGCTTACAACGCTGCAAGCGTACGCGTTCGAGCAGCTCAAGCTGAGCGGCGAACTTGAGATGATTCGTGAGCGCTATGCCGCCTATTTTCTGGAGCTGGTAGAGCGAGCCGAGCAGGAGCTGGCAGGCGGACAGGAAACATCCTGGATCGAGCGCCTGGCGGTGGATCATGAAAACCTGCGCGCTGTGCTGGCCTGGGCCTTTGCCGGCGAGAGCGCTGCTCAGCTTGAGATTGGGCTGCGGCTGTGCGGCGTGCTGTGGCGCTTCTGGTGGATTCGCGGCTATGTCCAAGAAGGCCAAAGCTGGCTCGATCTGGCGCTGACCAGGCTGGCCTATGCGCAGCCACGGCACGCCGCCAGGATCTGGTATGGCAGCGGCATCCTTGCTCGGGTGCGCGGCGATGTGGCGGCGGCTCGACGCTACTTTAGCGAAAGCTTGCAGCTCTGGAAGCAGCAGCAGGATCAGCCGGGGATCGCGCAGACGCTCAACAGCCTGGGTGTGCTGGCCTTCAACCAGAGCGAGTATCACCAGGCGCGGACGTTGTTTGAGGAAAGCCTCGTGCTCTACCAGGCTCTGGACGATCATAAGCACGTCGCGCTGATCTTCAATAACCTGGGGAATATCGCCTATAAACAAGGCGATCTGGAACGAGCGACCGAGCGCTACCAGGCCGGGCTGCGCCTGCTGGAGCAAAACGGCGCTCAGCCAAGTACCGTCGCGCTGATCAAGGCTAATCTGGGTGATATTGCCCGCCTATGCAAGCATTATAGCCAGGCCGCGTGCCTGCTGCACGAGGGGGTGTTGATCTATCTTGAGCAGAACGATGTCGAGAATATTCTCTTCTGTCTCAATAATATCGTCGATATTGCCGTCGATCTTCGGCAGAACGAGCTGGCAGCCCAGCTACTGGGTGCCGCCGATGCACTCTACCAGCGGAGCGGCGTTGCCAAACTTCCCGAGATAGTCGAATGCTGCCGGCGACAAACCGCTGCTATTCGGGGCCTGGCTGGTGACGAAGCGTTCACGGTTGCCTGGTCAACAGGACACGTAGCTTCGCTGGAACCACTGATAGCTCACGCAATGCAGCGTATGATCCAGGAAGCTGATCAAGGAGGATACGATGAGCGGCGACACGAGTCCACACGATGCTGCGGCTGAAACAATCAGGTGCCGGATCTGCAATCGGTTGGACAGGCAGGTTACGGTCACGCCCTGGAAAGGCAACCCTGTACCCATCGATTCGAACACCGCGCGCATGTTCCTGCTGATCCCAGGGACCAATGTTAGAGTACAGCGCTCAGGCAGCAGCATCAACATTCGTCTGTTCGGCGATCCTACAGGCATATCATATGAGCTACAAACAAGTGTGGAGCTTGCGCTAACGGCGGATATGTCGCTTGATGTTGGCACCCAGGATCTTATGCAGATAACCCTGATCCAGCCACTGTATCATACAGATTCCACTCAGATAGTGAAGTGTGGCGAGGGATCAGATGCATCAACTCGCTAAATCGCCGGCCGCAAATATTTGGCAGCCTGCCAAGGTTGCCGTCGCAGAATGTCGCCTTGGGCCGGCACAGGTAGAGCAAGCTGGCGGCCTCATCGAATCAGATCCACGGAGTAGTCGGAGGTGGTGCCCTTGACCTCATACGCGGCAACCTGGTTGTTGGCCGAGTAGCTGACCATCGGCGCTCCAGTCCTGTGCTCGCCCAGAAGCGCATGGACATAGGGCGCGATCGCACGAGCATCGCTGGGAACGTCGATCGAGATAAGATCCGGGCTGGTGCGTGTCTGGTTGATCGCATAGTCGCCGCTGTTCCACTCGCTCAGATGCCAGTTGCCCGCATGGTCGAGCCAGCGAATCGAGAAATTCATGACGAACGCGGCGTTGTTGGTGCAGGCGATCTTAGCGATTTGCAGCATCAGCAGTTCCTTTCGTTCAATCGGCGATTACGAGATCGATACGGCTGCAATGCCTGGCAGATCAGAATGGGCTGGCGGAATTTCTCCACCAGCCCATTATAGTTTGTGCCTGAAATGAGGTTACAGCAGCGTGCCCACGTTGCCGTCGCAGAACGTCGCCTGAGGCGGCCGATCTTTGCCTTCCAGCAGCGTCTCGCCCTCGCCGTCGATCAGGTCAATCAGCACATCCACGATGTCGCCCTGCCACTGCTCGTTGCGGCCGGCGCGCAGGATCTTGATCGCCTGCTCCACCGACATGCCTTTGCGGTAGGCTCGATCCGAGGTCATGGCGTCGAACGCGTCGGCCACGGCGATCACCCGCGACTCCAGCGGAATATCCTCGCCGCGCAGGCCGTCGGGATAGCCGCTGCCGTCGTAGCGCTCGTGGTGATGGCGAATAATATCGCGCACATCGTCCAGCACGGTCTCCACGATTCGCGCGCCGGTGACGGGATGCTGCTTCATCTTCTCGAACTCTTCCGGCGTGAGCTGGCCCGGCTTGAGCAGGATCGAGTCGGGAACGCCGATCTTGCCCACGTCGTGGAGCAGCGCGCCGTAGCGCAGACGCTCGATCCAGGTCTCGGTCTTCTGCATGACCTCGGCCATGCGCACCGCGTACTTGGTCACTTGCTCGGAGTGACCGCTGGTGTAGGTGTCGCGCGCATCGATCGCCGCCGCCAGCGCCGCGATGGTTTGCAGGTTCTGGTGCTTGAGTTTGCTGTAGAGCCGCCCATTCTCCAGCGCGACCGCCATGCTCGACGTGAAAACCTCGAAGAGCTGAGTTTCTTTGTCGCTCAGATTCGGCGTGCCCTCGCTCCAGGTCATTTGCAGCACGCCCACCGGCCGATCCTGCACGCGCAGCACATGCATCACCTGATTGGCCGCCGCGTGCTGCCCGACCAGCTCGGCATGAGCGCTCACCACGTTATCGTCGCCGCCGAGCTTGGCCAGCGCCACGTCACGCCCAACCTCGATCGCGCCCGCGATGCCTTTGTGATCCATCAGCGTTAGCTTATGCTCATTGGGATCGAGCAGCGAGAGTGCGACGCTGGCCGGCTTGAAGCGGTTGCGCAGCTGGCCGATGAAATCGCGGATCTGAGTCGTCACGTCGAGCCGGGCCGAGATTGTGCGGCTCAGCTCCATCAGCGCGACCATCTCGGAAAGCGTCTCGCGCTCGTG
The DNA here is from genome assembly GCA_036402055.1 of Herpetosiphonaceae bacterium. Classification (GTDB taxonomy): domain Bacteria; phylum Chloroflexota; class Chloroflexia; order Chloroflexales; family Kallotenuaceae; genus LB3-1. The sequence goes on from DASWTQ010000418.1 coordinate 4,820, forward strand.
ACGCAGCCGCTTCAGCTCGCGCATCTCAAGGCAGGTCTGCACCGTGCGCTCAAGATCGTCAAGCTCCAGCGGCTTGGTCAGATAATCGAACGCGCCGAGCTTCAGCGCCTGCTTGGCGGTATCGATCGAGCCGAACGCTGTGATCATAATCGCGTCGGTGTCGGGGTAGCGCTCTTTGATCTGGCGCAGCAGGCCGAGGCCGTTAAGCAGCGGCATGCTGAGATCGGTCAAAACAATATCGTATGCAACTTCGCCCAGTCGCTCCAACGCGCGCAGTCCATTGTCAACCTGATCAACTTCGTACTGCCGCATCTTCAGCAACCGCACGCAGACGGTTCGGACTAGCGGATCATCCTCCACGACCAGGAGTCGTGGGGTGGCTGTTGTCGGAGCAGAGAGCGCCGGGGTTATCTGCATAGGAGCATTTCCTTACGGCTGTGCGTCGTACACGGAAGTGTACCGTTAAGAACGGTAAACGTCTAGATCTGTGGCAGACGTAATGTAAAGCAGCTGCCCTCCCAGATCTGAGAGCTGACCGTGATCGTTCCCCAGTGATTACGTACAATATCTAACGCCATCGGCAGGCCAATGCCCAGGCCACGGCGCATCCCGCCCGAGGTTTTGGTAGTAAAGCCCGGCGCAAAGATTCGCTCGCGCAGATCTTCGGGAATGCCGTAGCCGTTGTCGCTGATCTGAACTTGAGCCCACTGGCCTTCGCAGGCGACCTCCACGCTGATCACCGGCTCGTCGCTGGTCTCGACGGCTTCGAGCGCGTTGTTGATCAGATCCAGAAAGACCTGCTGGAGCTGCGCCCGGCTGCCGAGCACCACCGGCGACTCGTCAGGCAGCCGGCAGTGGAAGGCGATCGCGCGCTGCTGCGCCAGCCCTTTGACCACCGCGACCGTGTCGGCGACCAGCTCGTTGAGCTTGAGCGGCACTTTGCTGGTGCCCGGCGAGTGGCCGAAGTTCGACAGCCGCTTGACGAACTCCGCGATCCGCTGAGCCTCGTCGGCGATCGAGCGCACGTCAGCCGCCGCCGACTCGGAGATTCCGGGGTCGCGCTGGAGCAGTCCGGTCATGCCGATGATCGCGCTGATCGGGTTTTGCAGCTCGTGCGCCAGCCCTTCGATCAGATCGCTCATGGCGTTGGAGCGCATCTGGTGAATGTGCTGCACCAGCATTCGCACCGACTGCTGCGCCTGCTGCTCGCGCTGGATCTGCTCACGCAGCCAGACCAGCAGCGCCGTCGTGATCGCGTTGATCTGCTGAAGCGCGGCCGGCTCGACCACGCCGAAGGGCAGTGGCGCGGCATAGCGCAGCTCGGCCCAGCCCAGCGCCTCGTTGCCGTAGATGAACGGCAGCACCAGCCCGGCCTCGCGCTGAGCCGGCGCGGCTTTTTCGCCAGCTGATGCGTCGGTCTGTGCGGCGTCGGACGGCCAGCGCGCAATCACGGTCATCAGCCGATCGTCGTCGACTGCACTCGCGCCGGGTGGCATCTGAGCCGCCTGGTTGAAGCCCAGCGCGTAGGCCAGCTCGGTCGGCAGCATCAGCGTGCCGGCCGCCGCATCGCTGGCCACGACGATCTCGCCCAGCAGCTGCTCGAAGGTTTCGCCGAGCGTGGCCGCAACAAACGCCGCCTCGATGCCGCTCAGCATGTGGCGCTGCGCTTCCAGCTCGTGGCGCGTGTGGGCGGCGGCTTCGGTCTGCGCCAGGCCGTATCCGGCATAGCGCACGAGCGTCTGTGCGCGCTCCAGGTCGGTATCGCTGAACAGATTCGGCTGTGTGCTGAGCATTTCGACCCAGCCGCGCCGCCGACCGTGCAGGACCAGCGGCACGCCCAGCCACGAGCGATGGTTCGTGTCGGCCTCGCCGGGCTGATCGCGCAGATCGGCGATGCGCGCGGCCTCACCAGTGGTCTGAAAGATAAAATGTCGCGCCGAGGGCGTGGGCGGCAACGTCGCCTGGCTGGGATAGACGATCCGCAGCGTCGGGCGATCGTCGTGGCCGAGCCAGACGGCGGCGACATCGTAGGGCACGAACACCTGAAGATCGATCAGCAGCTGGCGCAGCTGCCGATCCAGCAGCTCGTCGAAAGAGTCCGCTGCCGAGGGCGGCGCCGGTGAGGCCGGGGATTCGTGTAACGAAACTGGAATCATGACTGTTCCTCCAGTTCCACCTGTATAGCTAACCATTCCAGCTCCACCGGCCTCTCCTCTCTCTTCTTCCGATCCTATTGCTGCTCGATCCAGGCGCGAAACTCGCCCAACGATGAACAGATCATATCCGCCGCCGAGAAGTCCAGATCCTGGGTCAGCTCATTGGGCACCGCGACCGCGAACATGCCGGCGGCTTTGGCGGCGGCGATGCCGTGCGGCGCGTCCTCGACGACCACACAGGCGACCGGCCTGACGCCCAGCAGCTCGGCGGTGCGCAGAAAAATGTCCGGTGCCGGCTTGCCCTGAGCGACCGTATCGCCGGTCACGATCGCATCGAAAGCGCCGGCCAGACCCAGCTCACGCAGCGCAATCTCGATATAGCGTGCGTGGCCCGAGGTCGCCAGCCCGGCGCGCAGCCCCAGCTCACGCACGGCCACGACAGTCGCGGCGGCCTCCGGCATCGGCCTGAGATTTCCCGGCAGCGAGGCCAGAAACTCGTCGTCGCGCCCGGCCATCACCTGCTCAATCGAGAGCGGTAGATCCAGCTCCTGGCGCACCAGAGTCGCGCTTTCGAGCAGCCGCAGCCCAAACATCCGATCGATCAAGTCCTGGCTCAGCAACCGGTCGTAGCCCGCCGCAAGACGCTGCCAGGCCGCCTTCGAGAGCGGCTCGCTGTCGGCGAGCAGGCCGTCGAAATCAAACAGCACAGCCTGGATCATTGCGCGCCGTCCAGCATCGGATCGTCGGCGCGGCGCGGCTGCCCGTCATCCCCGTCAGCGCGGCGGCCAAACGAGACCTCCGCGACGATCACGCCCAGCAGCATCAGGCCGCCGCCCAGCAAGACCGCCCACGTCAGCGCCTCGCCGATCCACAGCCACGAGAAGAACGCCGCAAAGACTGGTTCCAGCGCGAAGATCAGCGCCGTGTGCGTGGCCGAGGTGTAGCGCTGAAGCCACAGCTGGAGCCAGAACATCATCGCTGTCGCAATCACGCCGAGAAAGAGCGCTACGCCCCACACGCTCAGCGACGGCACCGGGATCGACCCCGCGAAGAGTGCCGCGACCGAGCCCAGCAGCGCTGCGGTAAACATCTGCACGCCGTTGAGCGTGATCAGCGGCAGCGTCGTCGCCCAGCGGCTGACCGCGACGATATGCATTGCGAAGGCGAAGGCACACACCAGAATCAGCAGATCGCCGGTGCGCTGGGCGGGCGTGCTCACGACATCAGCCGCGCAGCCGAGCCAGGGTATCTGGCAGCCCCAGGACAGAACGGTCAGCCCGGCCACCGCCAGCGCCACGCCGACAACCGCGCGCGTGGGTGGGCGCTGCCCGAAGATCAGGCCCAGCAGCGGCACCAGAACCACGTTCAAGCCGGTGATGAATCCGCCGCGCGCCGGGCTGGTATAGCCCAGACCCAGCGTCTGCGTCGTGAATCCGGCAAAAAGCAGCGCGCCCAGCAGAATGCCCACCTTCAGGTTGTGCCGTGTCAGCTCCGCGCGCCGGCTGAGCAGTGTCGGCACGAAGACCAGCGCCGCGAACCAGAAGCGCATCGCGATCAGCGCCAGCGCCGGAAACGTTTCTACGGTCGTATGCACCATCGTAAAGGTGGTGCCCCAGATGACCGAGATCAAGACCAGTAAAAGATCCGCCCGCCGTTGACTCACCCTTGTGCTCCCAACACTTGCCCAGAACTCGCCCCGTTGCGCTTCCTAGAGGCTGTAGTAAGCGGGATCTACGCGCCGCCAGCGCAGCCGCGCAGATCCTCAAATGGGAGCATTATACCCAATCAGACGCGCGCCGGTTCGCGATATGCCGCCAGATCCGCCTCGTCCACGATCGGCATGAAGCGTGACATCTCGACCATCTTGAAGATCTTCTGATGGTGCGGGCTGACGTTGATCGCGAAAAGCTTGTAGCCGGATTTGCGCGCCGCGACGACGAACTTGAGCAGCGCCGAGATGCCGGCCGAGTTGATAAAGTTGACCTGCGCAAAGTCGAGCGCGGTGATTGGCCGCATATTGCTGCACATCTGCTCGATCGCCGCCGCCGAGATCGCATCGACGCTGGGCATGCTGATGCGCAGGATCGCCAGATCGCCTTGTTCTTCGCGCCGGATCGTATGCTGAGCCATAAGGATGATCCTTTCTATGGAGCTGTTGCGCCCGCAACACGCTGATTACTGCTGGAATATCACTTGGTCCCTTTGGATTGCGCCTACATCGAAAGCTGCCCGACTTATTCCACGGGCTTGCGAAAGAGCCGCAGGGTCATGACGGTGCCCTCGGCGGTGCTGCTGACCTCGCACTGATCGACCAGCGAGCTGATAAGATACATGCCGAAGCCGCGCAGCATGCCGGCATCCAGGTTGTCTTCTTCCACCACCCGGCGGCTCCAGTCGATCCGCTCCACGCCGCCGCCGTGATCAGTCACACGCACCTCAAGATGATCGCCGTTCACCTGAAACGAGACCTCGACGGGCATGTGCGCCTGGCGTTTGCTGCCGTGGTCGATCGCGTTGTTGACCGCCTCGCTGACGGCAAGCTTCAAATCCTCGATCCGCTGGGGATCGAAGCCGAACGTTTCGCCCAGCTCGGCTGCGCTGGCCCGCACGACGCGCTCAAACGCCGGATCGGATGGAATAGATAACATGACACGATGCATAAACTACGCTCCGACCATTAGGAAGATGAAGGCACAACCTGATGCGGTAATCGCGGCACGCGGCCACCGCGCGCCATAAAGCGATCGTAGCGCCGGAGGTAGGCCCGGCCGACGGGGGTGTTGCCTGTTTGCAGATAGCACGCGCCCAGGTAGTAGAGCGCCTGCGCGTGGTTGGGCTGGGTTTTGATCACCTGCTCGAAGAGCGGGATCGCCCGCGCCGGCTCCAGCAGCTCTTTGTAGCAGGTTCCCAGCAGGAACGCCGCCTCGACATCTTGCGTTTTTTGCTCGATCACCGCCTCAAGCTCGGTGACTGCCAGATCGTGCCGCCCGCGCCGGATGTAGATGCAGGCCAGGTCGTAGCGCAGCGATGCGGCGCGCGGCGTCAGCGCGATCGCTTTGCGCCAGGCCGTGATCGCCCACTGCTCTTTGTTGAGCACGAGATACATGAAGCCCAGCAGGTAGAACGCGACCGAGTCGTCGCCCAGCAGCTGCGTGGCGCGCTCAAGGGCGCGGGCCGATGCCAGGGGTTTGCCGAGATCGTAGAGCAGCTTGCCCATCTGCACGAAGATCTGGCCCTCAGTCGGGCGCTGCCGGGCGCACTCGTAGAGGATCGTGTAGGCCTGTGTCAGCCGCTTGCTGAGCCGCAGTACCGCTGCGATGCGCAGCCGGGCGGCGACAAAGAACGGATCTTGCGGCGGAATATGCAGATACTCGCGTACGGCCTCTTCCCAGCGCCGCCGACGGGCCAGCAGGTTGCCCAGCAAAAACCGGGCGCGATGCTCCTCGGGCTTCCACTCCAGCAGCGCGCGGTAGATCCGCTCGGCCTCTTCTTCCGCGCCCTGGTTTTTGAGATCGTCCGACAGGCGGTAGTACCACTGCGAGGTGTCGGCCTCGGTTTTGTTGACCAGCTCCTGCGGCTCGGACTCGGGCGAGATAAAGGTCGGCTCGACGCGCAGCGCCTCCGCGAAACAGCGCTGGGCCAGCTCATGCGCGCCGTGACGCTGGTGCATCAGGCCCATGTAGTAGAGCGGCTCGCCCGCCTGGGGCCGCACTTCGCGCGCCGAGGCGTAGTGGATATAGGCGCGCACAGAGTCGTCGAGATGCTGGTAGCAGCGGCCCAGCGCAAAATGTGCCTCGTACAGGCCGTCGTTGTGCTCCAGCGCTTCTTTGAACGCGGCGATCGCGCGCTCGGTCTGGCCCATGGCGGCAAATGCGACGCCCAGGTTGTAGTGCGCCTCCGAGAGCGATGGATCGGTGCGGACGGCCTCAAGATACTCACGCAGCGAGGCGTCCCAATCTTCGGCGAAGGCCCAGGCGTTGCCGATGTACAGATAGATGATCGCGCGCTCACGATCCGAGATGATCGCGTGCTGGCTGCCGTCCACATATGCCGCGATCAGCGCCGCCTTGAAACGCTCGACGGCTTCCGGGTACTGCGCGCTCAGGTAGGCGCGAATGCCTTGTGTAAAGGCGGTGCCCAGTTCAGAGCCGTCCATAAAGCGCTCGCTCCCGGCAAATGTGTCGAGGTCGAGCGGCATGAACACCAGCGGCTCAGAGGTAATCATGGATGGCTCCTGCGACGTAGAACAGGGAGCTGGCCGATCGATCGTTGGTAAGGCTCGTCACGCCAAACGCGCATTCCACGCTCCACACAGCTATACACAAGCATCGAGTTCCGCACGGACGGTCGTGCGATATTCTTCCAGGGTCAGGCGCAGCTGCGCCAGCAGCTCACGGCTCAGGCCGCGTCCATGGCGCGCCTGCACAATCTTGCCGACCTGGGGCAGCGCCGCCTGCCAGGACTGCACATCCGCCGGCAGGTCGCCCAGCTCGACCCACAGCGCCGCCGCGCCCATCTCGCCCATCACATCCACGCTGATGTTGCGCAGCTCGGCGTTGAGATCCGGCAGCCGCCGCCGCATCACGACCATCGTCATGTCGTCGGCGAGCGTGTTGCCGCTCCAGGTCTTGACGGTGTTGAGGATCGTCGCCATCATCGAGCGCGGGCGCTGCTGGTGGTTGCGCAGCAGCAGCGATTGCAGCCGCGTAAAGCCGTACATGCGCTCGCGGGCGTCGTTGGCCTCGGTGATGCCGTCGGTGTAAAGCAGCGCCGTCTCGCCGGGCGCCAGCGTCGCCGTGATCGTCTCGTACTCGGCGTCAGGATCGATGCCCAGCGGCAGGCCGCTGACCTCAAGCTCCTGCACATCTTTGCCGATCAGCACCGGGAAGTTGTGTCCGGCGTTGGCGATATGCAGCGTTCCAGTGTGAATCTCGGCGTGGACGTAGAGCATCGTGACCATGCCGTGCGGCATCTCGCTGATCAGCGCGCGGTTGAGCGCCGCCAGCGTCTCGCTGGGAGCCAGCTTGTCGCGCGCGATCTGGCGAAACAGCGTACGCGCGACGGCCATGCGCAGCGCGGCGGCCAGCCCGTGCCCCGAAACATCGCCGATCATCAGGCCGTGCCAGTTTTCGTCGACCACCGGGAAATCATAAAGATCGCCGCCCAGTTCGCTGGCTGGCAGCGAGGCTGCGGCAAGCTCCCATTTATGCAGGCGCGGCACCGTCTGCAACAGCAGGCCCTGCTGTAGCTCGCGGGCCATGCGCAGATCTTGCGCTAACTCAGGGTGATCGCCCGCCGCTATCCGTCGCGGCCTCGGCACGACCACCGGCGATCGTCCCGTGATGCGTTGGTGGGAAGAGCGATGGCTTACGAGACTTTTCCACGACATGAAAAAACATCCTCAAACTAGCGGTGTTGCAGCCGATCGATTTCCAAATGTTGCAAAAACCGTTGGCAGGTTTCGCGCAGCCAGGCGACAGTCACGCCATCCAGAACCTCGGTCGCGTCCAGGTCGGCGAGCTTGCGCAGCGTGCTGCGATACTCGCGGTCGGCCAGGTCCAGGCGCTGCCGGCTGCGGTAGGCGTTGGCCAGGTGAAACGAGGGCAGCGGCGCCTGCGGCACCAGGTAGCGCACCCGCTCAAGATGCGTGATCGCCTCGTCCCAGCGCTCCTGGTTGGCGCAGATCATGCCCAGCAGCAGATGCGCATCGTGGACCAGCACATCGCGCTCGATCGCCCGCTTGGCCTCGGCCGCCGCCTGCTCCCAGTCGCCGCGATTGGCGTGAATCCGCGCGATCGCCGCCAGCGCCTGGGCATAGACCGGATCGTCGGCGCGCACCTGCCGGAGGCTGTTCAGCGCATCGTCGAGCAATCCCGCTTGAAGCTGGCTCAAGCCCTGCTCCAGTATCGAGCGCGCCGGCAATGGCGTAGGCGGTCGTACCGGCAGACGGGCCGATGTACGCGGCTTGAGATCGCGCACGGGCTGCGGCTTTTCGACGACGGCGGGACGCTCGCTCAGCAGTGATCGACTTTCGCGCGCCGCCGCTCGCTCGGCTCGCTCTTTGAGCTGAAGCTGGTGGCGCATTCTCAGCGCGCCGGTTCGCGGCAGCGGCTTGCGGTACACGAATGCGCCCGCTAGTTCAACCGTTTCAAAGCGGTCAAAGATACGCCAGAGCGTTTCGGAAAATCCCAGGAACAGATAGCCACCCGGACGGAGCGCATCGAAGAAGCGGCCCATCAAGGCGCGACACACATCGACCGAGAAGTAGATCGTCACGTTCTGGCAAAAAATAATATCGAGCTGCCGCGCCCAGACCGGCACCGGCGTATGCAGATTGTGCTGCTCGAAGTGGATCAGGCTGCGCACCTCGGGCCGGATCACGTTGTAGCTCATGTCGGGCGAGAAATAGCGCTTCATCTCGTCCTGCGCGATGTTCATCAGCGTTCGGCCACGGTAGCGCCCGAGCTGCGCTTTTTCCAGCGCCTGGGTGCTGATGTCGGTGGCGTGGATCTCGATCGGTCGCGGCAGCGGCTCGCCCAGCGTGGCCAGGATCGAGATCGCCAGCGAGTAGGGCTCTTCTCCGGTCGCGCAGCCAGCGCTCCAGCAGCGCAGCGGCTGTGCTGCGCCGCGCTCACGGTGGAAGTTCGGCAGGATCACCTCGCGCAGCGCCCGGTGATGCGCTGGCGTGCGAAAAAACTGCGTCTCGTGGTTGACGACCAGCTCGGTCAAGCGATGCAGCTCAGCGCCTGCGATCTGCTGTAAGTAGGCGCGCACATCGTCGATGCCGAGCGCCTCCATGCGCACGGCCAGCGCGCTCTCAAGCGAGCGGTGGCGGCTGCTGTCCATCAAAAAGCCGCTGTACTCGGCGATGCTGGTAGCAAGTGTTTGAAACTGGCCGGTGGAGAGAGTCGGGCGCATCATCGTCGCTCCTTGACCACGCTCTCGCGCAGCAGCACTTGCAGTCGTCCGGCGATCGCTTCGGGCGTCAACACCTCGTCGACCACGCGGGCTTCGATCGCGGCGCGCGGCATGCCAAAGACGATGCAGCTTTCGGCGTTCTGTGCGATCGTGTAGCCGCCCTCGCGATGGATCGCCGTCATGCCCAGCGCGCCGTCGCGGCCCATGCCGGTTAGCAGCACGCCGATCGTGCGCGGGCCGTAGGACTCGGCTGCGCGCTGCATCGTCACGTCGACGGATGGCCGCTGAAGCAGCGCGGGCTGCGATGAAATGCTCAGCACGCCGTCGCCGTCGATCAGCAGATGCATGTTGTCGGGCGCGACAAAGATTCGTCCCGGCACAGCGATGTCGCCGGATTGCGCCAGCTGCACCGGCATGCCGCTCGATCCGGCCAGCCAATCGACCATGCCCCGCGTGAAGCCGTCGGCGATATGCTGGACCAGCAGCACAGCCGCCGGAAGATTGGCCGGCAGCTGGCGCAAGATCTGCTGTACCACACGCGGCCCGCCGGTCGAAGCGCCGATCACGATCAGGCGATTGGCAGCGCCCATTGAGCTGAGTCGCGGCGTGGTGGTTGCTTTGCTCGGCGATGGCGTGGCCGGCACTGCCACAGCTGGTGGTGTCGCGGCTGGCTGCGGTGTAGGAGTTGCTGAAGTCTGGGGCAGCGCGCCGAGCGGACGAGAGCCGCGCAGCCGTCGTGCGGTGTCGCTGCTGCCGAGTGGACGCGAGCCATACAGCCGGCGAGCAGTCTCGCTGTTGGCCAGTGAGCGTGAGCCACGCGACCGGCGAATCATATCGCTAGTGGCCAGTGGCCGCGAGCCGCGTGATCGCTGCTGAGCGACCTGATCGCCGCTGATGGTGCTCGGCGTGTCCTGGGGCGTGCGCCGCCGGCCGCGCAGATGCGTCACAACCCGCACGCGCGACAAGATCTTGATGCGCTTGATCAAACCTGCACGCGCCTGCTCCAGGCCGTTGGGATCACTGCTGGAGGGCTTTTCCATCACGTCCAGCGCGCCCAAACCCAGCATTCGAAAGGTGATGTCGATGTCGAAGCGTGACAGCGAGGCCGTGAGCACCAGGATCGGCGTGGGATAGTAGGCCATGATATGCTCGGTGGTTTGCAGGCCGTCCATCACCGGCATGCGCACGTCCATCGTGATCACATCGGGGCGCAGCGTCGCCACCTGCTCGATCGCGGCCTGCCCATCACGCGCCGTGCCAACCACCTCGATCTCGGGATCGGAGGTGAGCAGCGTCGTCAACGCGCGACGCATCAGCGCTGAATCATCGACAATCAAGACACGGATCGGCATAGCAGTAGCGAAACTCCGAGCGACGAATCGAAGAACCTAGAACCAAGAACCTAGAACCGGGGTTTACCTGGTTCTTCATTCTTTACTCTTTGTTCTGTGTTCTTCCGTTAGATTCTTGGTTCTCTCGTTAGGGTCTTTCGTTCTTCCGTTAGGTTCTTGGTCTAAGTTCTAGGTTCTACTTAAACCCCCAGCAGCACCTTGACGCGATTGGGCAGGTCCAGCAGATCCAGGTCTTTGTTGAGATAATCGTCAACGCCCGCCTCGAAGCCGGCGCGCCGGTCGTCCATCGAGGTCAGCATAATGATCGGCAGATCTTCCAGCGCTGGCTGCTCGCGCAGGCGGCGACAAACCTCGTAGCCGTCGATGCCCGGCATCTGCACATCCAGCACGATCAGATCGGGCATGACATCCCGGACTCGGCTAAGGCCATCCTCGCCGCTATGCGCTACCTGGACTTCGTAGCCGTACATTTCAAGCCGCATTTTGACAATGTCGGTAACGAGTCTGCTATCGTCGACGATCAGAATGGTTGCGCTCATGCAAACCTCCAGCATGCGATCAGAGCCGCATCGCATGCGCTAGCTATCACTTGGTCGCTTGACTGTCTATGTGTGCGGCGTGGACGATCGTTGTGTTCACGCATTCGTGACTGCTGTGCAGCATACGAGAATCTCCGGGGCGTCGGTATAGTCCTGCGTCCCAAACCGCAAGCGCCGTTTGATAGAGACGAAAAAGGACGGCAATCATGGCCCTGCGCCGAGTAGATCGCGCACTGCGCTCAGCAGATTCGACTGGTCGAACTGCGACTTGACGATGTACGCCTGCGCGCCCGCGACAATGCCCTGGCGCTTGTGCTCGTCCGAGTGCAGGCTGGTCACGATGATCACCGGAATATGCGTCAGCTCGGGGTCGGAGCGGATGCTGGATGTCAGGCCGAAGCCGTCCAGACGCGGCATCTCGACGTCGCTGACCACCAGATCGAACTGGTTGTCGGCGCGCAGCTTGTCGAGCGCGTCCTGGCCGTCGACGGCGGTGGTGACGTTATAGCCCGCCGACTGAAGGATCGATCGCAGCAGCTCGCGCGTGGTGAACGAGTCGTCGGTGATCAGCAGCCGGTGCGATCGGGCGACCGGCTTGGCGGTCATGCGCGTGGCGCGGGCGCGACGTGTGCGGGTGATCAGGCCCTGCGCGCTCAGCACCACCGCCAGCGAGCCGTTGGGCAGCGGCGCGATCCCGGAGACCAGCGGATGATCGGGAAAGAGCGGCCCCAGCGGCTTGACCACCACCTCGCGCTCGTCGACCATGCGATCGACCAGCATCGCGATCGGACGTGACGCGCCGAGCAGAATCGCGTGGTCACGGGCCAGCGCTCGGCTATCCTGCGGCAGGTCCAGCAGATCCGCCAGCGAGACCAGGGGCACCATTTTGCCGTCGATCTTGAGCAGCGGCTGTCCCTCGACGCGGTGGATTTCTTCACGATCCAGCCGCAGCAGGCTCTGGCAGCTGCGCGACGGCAGCGCCCAGAGCTGATTGCCGGCCTCGACCAGCAGCACCTGCGAGGTCATCAGCGAGACCGGCAGCACCAGCGCGATCGTGGTGCCGCGTCCTACCTCGCTCTCGACGATCACCTGGCCACCTAGCTCGACCATTCGCGAGCGCACCACGTCCATACCGACGCCGCGCCCCGAAACATCCGTGATGATCGGGCTCATCGAGAAGCCGGGCATAAAGATCAGATCCAGCGCCTCGACGTCGTTAAGCAGCGCCGCCGACTGCTCGTCGATCAGCCCTTTGCGCACGGCGGCAGCGCGCAGCCTAGTCGGGTCCATCCCGCGCCCGTCGTCGGTCACGGCGATGCGAATCTGGCCATGCTCGGCGGTCGCCGCGACGATCACACGGCCCGTTGGATGCTTGCCGGCAGCGGTGCGCTCCTCGACAGACTCCAGGCCGTGATCGAGCGCGTTGCGGACCATATGCAGCAGCGGATCGCTGAGCGCGTCGAGCACCTTGCGATCGGCCTCGGTCTCCTCGCCGCCCAGCTCAAGCTCGACCTGCTTGTTGAGGCTGCGTGCCAGCTCACGAACGGCGCGCGGCAGCGTCGCGAAGATCGTCGCGACCGGAACCAGCCGCGCCGCGAAGACTTCGGCCTCAAGCTCGTCGATCAGCAGAGTTTGCGCGGCAGAGCGGCGGGTGTAGGCGTCGTGCTGCGTGCGAACGAGCTGGCTCAGCTCGCTTTCACGGCCTTGCAGCTCGTTGAGGCGATGCGTCACGCTCTGGCGCTGCGACGGCGACATGCGCACATGGCGCAGCTCACTTTCGAGCGTTTGAAGCGTGCGCTGCTGCTGCGCGATCAGCATCGTCAGCGTTTGCAGGCTTTGCAGATGCAGGCTATCTTCCTGCTGGCCCACCATCAGCTCGCCCGCCACCGCCAGCAGCCGATCCAGCCGATCCACGCGAACGCGAACCGTCGCGCGCTGGACTCGCGGGCTCGGCGCAGGTGCAACAGCAGCCGGAGTCGGCGCGACGGCAACCGGCGCATGATCCGATCCGTTGCCATTCGTCGGCACAATCGCAACCGGCGTATGCTCCGATCCGTTGCCGTTGCTCGGCGCGACGGCGATCGGCGCGTGCTCCGATCTGTTGGTTGGCGCTGGCGCTGCCGGCTCGATCACGATCGACTCTTCAACAGCCTCGACAGGCACCGGCGCATCGCCGGGCGGATCGGGATCGGGCGCTGCATCGGGATTCGCAGCATCGCCGCTGGCTGCCTGCTCAAGCTGCGCGATCAGATCGCCGGTGTCGAGGTCGAGCGTGCGCTGCTCACTGGCGGCGATCGCCAGGGCCTGCATTGCGTCGTTGGCCTGGAGCAGCAGATCGTTGAGCGCGGGCGAGATCGTGAGCGTTCCCGCACGCAGCGCGCCGAGCAAGCTTTCCATCGCGTGGGCGACGTTGGCCGCCGCCGCAAAGCCCAGCAGCCGCGCCGAGCCTTTGACGGTGTGCGCAGCGCGAAAGACCCCATCGATCGTCGCGCGATCGGTGGGGTTGCTCTCAAGCGCCAACAAACCTTCCGCAATCACACGGACATTGTCGACGGTTTCTTCGCGAAATTGTGCGTAGAACGCGCTGAGGTCCATACGAATAAAGAACCTTTAGAACCTGGAACCCAGCGAAACAACGTTAGGTTCTAGGTTCCTGGTTCTTCCTTTAGCTGCTACTCGTCAAGCCGTGCAGTCGTTCGGCGATGGCTGTCAGCGTGGCGGCGGCCTCCGCCATCTGACGTGATCCGGCGGCGGTCTGTCGCGAAACCTCGGCGACATCGCGCATGGTCTCGACCACCTGCTCGCTGGCGGTCTGCTGCTGCGAGGTCGCCAGGCTGATCTCCTGCGACGATTGGACCGTGCGCTCGGCCATCATCACGATCGTGTCCATCACCTGGCCCGCGCGATTGGCCAGCAGCGCGCCGCGCTCAACCTCTTTCACACCTTCTTCGGTCGCCATGACCGCCGACGAGGTCGCGGCCTGAATCTCGGCGACCACGCTCTTGACCTCCTTGGCGGCGGCGATCGTGCGGTTGGCCAGATTCTTGACCTCGGCGGCCACAACCGCGAAGCGACGTCCGTACTCGCCGGCTCCGGCAGCTTCGATCGCGGCGTTGAGCGAGAGCAGATGCGTTTCGTCGGAGATGTCGTCGATCAGATCGATGATCTCGCCGATCTGCTGGGAGCGCTCGCCCAGCGCCAGGATACGCGTTGCGACGTCCTGAACTTTGCCCTTGATACGCTCCATGGCCGAGACGCTCTCGTCGACCGCACTCTGGCCCTGGCTGATATTTTCCAGCGTGGCGCTGGCCGCGTCGCTCACCTGTTCCGCCGACTGCGCGATCTGGCGCGAGGTGTAGCCCAGCTCCTCGATCGTCGAGGTGACTTCCGCGACCGCCGAGGCTTGCTCGGTCGAGCCGCTGGCCTGCTGCTGTGAGGTTGCCGACATCTCGGCGGCGGCGGCGGATAGCTCAGAGGCCAGCTCGATCTGCTGGGAGTTTTTGTCGAGCAGCGTTTTATTGGTTTCCCACAGTTCCTGCGCCCAGCTGCGCGCCTGCGCCGAGCTGCTGTCGAGCGAACGCGTCGAGAGCATGATCGTCAGCGTGACCAGCGCGAAGGTCAGCAGATAGTTGAGCGTGCTGAAGAGTAGATTCAACATCTGGCTCTCGACGCGCTTAGGAACGATCACGCCGAAGCCTTCCAGCAGCGCCATGGTGACATAGCAGCCCACCACGATCACGCCCATGCGCATGCTATCGCTGATGCCGCTCATGAGGCCGGCCAGGATCACCGGCAGCACGTAGTACACCGGCACCGGGCCGGTGATGCCGTTGTAGGCCCAGATCTCGAAGGTGATCGCGATCATCAGATAGAACAGGCTCAGCTTGCCCGCCGTCGCCACATGATCGCGGAATGCCAGCAGCAGCACGGGAATTCCAGCCAGCACCGACAGGACCGAGACGCCCAGCGGCCAGAGCAGATTCTGCTCATGGGTTTGCAGCCAGACCAGCAAGATCGCGGTCGCCATGAAGCCAAACCCGACCAGTCCGCCGATGCTGACCGCCTGAACCAGCGGACGATAACGGGACGTGTCATCGGCATCATCAGTCGTTACTTCAGGAACCAAGCGTTGTACAATCGACAGGTTCATGGGGCATCGTGTCCAATCTGACGTGCGAGCTGCACAAGATCAACCAACGGCATCAGTTCAGTCTCGTCAAGAATACATCCACACACGGCGGGATGCGCCAGCGGCGCGATCCAGGCCGGAAGCTCAAACTGTGGCAGGCGGACGCGCAGGTCGGCGTGACGTACGCGGAATGTAATGTTGCGCTCCTCGTCGGCGACCACCAGCCCGAACTGCTCGTCGGCGGCGGTAGCATCGCCCAGCAGATCCGCCAGTCCCGGCAGCGATCGGCTCGTCGCAACGCGCTGAAGGCTGCGTACTGTATGACGCGGCACAGCGTAGCGCTGCTGGCCAGCGGTCACGACGAGGAATTGCTCAGCCTGCATCGTTGCTCGCCGTGATCGCCGCGAACACCGCCTCAAGATCGAGCAGCGCCACCGGCTGCTCCTCGTGGACGATCAGGCCCGTCAGGTAGTGCGCCTGGGCCGGCGGTAGCGACGACGGCAGCGGCTCGGTCGCGCGATCGTCACGCTCCACAATATCCGCTACCGCATCGCCGACGATCCCGGCTTGGATACCGTTGTGCTCGACGACGATGATCCGTGAGCTGCGGCCTGGCGCAGGCCTCCCAATGCCCAGCAGCGAGCGCACGTCGATCACCGGCAGGATCGCGCCGCGATGGTGCAGCATGCCGGGCACGGTGATCGGCGTTCCGGGGATCGGAGTCGGCACGCGCCAGCGAATGACCTCGCGCACAACTTCCATCGGCAAGCCGTAATGCTCATCCGCCAGCTTACAGAGCAGGAATCGTATCGTCTCGGTAGCTACAGTCATACATTCACAATCTTGATGGGGCGTGTAGCGTCAGAATAACCAGCGGCTATGATCGGGTCAAGCAAAGGTGCTAGTACGAGAGGTATGCTGCTCCTCAGTACTCTTGCGTCCGAAGTACAGGCATGCGGCGGCGATCGCGGACGCTGGTACAATCCTCGTAGCTGGTGTTACACAAGGAGTATCGATGCGATGACTATACATAATAATCAAGTGCCGGAGCAGCGCGGCGTGTTGTGGGATGTCGACGGGACGCTGATCGACTCGGGCGATTATCACTGGCTGGCCTGGCACGAGACCATGGCTGCCGAGGGCTTCGATCTGAGCCGCGATCGCTTTGCGGCGACGTTCGGCTGGCGCAACGATGCGATCCTGCGCGACTGGATGGGCGCAGATCTGGCCGATGCCGAGATCGGGCGGATCGGCGATCTCAAGGAGGCGCGCTATCGTGAGCTGATGGCCGAGCGTGGCGTGCAGCCGCTGCCCGGCGTGCGGCGCTGGCTGGAAGCGCTTCACGCGGCCGGCTGGCGACAGGCGGTCGCATCCTCAGCGCCACGGCTCAATGTCGAGGCGATTCTGGCCGCGCTGGAGATCGCGCACTTCTTCGAGGCGATCACGTCGGCTGAGGATGTCCAGCGCGGCAAGCCCGACCCGCAGGTGTTTCTGGTCGCGGCCGAGAAGCTGGGCCTTCCGCCAGAGCGCTGCGTGGTGGTCGAGGACGCGCCCGCCGGAGTCGAGGGCGGACGCCGCGCCGGCATGGCTACCGTGGGCGTGCTCTGGTCGCATCCCGAGCTGAGCGCGGATCTGGTGGTACGCACGCTCGACGAGCTGCCGCCCGATGCCTTCGATCGGCTGCTGGCTCGCAAAACACGATGAGCGACGCTGTACAGCTCGAAGCGCTGCTGCCCGAGATGATCACGATTCCGGCCGGCGCGTTTCGCATGGGCACACTCGACGCCGATCGATCCGCGCTGGCGAAGCGCTATGGCGGCACTCGCGAAAGCTACGCCGAGGAATCGCCACAGCACGAGGTCTTGGTCGAGACGTTTGCGATCGCGCAGGTGCCGGTGACCAACGCGCTGTATGCGGTCTTTCAGACGGCTACGGACGCTCATCGCCCGATTGTGTGGGGCGGCGCGCTGCCCCAGGAGTTGCGCGATCATCCGGTGGTCGACGTGAGCTGGTACGAGTCGCAGGCGTTCTGCGACTGGTTGAGCCAGCAGACCGGGCAGCGCTACCGGCTGCCGACCGAGGCCGAGTGGGAAAAAGCGGCGCGCGGTGTCGACGGACGCGTCTTTCCCTGGGGCGACGCGTTCGATCTCGGGCGCTGCAACGTTCGCGAGAGTGGCCTCGGAATCACAACGACGGTCGGGCAGTATCCGGCGGGCGCATCGCCGTATGGTGTGCTGGAGATGGCCGGCTCGGTCTGGGAGTGGACGCAATCGCTTCAGGCGTCCTATCCCTACCACGCCGACGATGGGCGCAACGGCGACGAGCCACGCATCGAGCGGCGCACGCCACGCTTTCTACAGCGTCTGCTGCGCACCGCGCCCGAGCACGCGCCGCCGGCGGTTGAGACGCGGCGGATCATTCGCGGCGGCTGCTTCGCCAATCCCGAGGGCTTTGCGCGCTGCGCCTGCCGTCTGCGCCTTCAGCCGGAGCGCCGCACGCCGTTTCTGGGCCTTCGCCTGGCGCTGGATGTATGATGAGGCGATGATCCGGTGGCTTTTGTTATAATTCTAGTCAAGTGACGGAGGATAGCGTGGCGTCAAGCACAAGTAACGGCTCAAATTACGAGACGATCATCAGCATCGTGCGTACCTGGCCTGTGTCGCAACGATTCGCGCTTGTACAAGAAGTCCTGGCAACGCTTGTACCTGAACCTCCCGCAGTGGCTCAGCGCCAAGCTACCTTGCCACGCGCTCAAGGGCTGCTTGCTACCGATCAGGCACCGCCGTCGGACAAAGATGTTGAAGCGATGTTAGATGAGGATCGCCGGGAACGGTACGGCTTGTGAATGTGCTTGTCGATACCAATGTTGTGCTAGATATTCTGCTGGCACGAGAGCCGTGGCTTTCAGATTCACAAGCGGTATGGCGTGCTTGTGATGAAGGCAGAATTATTGGCTATCTTCTGGCATCCACACTGACAGATATTTTCTATATTGCCAGACGCATTGTCGGACGTGATAAGGCGCTAGAAGCTGTCGAAATATGTTTAGCAACCTTCGAAATCTGTCCGATTGATCGAACTGTTCTTGAAGGTGCGCTCAAGCTTGCCGGCAAAGATTTTGAAGATGATGTGCAGATCTCGGCCGCTATGCAAGCAGAATTAGCTGCGATTGTGACGCGCAATCCCGACGATTTTGCTCACGCGACTATTCCTGTTCTCTTGCCCGCGCAGCTAATCAGCCAGCTTTCGTAAATACCTCTACCAGAGTTAAAAAACGCGCCGGTCAGAATTTTTCCTGACCGGCGCGTCTGCTTTGCGCCTTACCGTCGCTTGCGGGTGTTCGCTCGCCGACGGCTGAGCCGCACGCCATCGTCTTTGTTCTTGCGATCGCGGCCCATGCCGACCCAGCGGCTAAGCAGCGTGCCCAGCAGCGGCCAGCGAATCTGCTCCCACGCCCGCTCGACGATGCCCGGCTGCACGGCCTGAGCAGCGCGCGGGCTGTAGCGCTCACGAGTGTAGGCGGTGGCAATATCGTTGAGCGGCGAGCGATGCGCGGGCATGTGCTCGGCCAGCTGGAGCGCAAACTCACGCGGCGTGGCGGATTCTTTGGGCCCGATGCCGGCCCAGCGCGCGATCCGCAGCGTGCGCGTGTAAGCCAGCGCCGCCGCTCCCACGCCGTTCGGCCGTCGCAGGAAGATGAACAGCACCACCGCGATCGCCGCGAGGCCACCTCCGACCGTGCCGTTGCGGATCAGGGCTGCTCGACGCGCGGCCGCTTCCTGCTCGGCGATCAGTTTGTTGATCGCATCGGGATTGGAGATGCCGCGCTCCTGCTCGGCCAGACGGCGCTCCAGCTCTTCCAGGGTGATATTGCGGCCCGTGAACAGCTCGCTGGGATCGCTGCTGCTCTCGGAGCCTTCCACGCCGGTCTGATCCGCCGACTCGGGACGCTCAGGCGGCGTCGCGTAGGATGCAGGCGTTGGCTCGAAGCGCTGCCAGCCGAAGCCGGGGAAATACACCTCGACCCAGGTATGCGCGACGTTCTGGCGAACCTCGTAGACGCCTTTTTCGCTGCTGTACACGCCGCCCGCGTAGCCGGAGACCAGCCGCGCCGGGACGCCCTGTGAGCGTAGCATCACCGCCATCGCCGAGGCGAAATAATCGCAGTAGCCGCGCTGAAGATCGAACAAGAACCAGTCGATGCGGTCCCGATCTTCGGGCGGGAAAGGTATCTTCTCGTCGTAGGGGAACGTGCGCAGATAGTTCTGGATCGCCTCGGCCTTGTCGTAGGGATTGGTCGCTGCTCCGGCCAGCTCCTGCGCCTTGGCCTTGACGCGATCGAGCTGGTTGCCCTCGGGCAGCTGGAGATAACGCTGGAGCCAGGGCGCGTACTCGGCCGGCACCTGGCGCAGGCTCTGCTTGTCGGCGACGCTCACCAGCGAGTTGACGGTGTACTCGGTGCCGGAGCGCACGCTGCTGGACTGTGCCGTAAAGAGCGAGGTGTCGCTGTAATTGGCAACGGTGTTGCCGTCCACGTTGATAAATGAGTGCTTGACCTGAATCGGCACGCTGACCGTCACCGGCTGTGTCGCCGCAAACAGCGTTGGCTGCGGGAAATTCTGGCGCATAGTGTAGGTCTGCGTGACCACCGAGCGCTCGACGGTATCCAGCTGCGACATGCCTTTACCGGCCTCGATCGGCGTTCGCGCGCGCTCTTCCTGGTCCAGGCCCAGCGTAGCAGCAGCAACCTGTCCCGTCGTGTCAGACCAGGTGAGACCGCCCGGCCCGAAGTCGCCCACATAGCGATCGTAGGCCGTGGCGCGCCAGTAGTCGAAGTAGGGCTTGCCCTCGCCGTCGACCGACTTAACCTCCATCACCAGCTCATTGCCCAGCGATCGCGCGCCGCCCAGGTTCAGGGCGCGTCCGCCGAAGAAGCCGCCGCCGCTGGCGTTGGCCGGCGCGTTGATGTTGGAGAAAGCTTTGTCCCAGCTATTCTGGATATTCTGCCAGGGCTGGCGCACGCGCTGCCAGACATGCGCGACCTGCGCGCTGGTGATCCGCGTGGGCATCAGCGTTGTGACGGTAAGCAGCAGCGCCACGACCATCGCGCCCGAAGCCACAAAGCGCCAGCCGAGCAGATCCGGCACCTCGATCATGGCCGCGTTCCAGGTATGCTCGCGGTTGAGGTAGCTCTGGTGGACCAGCAGCAGCAGGCTCGCTCCCGTGAACAGGTAGAACAGGATCGCCGGCGGCTTGGGCGAGGCGTAGGTCAGATTGACCAGCAGGATCATGGCGTTCACGATCAGCGGCGCCCACGACCAGCCGCGCCGGATCAGCATCCACATCGTCCCGTAGGCCAGTGCCCAGGCCATCAGCGCCAGCACTGTGATGAAGAGCAGCAGATCCTCGCCGGTGCCGCCGTTGGTCAGGATGCGCATCAAGATAATCGCCCGGATCAGAATTTCAGTCGCCTGATCCCGCCAGGTCGGCAGCGCGTCTCCCAGCAGTGGCCCGATGCGATTAACGGCCCAGGCGACGCCAAGCACGACGCTCAGGCTGTGCGCCAGCCATTTGGGCAGCCAGCGCGCATGGGCAAAGCCCGCGCCCACGACGATGCCGCCGATCGCGACGACCAGCAGCAATTGCAGGCCACGCGCCCAGTTCGACGCCGCGATGCTCTGCACGGTCGACAGCGTCATCGTCGCGCCGAGCAGAATCGTGATCAGAACTGGTCCGAGTTGAGTAACGCCGGACGCTGGCCGACGCCGATGAAGCACTGGTGTTACTACTGCCATAGTGTCTGGATGGAGATGTCGACGCCTGCGACGCGGCAACATCCGCCATGATTAAGCGTTCAGCTTAGAAAAAACCCGATGCGCGTTGTCCCAGGTTGTTTGTACAACGTCGTCGTATGGTATACCACGCAGCGCGGCGATTCGTTCAGCCACGAAGTGAACTCGCGCCGGCTCGTTGCGCTTGCCCCGGTGCGGATGTGGCGAGAGATACGGGCAATCGGTCTCGATCAACAGGCGATCGAGCGGGACGCGCTGCGCGACTTCGTGGAGATCAGTTGCTTTGGGGAAGGTGACCGGACCGGCCAGCGAGATATACGCGCCCAGCTCAAGGCAGGCGGCGGCGTAGGCCCAGTCGCCACTGAAGGCATGCATGACAATCGTGAGGCCCTGCGCGGACTCCGACAGAATCCGCACGGTGTCGGCCTGTGCATCTCGGGCATGGATCACCACCGGCAGCTTGTGCTCCTGTGCGAGAGCCAGCTGCTGCCGAAACAGCGCGTGCTGTGCATCCTGCGGCGCGCGGTTATGGTGATAGTCCAGGCCGATCTCGCCCAGCGCAACAACTTTGGGCTGCCCAAGCAGCGCGACGATCTCGCGCAGATGCTCGGCGGTCGTCTCAAGCGCGTAGTGCGGCTGAATCCCGGCGGTCGCGAAGACCTGGGGATGCTCGGCGGCAAGCGCGGCGCTGGCGTAGCTCGACGGCAAGTCGTAGCCGATGTTGATCAGCCGGGCGACACCAGCCGCCGTGGCGCGCTCCAGCACCTCGGCGCGATCGGCGTTGAAAGCCTCGATATGAACATGAGTATGTGTGTCGATCAATGGCACATAACGATTCTACCATAGAAAGCTGGTTAAAATCGAGAAGTGGAGCGCGTGAGGCCGGTGAGGCTCATCAAAGCTCCGACGCGATGCTGTACACTGCGAACGGCTACGATCTGTTTTCGGCTAAGAGCGATTGTCCAGCTGTCGGAGTTTGCTGTTGGACAAACCTCGATAGAGGGCATAGAGCAGAGCCATGCTGCCGGTTA
This sequence comes from Herpetosiphonaceae bacterium, assembly GCA_036402055.1. GTDB lineage: Bacteria > Chloroflexota > Chloroflexia > Chloroflexales > Kallotenuaceae > LB3-1. The sequence goes on from DASWTQ010000418.1 coordinate 26,737, forward strand.
TACCTGCTGCGATATACAGTGTGGCGTAGCCGAGTGTATGGAAGAGGAAACTCCCGCCGATCCCGCCGCTCAGAAATGCCGAAATGATGACGAAGCTCACCTGTAGACGTCGTCGTTCAACCTGTGCTCCGGTGAACAGCTGGCCTACAAAGATGCCGAGATCGGTAAACATACCCGTGAGGTGTGATGTACGCAGGACGCTGCCGCTATACGTCGAGACCATGGCATTCTGGAGCCCAGATGCTGCGCAGGCCAGGTACATGCCGAGAACCAGGTGATGGTTGAGCAGCGGCACTGCTCCGAGCAAAACCAGCGACTCAATCACTAACGCGACGCTATACCGGCGACGAAGTGTGAGCGGATCGTCCTTGATGATCGCTCCACTGATAGCGGCGCCACCAACGAACGAGCCGATCACGGCCAGCAGATGCCAGACGCTCGGCCACTGCGCGTCTGTGATCGCAGCAGCTAGCAACGAGGTTGTACCGGTGAGATGGGTAAAGGCTTGATGCTGAAAGCTCAAGACGCCGACGACGTTGATAATTCCGGCAGCGCATGCAAGAATCCAGGCCACTGCCCAGGCCCAAGGTGGTAATCGTGTAGCCATGTGGTGTTGGTAGTAAAAGTTGTACGTCGAAGCCCCAGAGCTATGCTGCAACGTCAACATAGAATCATAGATGCGCTCTGGATACCTGATGCTGAGGCAAGGTAGAGCTATTATAACAACAAGCAAGATGGAGCATTCCGGTGAAGTATCAGCTGGTGATTTTTGATTTCGACGGCACGCTGGCGAACTCGTTTCCCTGGTTCGTCGGCGTCTTCAATACGATCGCCGACAAATACAAGTTCAAACGCGTCGAGGCCGGCGAGCTTGACACGCTGCGCGGCTACAGCGCCCGGCAGATGATCCAGCATCTAGGCGTGCCGGCCTGGAAACTGCCTTTTATCGGCCGCCATGCCAAGCGTTTGATGGGGCAAAATGCTGCACAGATCGCGCTCTTCGAGGGTGTCGATACGATGCTGCGCGAGCTTGCGCGGCAGGGCGTAACGCTGGCGGTGGTCAGCTCGAACTCGGAGGCGAATATTCGCCAGGTGCTGGGGCCGCAAAACGCCGCGCTGGTCACCTACTACGAGTGCGGCGCGGCACTGTTTGGCAAGCACGTTCAATTTCGGAAGATCTTGAAGAAGAGCCGGATTCCCCGCAGCCAGACGCTCTGCATCGGCGATGAGATCCGCGACATCGAGGCTGCCCGACGCGTAGCGCTGCCCTTCGGCGCAGTCGCCTGGGGCTTTACAAATATCGATGCGCTCAAAGCTCACGCGCCGGAGGAGGTCTTTAGCCGCGTCGAGGAGATCGTCGAGAAAGTTGTGTGATCGCGGCGCTCACTCGTCCACGACCTCGGGCTCTTCCATCGGATTCGGCACCGTGTAGGGCCAGCGAACCTGCGCCCGTGACCACTCGGAGTCCAGGTTCAGGCTGAACGAGCCGCCAAGATCCGCCGCCGCCAGCGTCTCGATAATCGAAAGACCCAGGCCGCTGCTCGGCTTCGGCGGTGCGGGCGGCTTGGCGGGTCCGTCGTCGCGAACTTCGAGCCAGGCCTCAGCTCCGTTGTGCCAGGCCTCGACTTGCACCACGCCGCCGTGCGTAGCTACGCCGTGCGACAGCGAGTTGTTGACCAGCTCGTTGATGATCAGCGCGATCACGGTTGCCTCGCGCGACGAGATTTGCAGCGGCTCGCCCAGCACCTCGAAGCTCACCGGTGACTCGCCGACCAGCCCGGTGTGAGCGTTATCCACCACCTGTCGCGCGATCTCCTGCACAGTCGTGATGCCGATGTCGGCCCGGCAGAGCAGGTTATGCACGGCGGCGATCGCCTGGATGCGACCGGCAGACTGCGCCAGCGCCGACGCGCCGGGCGAGTTGGTGTCCAGCCGCCGGTACTGCATCGTCAGCAGCGCCGAGATGGTTTGCAGGTTGTTGCGCACCCGGTGATGCATCTCTTGCAGCAGCGTCGATTTGATCTTGAGGTTGCGCTGGGCATCCTTGAAGAGCCGCGCATTCTCGATCGCGATCGCCGCCTCGTCGGCAAAGCTCGACAGCAGACGCACCTGCTCGTAGTCGAAGTAGCGCTGCTGGCGGGTGTAGAGCACAATCGCGCCGATCACGCGGTCGCCGATGCGCAGCGGCAGCGAGAAGAGCGAGTGATAGCCCTCGCTGTAGGCCAGCGCCGCCAGCTCCGGGAAGCGCGTATCGTCGTAGGCGTTGACGATCGCCACGGGATGCGCCTCGGTGATCGAGCGCAGAATCACCCGCCGCAGCCGCTCGTCCCACTTGCCGCCCCACGACGCGATCAGCTCGACGTCGCGGGTCTCGTCGTCGCACTGGAAAATATCGGCGCGATCCGAGGACGACAGCACCACGGCCTGCTCGACGATCAGGTTCAGCACCGTGCCCAGATCCAGCGTCGCGGCGATCGCGGCCGAGACCCGTTGCAGCGTGCTCAGCTCGCGGATCTTCTGGTGCAGCCGCTCGTCGGTCTCCTGGTAGCGCTGCGCGTTGGCGATCGAAAAGGCCAGCTCGCCGGCGACGACCTCCAGAAAATGCACCTCTTCCTCGCGAAAGGCGCGCGGCATCTTGGCTTGCACGCTGATCACGCCTTGCAGCTGATCGCCGGCGTAATCGTCGGGCGAGCTGGCGAAGAGAATGATCGGCACGCATATCATCGAGCGATAGGGCCGCTCGTCGAGCCGCGACACAACTTTGAAGCGCTCGTCGTCCAGCACATCATGGATCACCAGCGGCTGACCCTCCTGCGCCGCCCAGCCGGTCGCGCCCTCGCCGAGCCGGATCACAATGTTGCCGATCGCGCCGCGATCCAGGCCGTATGTCGCCCGCATAGTCAGATTGCCGGTGTTGCGATCAAAGAGAAAGACCGAGCAGACATCGGTGTTCATCACGTTGACGACGGTCTCGGCTACGGTTTCCAGCGAGGCTTCAAGATCCAGCGATGAGTTGGCCGCGCTGACGATGTGGTGCAAGCCGTCCAGCTCGGCGACCTGCCGCATCAGCTTGTGCTCCCACTCCCGCGATCGGCTGTCCTCGCGCGACGCGGCGTAGCCCAGCAGCAGCTCGCTCACCAGATCGGCCAGATCCAGGCTGAGCATCGGCGCAAGCTGCAAGCCGAGCCGCGCCAGCTCATCCGGCGGTCGCTGCTCGTCGTGCCACATGTAACCCAGACAAAACGCTCGCCCGCGCCAGGCCTGGGTCTCGGCGTCGCGTACCAGATCTTCGATCAGCGCGATCGCCTGAGAATCGGTCTCCACGAGATGCTGCCGCAGATCGGGCAGCAGGTTATCGATCGATAGCATAGTCATATACATGCTCGTCTAGCCGATGGTCGCGCGGAAACAACGGAGAGCGCGGGGCGCGGCCTACTATTTAACCGGTATCCAGATAATTGCATCGTACCACACATTGTTCCCGGCTTCCCGATCGTTAGCGGTCAGCCCGACAAACGGCCGCCGCGCCGGATCGAAGTTGTGAACGCCGAGATCGGCCCAGCCGTTGGCGGTATCGACCTGGCTGATCGTGATCTGCTGCGTGTCGCCGGAGCCGTCCGCGTGGCCGATAACGTAGCGCGCCCGCTCGGCATCTTTCAGCCCGTTGGGCACATACGGAATCCAGGCCAGCACATGGTACTTGCCCGCCTGAGGTAGCTGCGGCTGCCAGGTGCCGATCGTCAGGCGGCTGCCGCTGGCCGGTGCGCTGTTGACGTTGAGCGCCGTCCCGCCGATGCCCTGTGCGATCTCGTCCCAGCCTTCGCCGAGCCGCTTAAAGGTTGGGTCGGTGGTATCGACGATGATCGCGTTCAGGGGCAGCGCGCACGGCGAGGGCAGATCGCGCCAGATCCAGGTGCTGATCTGGCCGGCCGGATGATTGGCCCACGGATCGCCGCCTTTGGGACCGCACCAGCCCGCCGGATCGGTATCGCGGCCAAGGTACTGCATCTGGAAATGCAGATGCGGCCCGGTGACGCAGCCCGACGAGCCCGCGATGCCGACCTGCTCGCCGCGCTTGATCGGTCCCGGATCGACCGTGGCGTCGGTGAGATGCCAGTACAGCGAGCGGTAGCCGTTGTGATGCTCGATGATCACCACATGCGCGATGCCGCAGCCGTCGTCGGAGTTGCCGGCAAAGACAACGGTTCCATCGGCGGCAGCCAGCACCGGCTCGGGCGGCAGCATGCCGTAATCCCAGCCGTCATGGCCGTCGTAGCTCAGCTGCTCGTCGCGATCGCCGCGATAGGTCACGATCGAGCCGTTCTGCGTCAGAAACGGTGCGTCGTGATCAAAGAACGAGGTCGTTTCGTGCAGCGCTTCCATCGGCGGCGTCAGGAACGGCTCGGCAGGCGCGGGCCAGCCCTGGGCCGGATCGCGCGGATCGCCGAAGAGCCGCGCGTAGCTGGCGACAAACGAGCTGTTGCCCTGATCCAGCTTGGCCGGCAGATTGTCGGCGGTGGTGGTTTGCGCCAGCACGCGCATGACCGCGTAGTCGGCGATGGTGAGTCCGGGCGGCATGGGCGAATGGCTCTCGTCGGCATAGACCAGCTCGGGGCCGCCGGGAAAATCGCGCTGAGCCCGGTGCAGCTCGCGGATCGCCCAGCGCAGCTGCGACATCCACCCGGCACGGCCCTCGTTCTCGCCGCGAAAGCCGAGCATAAAGCGCTGCTGCTCTTCGGAGGGCGACGGGTTGGAAAGCATGCCGCTCTGCTGCTCGATCAGCGCCAGCACAACCTTGGGATTGATGCTGTAGAGCGTGGTCTGGCTGCTCAGCACATCCGCAAACGAGTGTTCGCGGTTGCCGATCGTCGCGCGGTAGCTTTTGAGCGGTCCCGGCTGCGTTTCAAGAAAAGCCTGGATCTGCGGGCTGTAAAAGTCCGGCTCGTAGAAGAAGCGCTCGTGATCGATCAGCGCGGCGCGCGGCGGTGGCGGTGCTGGCACTTCCGGCCCGGTCGTCGCCGGCAGCGCGCTCGGCTCGGGCTCGGTATGCGCCGGCTCGGCGGTGCTGTGCGGATCGGCCTCCAGACTGCGCTCAACCGGCGTCGTCGGATTGGTCGGCGCGGCGTTGGCCTCCAGCAGCAGCGAGGTTTTTTGACGAACCTGGAACGAGGTAAGCAGTGTCGCGAGCAGCAGCGCGCATGAGATCAGAGCAATTCGGTGGTGTCGCAGCATAGGTTTCTTCCACGAGCAATCGAGTAGGTCGTTCGGTGATCAGGAGGGCGCGTCAGCGCTTCACGCGGTAGTGCAGCACGACATGGCCGCTGGGATAGACTTTGTGGTCGGTCAGCTCCAGCGCCGCGTGCCTGCTGACGGAGGCGAAGAGCGGAATGCCCGTGCCGAAGATGACCGGATTCAGCTTCACGATCAGCCTGTCGATCAGATCGGCCTTGAACAGCGCGCCGGCCAGCTCACCGCCGCCGCAGAGCCAGATCGCTTTGCCCGACTCCTGCTTCAGCTCGCGCACCGCCGCCACCGCATCGCCCGTGACCAGCGTGACGTCGGGGTCGGGGCTGGTCTCCATTGAGCGCGAGAAAACGTACTGGCGCAGCGGAGCATACGGATTGGTCAAGCCTTCTTTGGAGCCGACCTCGTAGGTGTTGCGGCCCATCAGTACAATATCGAACAGCTTAGGCTCGATCTCGGCGCCCTGGCGCATGTGCGTAGGCACGGTTTCGGGAAAGGCGGCTGCGAGATCCGCGCCATATTCAACGTCCCAGGGAAACTTATCAAAGGAGCCATCGGCTTCGGCGATAAAACCGTCGAGCGTGGCGGCGACATAATAGATCAGTTCGCGCATGGAAGTTGCTCCTTTCTGCTGGTTTCGCGCTGGGCGTGCGATCGTTCACGCTGTGTGAGGCGGATCGCCGGGAGTATAACGGAAAGACCGGGGAAGGGCAAAATAAAAACGCCTGCTGCGGCGGCAACAGGCGCGCGTGCGGCCGGCGTGTGATCTCAGGAGATGTCGTAGATGCGCGCGCGGCGATCGTCGAGGCGGCGGCTCGCTGACAGCTCGTCGGCGTCGTAGCTTGGCGTGCCGTCGCTTTCCTCGTAGGCATCGATCGCCTGCTCGTAGAGTGTGCGGCCCTCGCCGTCGTCAAAGGTGCCTGCCACAAGCGAGGCGTCGACGTTAAGCCGGCTGGTCGAAATATCCACCGGCTGCGGCGGTACAATCGGCTGCGAGTCCGGTCCGGCGTCGGGAATGTCGGGCAGCGGGCTATCTTCGGTGACGTCGACTCCTTGATCGAGGTTTTGATCGTCAAACGAGCGTAGATCTTCTGAGCGCTGGGATTCGTCGAGATTCATAGCGTCATCGCTCCTTTATGCTTGGCCTGTGGCTGTGGATCAGCCGTTTGATCATTGACTGCGGTCGATCCTGATCTCTACGATCTCTCATATCAATGCGGATGCCACGGCTGATCGTGAGCATTAAGTTCGTAGCGAAGGTGCTGAATCTCCGCACAGACTGCGGTAAAAATGCAGTTTTACAAAGATTGCCGAATGCGCTTGACAAGCTGTGAAGTGTTGGTATAATACCCGCGCTGCTGACAACAACAGCGCACTTTTCAAAGTGAGTGAGCCGAAGTGGCGGAATTGGCAGACGCGCTACGTTCAGGGCGTAGTGAGCGCACGCTCGTGTGGGTTCGAGTCCCACCTTCGGCACCATGTGACCCCGTAGCTCAGTGGATTAGAGCGCTTCCCTGCGGAGGAAGAGGTCGCGCGTTCGAGTCGCGCCGGGGTCGCCATTTTTTTAACTCACAGCTTAGACAAGCAGAGCACGCCACCCTTGATCTTCAGGGGTGGCGTTTGTGTTGCCACGAAATTGGCTACTTACTGGCTCGAAACATGCCCGGCAGTCGTCGCAATCCGCGCTCAACCAGGATTGCCACGACGTACCAGACGATGCCACCCAGGATCACCTGCGCTATGGGCTGTCCCCGCAAGTACAGCAGCAGCATCCAGAGCGTTGCGCCTATCGCCGCCGCACGCAGCGACGGGCTGGAGTCTGCGCCAACGCTCTCAAGAGTCCGCGATCGCAGATAGCGATACAGCGCGTCCAGCAGCGCGAACACGAACGAGATAAGCGTTGTCTGCACGATCCAAACCAGCACCGGCGCTCTCCTGATGCGAACTCCACAGCACGTCTCTGCTCCGGCTCAACGATACAGCAAGATCATGCAAATTTCAACGCTAACTGAAGAACAAAGAACAAAAGGAGTACCAATACTCCCCTTCTCCTACCGCAACCGAGGCGGAAGCCCGCCGAGGTTTGGGGAAAGGGGTTGGGGGATGAGGGCCTACCCAAGAGCCGGAACAGTTGGATTGCGCCAGATGCGCGGCGGCTCGGGGAATTGAACCAGCTCGATGCGCCAGGGCGTCAGCTTGAGCACGCCAAAGCCCGGATCGTCGACGCTGCCGAAGATCGGAGCCGGATCGTAGCCCAGCGGCGGCGGCGCGTTGAGAAACTGGTCCCATAGCCACTGCTTGGTCTCGGCGGAGTCGTCCCACTCGGCGTAGCAGTCGGCATAGACCGGCTTGGCGAAGTCAATCACGTACGCTAGCGAGATATAAGGCTGCGCGGCGATATGTTTGGCCTTGTGCGAGGTACGCCGGGTCGCGATCCAGCCCGTCGAGCCGACCCAGATCGGATGCAGCACCCGTGAGCGCGGCCGGCCCTGGCTATCGATCGTCGCGACGTTGCACCAGACCATCGTGTGGACGCGCTGGAGGAATTCGGACTCAATGTCGGCGAAGGCGGCAACTTCCATACGTTTGCTCCTTGTTGGCATTGGTTCGACTACTAGTGAAGAATGTCACAAATTCGATATGTGAGATATATCACAAACCTGAAATAAATGTCAATAGGTAATTGGGCTTACCTTCGAATCTGTCTACGATTCAGGGCAATATTTCGCTGAGTCGCGATAGTGGTAGAATAGGAGCCCCTGATTGATCTATGGGAGGACAGAGACGGTGGCAATCCGTTTTGGAACCGACGGCTGGCGTGCCGTCATCAGTGAAGATTTTACTTTTGAAAATGTACGGCACGTAGCGCAGGCTATCGCCGATTATATTTTGAGCGGCGCGGCGGGGACTGAAAGCAATACCGTCGTCGTGGGCTTTGATACACGCTTTCTCTCGGATCGGTATGCGATCGAGGTGGCGAATGTGCTGGCCGGCAACGGCCTGCCGGTCTACCTGAGCAAAGCCGACTGCCCGACTCCGGCGCTCTCGTTCGCGGTCAAGCATTTTAACGCGGCGGGCGGTGTGATGCTGACGGCCTCGCATAATCCGCCGCGCTACAACGGCATCAAGTTCAAGTCGTCGTTTGGCGGCTCGGCGATGCCCGAGGTAACGGCTGAGATCGAGCGGCTGCTGGAGCGGAATCTGCGCGAAGGTCGCGAGATCGCGCGCGCTGAGCCGCCGTGGCAGACCGAGATCACACCTGAGCCTGGCCAGATCGTGCGCTTCGATCCGGTGCCGGACTACTTGAAGCATCTGCGCACGCTGGTCGATTTCGCGACGATCGCCAACAGCGGGCTGCGGGTCGCGGTCGATCCGATGTATGGCGCGGGCCGTGGCTACATCGCGCGCTGGCTGCGTGAGCTGGGCGTGATGGTCGCCGAGATCCACGGCGATCTGAATCCCGGCTTTGGCGGCCTGCATCCCGAGCCGATCGGGCGCACCTTGCAGAAGCTGCGCGACCTGGTGATCGAGGGCGGCTACGACATCGGGCTGGCGACCGACGGCGACGCCGATCGTATCGGCGCGGTGGATGCGCGGGGCGAGTTTGTCAGCCCGCACATGATCATCGCGCTGGCGCTGCAACATCTGCTCAAGCAGGGCAAGCGCGGGCTGGTCGTCAAAACGATCTCGACCACACAGATCGTCAACCGGCTGGCGCAGCTGCACGACCTGGAAGTCGAAGAAACGCCGGTCGGCTTCAACTACATCTGCGACTACATGCTCAAGCAGCCGGTGCTGATCGGCGGCGAGGAGAGCGGCGGCATCTCGATCCTGGGCCATATTCCCGAAGGCGACGGCATCCTGATGGGCCTGCTGCTGCTGGAGGTCGTCGCTCTGGCGGGCAAGCCGCTGCACACGCTGATCGACGAGCTACAAAGCAGCGTCGGGCCGTTTCTCTACGATCGCATCGACAAGCATGTGCGGCCGTTCAGCAAAAAAGAGCTGGTGCGGCAGCTCAAGGACGCGGCTCCGGCTGAGCTGGCCGGCCTGCCCGTGGTGCGCATCAACGATCGCGACGGCGTCAAGTATCTGCTGGAGGACGACTCGTGGCTGCTGATTCGGCCCTCGGGCACCGAGCCTGTGCTGCGCATCTACGCCGAGGCGCGATCCGGCGAGACCGTGCAACAATTGTTGCGGCAAGGCGTCCAACTAGCCGAGCAGTTTATTCCGCAGACCGAGTAAGCGCGCTCCGTGCAATAAAGATCGCAGCAAGCCAGGTATCGCGCCTGGTTTGTTGCTTAATCTTGCCGCAGGGGAGTTTCACAGCTACACTGTAGCTAGCGCGGAAGCGATCTACCTGGACAAAGCCGCAGCCGGCGCGCGAACGATCGAGAAGTCTTTTCGGACGACATACCAGCAAGCGTAGACAGATCAGCTGAAGATGAGGAGGTTCCGTGTCAGATGCGACGATTGATGATGTAGGCTCTTCGCCACACAGCGGCGCTGCTGATCCCGAATCCTCGGCCAGTGCCATGCAAACCGTCACCGACATCAACTGGCGACGCCTCTTTGGCTACATCAAGCCCTACCGCAAGCGCCTGGCGATCGCGATCGGCTGCCTGTTCGTGTCCAGCATGCTGGGCCTGATGGTGCCGCTGGTCTCGGGCCTGCTGGTCGATGCGATCTCGGGCCAGACCGCCTCGGGCCGCTCCACGATCTTCGGCTTCGTCGGCGACTTCTACAGCAACGTGCTCAAGCGCAACCCGCCGCAGTTTCGCGGCGGCGTGCTCAACTGGGTCGCGCTGGTGATGCTGGGCGTTTTTGTCTTGCAGGCCTGCTTCAACTTCGTGCAGAGCTACTTTCTGACGTTTGTCGGCGAGCGCGTGATGGCGGATCTGCGCATGCAGACCTACGAGCATATTCAGGGCATGTCGCTGCGCTTCTTCAGCGACCGGCACGTCGGCGAGATCACGTCGCGCGTCACCAACGACGTGACGACGATCCAGAGCGTCACCACCGTCAACGTCGCCACGTTTCTGCAAAATCTGGTTACGTTCATCGGCGGATTGTCGCTGATGCTCTTTCTGAGTGTGCGCCTCACGCTGCTGACGATGGTCGTCGTGCCGGGCATGTTGCTGGCCGGAATCTATTTCGGGCGGCGGATTCGTGGCATCTCGACCGAGGTCCAGGATCGCCTGGCCAACGCGACCGCCGTGCTGGAAGAAACGGTCTCCGGCATCCGTGTAGTGCAGTCGTTTGCGCGCGAGCCGTACGAGATCAAGCGCTTCCGGCAGGCGATCGAAGAAGCGTTTCGGACCTCGATGCGCCGCACCAGGGTGCGCTCAACCTTTCTGCCGGTGGTCTCGTTTCTGGGCTTTAGCGCGCTGGTGCTGGTGCTCTGGTACGGCGGTCGTCAGGTTGTCGCCGGCCAGATCAGCCCCGGCGATCTTGTCTCGTTTCTGATCTACTCGGGAACGATCGCGGCCTCGCTGGGTACGTTCACCGGCCTGTATAGCCAGCTTCAGGAGGCGCTGGGCGCGACTCAGCGTGTGTTTGCGATCCTGGATACCGAGCCCGATATTCGCGACAAGCCCGACGCCGTGCCGCTGCCCCACGTGCAGGGCGAGATCATCTTCCACGAGGTGCATTTCGCCTACGAGAGCGCCGAAGAGCACCCACCCGTGCTGCGCGCGATCGACATCGATGTCCGGCCCGGCGAGATCCTGGCGCTGGTTGGGCCGAGCGGCGCGGGCAAGACCACGCTGGTCAATATGATCCCACGCTTCTACGATCCGACCAAAGGTGCGATCACGATCGACGGCTACGATCTGCGGGATGTGAAGCTGCACACGTTGCGCGAGCAGATCGGGATCGTGCCACAGGAGACGCTGCTTTTCTCGGGGACGATCCGCGAAAATATTCTGTACGGCAAGCTCGACGCCAGCGAGGATGAGATGATCGCGGCGGCCAAAGCGGCGAACGCGCACCAGTTCATCACGCAGCTGCCGCAGGGCTACAACACCGTGGTCGGCGAGCGCGGCGTGAAGCTGTCGGGCGGTCAGCGCCAGCGGGTCGCGATCGCGCGCGCGCTGCTCAAAGATCCGCGCATCTTGATCCTTGACGAGGCGACCTCTGCCCTGGACTCGGAGTCCGAGGCGCTGGTGCAGGAGGCGCTGGAGCGGCTGATGCAGGGCCGCACGACGTTTGTGATCGCGCACCGGCTGTCGACGGTTCAGATCGCGAATCGGATCGCGGTGATGGAGAGCGGCCGGATCGTGGAGCTGGGCAGCCACCATGAGCTGATGGCGCTCGGCGGATTGTACAGCCGGCTGTACTCGTTGCAGTTCAGCCGCGAGGCCGGGCAGCGCGAAGAGGTCCATGCCGCCGGCGCTTCCTCGGTCGGCTCTACGAATTAGATAGATGATGCGGGCGTAGATCGTTCAAGCTGCGGGGCGATCGGCGGCTCGTTGTTGGGCGATAAAGGAATTAATGTCGTCAGCAGACTCATCTTCCGGCCAGAAATCGACTGCACGTTCGCTCAGATCGGTGATCGGCTGCGTTCGCTTCACCGAAGGAGGAATCGCATCCGTGGGCGTGAGCTGCTGGTACTTTTGCTGGAGCGTCTGAGATAATGCCTGAATCAATTGCAATTGTTCAACCGGCGATAATGTTTGCGCCGCATCCAGCACACTTTCTACTGTTGTCATCGTGTACACTCCACGCTTCTACAAGTCCTCACCATCTATTGTAGATGTCAAGGTATTCCAGCGCAAGCATACCCAGGATCTATATCAATCTAACCCATCGACGCGTTTCCTGAGTGGCAAGTGCGTCGATTTTCTTTCTAGCGCGTTCGATACCTATATTTTGTCCCCTGATAAGACTACATACATATAGCCATGATGGCTTGGCAATTGCTATCGATGCCCGTCTACAATGACCTTAGCGCCCTCGTATCGTCAGGGGCTAGATAGCTGGTGCTATATATGCTCGATCTCCCCCCCGCCGACCTTGAGTTCTTGAAGTCCGTGCTGCCGATGCCGCTGTGGCAGTCTTTTCAAGAATCTCCATCCTCTCCCGAGATAATCGCCGCTCTCTGCTCCGAGCTTGAGGCGCAGGTCAGCCAGATTCTCCCATTCGTACCGTCGCCGATCGTCACGGCTTACCTTGCCCAGGGCGACCCGCCGAAATCTTCCAGCCGCTACAGTACCGGCACGCTGATTCTTGCCGAGATCACCGGCTTTACCCAGCTTGCGACCGAGCTTGCGGCGACCGGCTGGCTCGGCAGCGAAGAAACCAGCACGATCCTGCAAGACGTGTTCGCGGTGGTTGTGGATGAGATCTACCGGCGCGGCGGTGGGGTGATCAAGTTCACCGGCGATACCTTCACTGCCTTCTTCGACGCTACACGATTGGGCAATCAGCATACGGCGCTGGCCTGTGCGGCGGCTCTGGCTATGCAGCGGCAGATGGCGCAGTATGCCAATCTCGCGACCAGTATCGGCGCGGTGGAGCTTGGGCTGCGCATTACCGCCCACAGCGGCAAGCTGTTTGCCGCCGAGGTTGGCGACGAAACCCACGCCGAGCTGATCATTACCGGTCGTGTGGTCAACCGAGCGGCCGTGACGCATGAGCATGCCGCGCCGGGCGAGATCACGTTGCGGGAAGAAACGCTGCGTCTGCTCAAGCACGCCCGTGCCGAGCGCAAGCAAGCCGATCTGTTCCGGCTGCTGGCGCTTGAGGATGAGCAGCAGTACACGGAATTTTCACAGCTGGCACCGGCGCTGGAGCCGCCCAGCCTTGATAGCGCGCGCGTGCTGCTGCGTCGTCTGCGCGCGTTCAAGCCGTACATGGCCCGCAATCTGCCGCCGCGCTTTTTAAAGGATCTGCACAACGGCGAGTTCCGCCCGATCGTAGCGCTCTTCACCAACTTCTACTCGTTCAACCGGCTGCTGGATTTGCTGGAGCTGCCCGCGCTGGTCGAGGGCGATCCCGCGCTGGTCGGCCATGTGCTGAACACCTACTACGCGCGCACGCAGGCGATCGTCCACGATCTCGGCGGCAGCATCAACAAAGTCGATATGGCGACCTTCGGCAACCGTCTGATGGCCGTGTTCGGCGCGTCGGTCAGCCGTGAGGACGATCCGGCGCGCGCGGTGCAGGCTGCCCTGGCGCTGCGTGACTCGCAGCACGAGATCAACCGTGACATCGCGGCGCTGCTACGCAGCTGGAGCGAGCGCTATCCCGAGCAGCGCCTGCCGCCGACTGCCACGCGCAGCCTGGTGCGGCAGCGCATCAGCGTCGCGCGCGGCGTGGCCTTTGTCGGCGTGGTGGGCACGGCGCAGCGACGCGAGTATATGCTGCTGGGCGAGCCGGTCAACCTTGCCTCGCGTCTGCTGTCGATCGCCCGTGACGACGATCTGCTGGTGCCGTCGCTGACCTATCGCGCGGTGCGACAGATCGTCGAAGGACAAGCCTTGCCGACGATCAGCTTCGATGGCTTTTCGCGGCCGGTGGGAATCTTTCAGATCAGCCACAAGCGCGATCCGCTGTATCAATCAGCGCCCGCCGTTCATGCCGCGCCGCTGGTAGGACGCGCCGATGAGCTGGCACAGATGCTCCAGGCGGCGGCGGCGGCGCTAAACGTCGAGGCCAGCGAGGGCCGGCTGATCGTGCTGACCAGCGAGCCGGGCCTGGGTAAATCGCGCCTGATCGAGGAGCTGCTGACCAATCTACAATCGGCGCATACCTCGACGCTGATTGTGCGCGATAGCTGCGCCAGCTACGAGCAGAACGCGCCGTACGCGACGATCGCTCGTCTGCTGCGACAGATTCTGCGCTTGTCGATCTGGGACGATCGCAACACACAGGCGATCGCGGCCCAGCAGCAGCTTGGCGAGTTTCTGCCTCAGTCGCAGCAGTTCGGCCCGCTGCTGGCTCCGATTCTGGGCCTGCCGATCCCTGAAACCGTGCTGACTCAGGCCCTGACTCCGGAGCAGCGCCACGAGCGGCTGCATGATCTGCTGAGCGCGCTGATTCTGGCTGTGGCGCACGCGCGCACGCTGGTGCTGGCGATCGACGATTTTCACTGGATTGACGCGTCGAGCCGGGCTATCGTGCAGCGGCTGGTGGAGGAGATGGTCGACTATCCGATTCTGCTCTGCCTCAGCTCGCGCTCATTCTCCGAAGCAGACGAGGGCTGGCTCTCTGTCGACTACGGGCTGCGGATCGCGCTGCCGGAGCTGAGCATGGCCCAGAGCGCGGCGCTGCTCCAGTCGCTGCTGGACGGGCATGTTCCCTCGCAGCTACAGCCGCTGCTCGATCGGACCCATGGCTCGCCGGTCCTGCTCGAAGAGATCATTCGCTATCTGCACCAGTCGGGAGCGCTTCAGCGCGACGAGCGCGGCGCGTGGGTGTGTACGCGCGCGATCGACCACAGCACCACGCCGGTTGAGGTCCAGCAGCTCATGATGGCGCGGCTGGATCAGCTGCCTGACGCCGCCCGCTCCACGCTGCTGCCGGCGACGGTGCTGGGCCAGCGCTTCGAGCTGCGAGTGCTCTCCGAGATCGTCGCCGATCCCGCTGGGCTGCCCGAGCATGTCAACGTGCTTGTGCGTGCCGGCATGTTGACGCCCTGCCACGATATGGCGGAGCTGGCCTACGCCTTTCGACACGCGCTAGTTCGCGACGTTGTGTATAACAGCATGTCGTATGCGCAGCGCCGCCGCATTCATGCCGGTGTCGCGACGGCGATCGAGACACTCTACGCCGATGAGCTGGATGCGCAGCGGGTGATCCTTGCCAATCATTATGCCGCCGCCGAGCGCTGGGCGCAGGCGTTGCCTCACTTTGTGCAGGCGGCGCAATCGGCGCAGGCGCGCTATGCCAACAGCGAGGCGCTGACGCTCTACGAGCAAGCGGCGGCGATCGCGCTGATGCTCGACGCGCAGCCAGGCCGGGCGCTGACGGCGGCGACCTACGAGGGCATGGGCGATGTGCTGGCGCTCACGGGCAATCCCTCGGGCGCGCGTAACACCTACGGCCGTCTGCTGGATCTGCTGCGGACTGAGTCCAGCCCTGAGCAGCTGATCCTGCGCGCCCGAATCCAGCGCAAGATCGGCAGCACCTTTGAGCATCAAGCGAACACGCGGGAGGCGTTTACCTGGCTCACCCACGCTGTCGACGCGATTGTCGCAGCCGGCGCTGGTCATGCGGCCGAGCTAGAGCATACCCGCATTCTGAGCGATATTGGCTTTATGTATTTTCGTGAGGCACATCTGGATCAGGCCCAGCACTATCTGGATCAGGCGCTCACACGTGTCAAGCCGCTTCAGGTTTATGACGAGCAGGCTCGCATTTTGAATCGGCTGGGCGGCGTTGCCTGGCAGCGGGCCGATGTTGCCATGGCGCAGACCTATGTCGAGCAGGCGCTGGCTGCCAGTGAGCAGAGCGGTAATCTGGTCGATCAGATCAATATGCTCAACAATCTTGGTCTGATCATGGAGACTCAAGGATTGTTGGCCGATGCGCTCCGCTCCTACCGGCGGGCGATCCAGCTGAATGAAGGCATCGGCAATCCCCGCATGGCCGCAATCTTGAGCAATAACGCGGGCGGAGTGTTATACAACAGGGGCGACTACCAGCAGGCGCACGACTATTTTGCTCAGTCGCTGGAATTTGCCACGGCTGTACGTGATCCCTACAACCAGGTGCGGGCGCTGCTCAATCTTGGCCGTGTTCTGACGCGGCTTGAGCGCTGGGAGAGCGCTGAGCGGCATTTGTTGCAGAGCCAGTTCTTGATCGCTCAGCTTAATCTTCCGCCTGAGCAGCTCGATTGCCTGATTGCGCTGGCGGAGCTGGCGATTGAGCAAGGAAATATCGCAGATGCGCAGGAGTGGTGGGAGCAAGCGCGGCCGCTGGCATCCGATACCGAGAGCGAAGAATTTGGCAGGTTCCAGCGGCTTGAGGCTCAGATGGCGCTTGCCAGCGGCGATCGCGAGCGAGCGATTGAGCTGCTGACTGAGAATATCGATTTCTTTATTCAATTGCAGCATGTGCCCGAGGCGGATTGGACGCTGCAATTACTCCTACCGCTGCTCACTCCCGCCCAGCAGCTTGAGTAGCTCGCCAACACCTCAGCCGTTACATAAAAAAACAGCAGCGGACGAAAGAGATTCGTCCGCTGCTGCGTTGATCTGCAAAAGGTTATTCGCTAATCAGTAGCTCTCCACGCGACGCCGCCGACGTCGACGGCACCGTGGTTGATCCGGCCCAGGTGCGCAGCCCGCCGGCCCACATCGAGTCGCTGGCGCTCCAGGTGTCCGTCGAACCGGCCCAGGTACGCAGCCCGCCGGCCCAGGTCCGGAGGCCACCGGCCCAGGTGCGCAGCCCGCCCGCCCAGGTGCGCAGCCCGCCCGCCCAGGTACGGAGGCCACCATCCCAAACATGCGTCTGGCCCGTGACCGGATCGAAGAGCAGGAAGTCGCCGCTCGCCTCATCCCAGGTCGTATTGCCCCAGTAGTGCGTCGTGCTCGACAGATCCAGGCTGACATCCATGTTCGCGTTCGCGCTCTCGGTCGAGGTAGCAAACACGGCATCGCTGGTGCTAACCAGGCCCGCGCCCTGCTCCCAGATCGAGTAGATCGGCTCGCCGGTTGTCGCATCGATCGCGGCGCGCGCCGTATCCATGATGCGATACTTGACCTGGTCGTTGGTCAGATTGGGGTTGACTTGCAGCATCAGCGCGACAACACCGCTGATCTGAGGCGCTGCCATCGAGGTGCCGCTCAGGCGGAAATAGGTGTGCTCTTTGGCCGGCGCGCCAATGCCGTAGTTCACGCGCGCTGTTTCCTGAATACTGGCCTCAGGAATGAGCCGCGCCAGCGTCGAGTCGTCGGGGATGGGCGCGATCGTGCGTGACGCCGGCACCACAAGATCGGGCTTCACAAACGCGGACTCGGTCGGGCCACGGCTGGAGTAGGTCGCCAGCTCGTCGTAGCCGCTCTCGGTATAGCGTCCGCTCTTGATCGCGCCGACAGTGATCACGTACGGCACATTGCCGGGAGCGGTGATCGTGCCCGCGTCCGGGCCTTGGTTGCCCGCTGCGACGACCACGACGATACCCGCCTGCCAGGCGCGCATAACTGCCTGGTTGATCGGATCGGCCCAGTATGGACCCTGCACCGGCGCGTACAGCGACAGATTGAGCACCCGCACGTTGTAGGTCTGCTTGTTCGCCACCACCCACTCGATCGCCGAGATGACCGTGCTGTAGGTTCCAGCGCCGTCTTTGTCGAGTGCGCGCGCGACCAGCAGATTGACCTGCGGTGCGACACCGACCGGCGTCGCCTGAGTTGAGCTGGAAAGCTGCGTCTGGCGGTTGTCGACGATCGTAGAGATCACATGCGTGCCGTGGCCGTGCTGGTCGGTGCTGTTGTACGACTTAATGTCTTTGAACTTGTTGCCGTTCTCGACGCTGCGCTCCAGGAAATCGCGGTACACGATGCAGCGCCCGGCAGCCTCGGCAACCAGCGTTCCGGTCGCGGCGTCTTTGTGCGTCCACACCGCCGCGCCTTCCATCTGCATCAGGCCCGAGTCCACGACCGCGACGGTCACGCCCCAGCCGCGCAGCGGGCGATTCTCGCGATTGGTTGCGGTTGTCACGCGCCGATCTTTACACTCGGTTTTGCTCGTCGGCACCATCTGATTATGCAGCGTATTCGCGCCGGTCGCCGCCGCCGGGTACAGCAAGTAGTCACGCGTGTAGGTCTCCGCGCTGGCTCCCTCGGTCGCTGCCTCGTCGGCTTGCTCCGGCATGGCTACTGTCCCGCGCCGTGGTGCGGCTTGCTTCGGGCTGCTCTCGACGCCGCTGGCCTGCACAGGCCCGTCGGCATGTAAAGCCATTTCAGGGTTGGCGCGCAGACGTGCGGCGGCGGCCTGATCCAGCGAGGCCGCTACGCCATTGACGATGCGTAGTGTCTGAGTAACCGTCCCACCCACGCTGCTCACGGCAGCTGCGGCAGCTTCACTGCTGCGCGCCTGGACGATGTACGAGAATCGGGGCTGTGCTTGCTCAAAGGTGGGGGGAATACCAGCCGCTGCCAGAACCAGCAGGACGGTTGCAATCAGCAAGAACCTCGGCCAGTACGACAATTTTGCCATCGACAGACTCCTTGGTACAACGTTCCAACTACGATGTTGAACATCTCAGGCTGTGCTAAAACGATTGGCCTTTGTTGTTGAATGTTGGCTGGTTCCTCTCCTTAATCTCCAGTTAACACTTCATCAATGACAGAAACGTAGTTCCTGTTGTTTAGATACTGCCGTCCTGGACGAGAAATGAGCCAAACCTCACATCCAGACTGGATTGTTGCAATGTTCGCGGCTTCACACACTTGTTGATCATCTTGATCACAAGCATGTGCAGGAACATGACAATGTTGGGTGGGAAGATGTAGCAATCATCGCACCGATACTCAGGAAGCGCTCTAGTCCTTTAGTCCGCTTAAATATAGTCCTGAGCATGGTCAAAAAGGTGACGATCGGCTACTTGCGATCGTGTGTCGTAGCTCGAAAAAGTTGTTTTTCGGTAAAACGTTGAACCGCAGGCCAGGTTTGGTGGTTAACCCTGTGCTACGGGCGTTTCTAACTGAGGAGATCGTCGTGGTCCGCCTGATCATCCGTAAGCTGGCGCTGCTGGTCGTGCTCCTTCCGCTGCTCAACGCTTTTGGCTTTTTTTACGCCAACACCTTCGGGCCGCGCCAGTTTGTCAACGCGGTCGGTCGGCTTGTCGATCGCGAGGCCGCGCCGCCGTTCACCGAGATCTACGGCGCGTATCTGCGGCGGCTCCTGAGCGGCGATTTCGGCGCGATCAATCGGGTGGCGATCCCGGACTACATCCGAACGCCGCTCAACAACAGTCTCGTTTTGCTTGGCGTAGCGCTAGGGCTGGTTGTGATTCTCGGCCCGCTGCTCGGCCTCCTGGCGATCGATCGCCAGACGCGCCGCATCTCGCCGCGCGCACAGCTCATCCTGACGATCGGCTCGGCGCTGCCGGGCTTTTTTCTGGGCAGCGTGCTGATCGCGGTGATCCTCTACGGCTCGCGCTATTTTTGGTGGGGCCGAGGCACAGTGGTGCCGATCCAGGGCTTTGGCCTGGACGCGCATCTGATCATCCCGACGATCACGCTGGCTGCGCGGCCCGTGCTGTATGTGGCCTATCTCACGGCGGGGCTGCTTGAGCACGAGCTACAGCAGGACTATGTGCGCGTGGCGCTCGGCAAGGGCCTGAGCTGGAGCGCTCTGCTGCGCCGTCATGCGCTGCCCAACATCATCGCGCCGGTAGTAGTGGCGATGGGCCAATCGCTGCGCTTCCTGGTGAGCGGGCTAATTCTGGTCGAGGCGCTCTTCGACTGGCGTGGCGTGGGCCGCATGTTTATGCAGACGATCGCGCTCAACAACACGCTGCGCGCGGCCCCGATCTTTGGCAATGCCGAGCTGCTGGCCTTTATTTTTGTGCTCTTTGGCGTGCTGCTGCTGCTGGCGGATCTGCTGGCCAGCATCGTCTCGCATCTGGCCGATCCACGACTCAGACATGCCGCCGAGCGTCCGCTGGCGTAGGCGCTCCGCAATCCCGACGTTTCCTCACTCGATGGAGCATTCATGCGCGCAATCTCACGCAACTATTCATTGTATGTCGGCGGTTTGATCAGCGCGATCATGCTGGGCCTGGCGCTCTTCGGCCCGCTACTTGCGCCGCGCGACCCGATGGAGAGCAGCGGCGTGATCTTTGTCGACGGCGTCGTCTACGGCCCCAATCCTATGCGCGCGCTCGGCCCGTTCATCAGCTCCGAGTATCCGCTGGGCCTCGACATTGTCGGCCGCGATATTCTCAGCCGCCTGCTGTGGGCCGTGCGTCCGACGCTGCTGCTCTGCGCGGCGATCGCGCTGGCACGCCTGGCGATCGGTGTGTGCTTTGGGCTGCTGGCGGGCTGGTTCGGCGGCAGGCTGGCCTACCTGATCGACGGCCTGATCAGCGTCAGCGTGGCGATCCCGCTGCTGATCGTCGCGATCGCGGTGCTGACGGCGCTGGAGGGCTGGCCGCCGCTGACGGTTTTTGTGGTGGCGCTGACGCTGACTGCCTGGTGCGATACGGCCGCGCTGGTCAAAAGCCGGACGCAGACCGTGCTACAGCTGCCGTTCATCGAGAGTGCCCGCGCGATCGGACGGCGCTCCGGTGGCCTGCTCTGGCATCATGTGCTGCCGCAACTCTGGTCGATCATTCCGATGCTGGTCGCCTTCGAGCTGAGCGCGGCGCTGCTGGTTGTGGCCGAGCTGGGCTACCTGGGCTACTTCATCGGCGGCGGCTTCGTGTACCAGGATTCGGTCGGCAACTTCGACGTGCAGTATCTCCGCACCGCCGGCTATCCCGAGCTGGGCCAGATGCTGTCGCAGTTCTTCCTTCAGCTCTACCGCACGCCCTGGGCCTCGTTCTTTGCCGGCTCGCTGACGGTGCTGGCGCTGATCGGCTTTACGCTGCTGGGTGAAGGTCTGCGGCGCGGCATGGATGTCACACGGCCGCGACCGGCCTGGTGGCGGCTGCTGTTTCGGCGTCGCGGCCCGCAGCCCAACGAGCAGCCGGTATTCGCGCCGAGCCGCCGCAACGGGTGATCGGCGCAAGTCTGCGGCAGAGCGTGTGATGTCTGCTATAATGCCGCCTGCCATGTCCACAGAAACGATTCCACCACATGTATCTTAAACGCCTGGAAATCTACGGCTTTAAAACGTTTGCCCAGCGCACGACGTTTGAGTTTCCGCCTGGCGTGACGGCGGTTGTCGGCCCCAACGGCTCCGGCAAATCGAACGTCGCCGATGCCGTGCGCTGGGTGCTGGGCGAGCAGAGCTTCGCCAATCTGCGCTCGAAGCGTACCGAGGATCTGGTCTTTGGCGGTGGCAAGGGCCGCGCGCCGATGGGCTTTGCCGAGGTGTTTCTGACGATCGATAACAGCGATCGTCTCTTGCCGCTACCCTACGACGAGGTCACGATCGGGCGGCGGGCCTACCGCAGCGGCGAGAACGAGTACAGCATCAACCGGGCGCGCGTCCGGCTGCGCGATGTGATGGATGCCGTCGCGCCGCTGGGCTCCTCCTACACGCTGATCAATCAAGGGCTGGTCGATGCGGCGCTGGCGCTTCAGCCCGAGGAGCGGCGGCGGCTCTTCGAGGATGCGGCCGAGATCGGCCCGTATCAGGCCAAGAAGCACGAGGCCGAGCGCCGGCTGCGTGAGACCGAGACCAATCTCGTGCGGCTGAGCGATCTTGTCAGTGAGCTGGAGCCGCAGCTGCGCACGCTCAAGCGTCAGGCCCGTGACGCCGAGGCGGTCGGCGCGGTCGAGTCCGAGCTGCACACGCTGCTCTGGCAGCACTACGCGATCCAGTGGACGCAGACGATCGCGCAGTTGCACACAGCCGAGGCGACCGAGGCGCGGCTGGCTGCCGAGCTGGCCGAGAAGCGAGCGGCGCGTGAGGCGGCAGCCGCGACGCTTCAGGAAGATCGCGAGCAGATGCGGGAGCGCCGCGCAGCCCTGGAGCAGATCCGCGCTGCGCAGTCGCAGACTACACGGCAGGTCGAGTCGGTCTCGCGTGAGCTGGCCGTCGCCGAAGAGCGATCCGCCGGATTGCGCCAGCGCCAGTCCGAGCTGGCAGCGCGCCAGACGCAGCTTGAAGCTGCGG
>DASWTQ010000419.1:0-6832 GCA_036402055.1 Herpetosiphonaceae bacterium
ATTTTGTAAAAAGCAATAAACTTTTAGAAGAGTCCAGCGGCTCTAGCATCTAGGCTCTGTCTGACATTAGCCGAGCAAGCGTAGATAACGATCAAGCATCGCCAATTTGACCATCATGCGATAGTTGAGGGCGAGTTTCTCAAAGCGGGTCCCGACGGAGCGATACTCTTTGAGCCAGCCAATACAGCGTTCGACGACGTTGCGCCCGCGATAGTGATCCGGATTGTAGGTCACAGGTCGTCCCACCTTCGGTCGACCACGCCGCTTTTTCGGCGGGATGACGGCACGAATACCATGCTGGCGCAGCCAATGCCGGATACGTTGGTTGCTATACGCCCGGTCGGTGGCCAGCCGTTGGGGACGACACCGTGGGCGACCTCGGCGTTGGGGAACGCGCACATTGGTGAGCACCTCCTCAAACTGGGTCGACTCATGCGCCTGGCCCGGCAGGACGAGGATGGCCAGCGGCAAGCCGGCACCATCACACAGCAGATGCGCTTTCGTCCCAAAGCCGCCCCGTGAGCGGCCTAACGCATGATGTCGTGGTTCGCTGCGATCGGCTCCTTTTTTTTCCGGGCTCCAGCCGCTGATCGACTGGCACGAATGGAGGTACTATCGATCGCCCACTGCTCCCAATCAATCCGGCCCGCACGATCTAAGCGGAGTTGCAGGGCTTCCAGCATACGATCCCACGTGCCATCACGTCGCCAACGGATATAGCGATCGTAGCTGGTTTGCCACGGTCCATAGCGGTCAGGAATATCCCGCCATTGGGCACCGGTGTGCAATTTCCAGAACAAGCCATTCAGGATCAGCCGATGATCGTTCCAGGGATGGCCCGCTTGCCCCGATGGGTGCGGCAAATATGGCTCGATCAAGGCATATTGCTGGTCGCTTAATTCGTGGCGTCGCATAATTCCTCCTCGTTGAGGATACCGGCATCATGCGCTGTGCCATTATTGTCAGACAGAACCTAGTAAGGCAGATCGTGATCGAAAGAGCGCATAAACGTTCCGTCTCCACAGCCACAGCCTTGCATGATACAATCACTGCTGTGTTCGCAGCCTCGTTCCATGCACACCAGCTTTGTCTTTTGTTAAGCGAAACCATGCTGGCTTAAGGATTTCAGCTTGAAAGGGGCAATATGGAACAGTATCAAAACCTTAGCGGTGACTCAGGCGTTGTCGCGTATGAAATCGGTGATGACTCGATAACCGTGGAGTTTAGCAGGGGAGGCGTTTATCGCTACGATTATGAAAGTGCGGGACGTGAGGCGATTGAGCACATGAAGGAGCTAGCGCGCGCCGGCCGAGGATTGAATAGCTACATCAACCGGACGGTTAAGCAGCAATTCGCAGAACAGATCCGATAAACGTTCCACACGGAATGATCAGGCTACACAATGCAGCGGCGGCACTCACGATCGACTGAGTGCCGCCGCTGGCTATCTTGGAAGTGGGAAGCTGCGCAGCGCTACGGATTGACCAGCACCACGCCGTTACTGGTCGCGCGATAGTCCTGCGGAATATTGAGGAAGCCGCTGACCTTGACGGTCCAGGTTCCGGCCACGGGATTATTGACGTGTACAGTCTCGTTGGCGTAGTTGTAGACCGATTGGATCACCTCGGACTTGGCGACGAGCGCGCCCTGCGGATTGTAGAGGTACAGGTTGAGATCGCTGGCGATCGTGCTCCAATCGACTGCCACATCCAGCGAGAGCGTGCCGGGCGCAACAGTAATCGTGCGCGTATCGCTGGCGGCCAGGCCGGGCAGGCTCACACCGACGTTGCCGGTCCAGGTGCTGGTCTGATCGTAGACCTGATGTTCCTCACCGGTTCGTGGATCGCGATATTTGCGCACATTCTTGATCTGCTTGGCGGTCTCGACGGCTTTGCGAGCGTTGAGATAGCCCGCGCCCGCCGCGTACTCCTGATAATCCGGCAGCGGCGTAGCGGTATTGATCAGTACACGTTTGATCACATCCGGCGTGAGATTCGGATTAGCCTGCACCATCAGCGCGATCGTTCCCGAGACGTGCGGCGCGGCCATGCTGGTGCCATTGGCAACCGTGTAGTAGGGCAGATATTGCGGCTGGAGATAGAGCGGATCGGTGGCGAGGTTGGGCACGTTGGTTGCCACGCCGGTTACCGCGCGATCCGAGGCGATCAGATAGCCCGGCGCGGTCAGCGTCGGGTGGTAGAAATCGCTGCCGGGAATGCCGCGCGACGAGAAGAACGACACGTTGCGGCCGTCTTTGTCGCCCGCCGCCACGCCAATCACCCACGGCGCGACGCTGTAGGTGTTCAGCGTATCGGTGTTGGAGCCGGAGTTGCCCGAGGCGAAGACCACCGCAATGCCCGCGTCGTGGAGCGCTTTAGTCGCGACGTTGACCGGATTGTTGGGATCGAAGCCGGGAATGATGTTACCCCAGCTACAGTTGACGACCCGAATGTTGTACTGCTGTTTATGCGCGATGATCCAGTCGAAGCTGGCCAGCGCCGTGAAAATCTCGATCGCCTCGCCCGCGCCGAGGCCGATCAGATTCGAGCGCGGCGCCACACCACGATAGTACTGGCTGCTGGCCGCCCCAGACGCGCCGATGATGCCCGCCACATGCGTGCCGTGGCCGCCGCTGGTATCGGTATTGGGCAGATTCTCAAGATACCAGACCGGCAAATTCAGCATATCGAGATCCACACCGGCGGCATACTGTAGCCCGATCACCTTGGTATTTTGCACGGTCTTCGAGCCGTACTGGAGATCGGGATTCAGCCCGTCGATGCCGGTGTCGACCACCGCGACGCCGACGCCCTCGCCCTGGTAGCCGTAGTCGGCCCACACGCTGGCCGCGCCGATCGTGTTGACGCTCTCGCGCAAGAAGTATTGCAGCCGCTGATTCGCATACACCGAGCGCACGCCGCTCAGCTGCTTGATCAGCTCGATCTGCGCGGGCGTCGCCAGTACGCCGACCATCGGCAGCCGCCGCAGCGGAGCGATCGACGCGCCGAGGTTGAGCAGGTCGGTCAGCTGTGTGAGTGTCGGCTGCGCGTCAAAGGTCACGATCACGGAAAGCGGCAGCCCTGGCGCTGCGGTCTGGAGCTGCTGCGTCAGCGCCGGATCGATGATCTGCGCGGCGGCGCGGCTTTGACGCGGCGTTATAGCAAATGCCAGTGTGAGAAGTCCGACCAGAAAGAGGCTGAGCAGTCGGGATATGCGGAGCATACAAGTTCCTTGCATAGCATTAGGTTGCTGAATTATAGGCACCCTGAAAAGTGGTGTCAATAGATGTGATAGAGCAAAATCTGGACCGAGAAAGACGAGAAGAACCAAGAACCAAGAACCAAGAACCAAGAACCAAGAACCAAGAACCAAGAAATAGACAAGCCAACAGGTGTCGCTCTTCCCCCTCGCTTGCCGCAACCGAGCCAAAAGCTTGGCGAGGTTCGGGGAAGGGGGATAGAGGGTGAGGGCCAAAACGAGAACCTAGAACCAGTTATCCGCTAGGCGCTTCACATCTAAATTTTGTTCCCTTGTTTACTTGTTCATTTGTTCCAAATCATCCAGCGCCATCTGCGCAGCTTTCGTCGTCGGATGGCTCGGGCCAAGCCGCCGCTCGAAGATGTCCAGGGAGCGCACAAAACAATCCCGCGCTGCCGGCACAGCAGCTTGTTGTTGCAGCGCGAGCCCCAGGCAATACAAAGTTGTCGCCGTGTCGGGATGCTCTGCGCCAAGCACCCGCTCTCGAATCGCCAGCGCCTGCTCATAGTAGCTCTGTGCTTCGGCGTAGCGACCCTGTGCGTGCAGCAGGCTGCCCAGGCTCATCAGGCTCAGGGCCGTGCCTGGATGCTCCGCGCCGAGCACCCGCTGGTGAATCGCCAGCGCTTGCAGCAAGAAGCGTGACGCCGACGTGTATTCCTGCTGCGCACACAACACAACGCCCAGGCTGACCATCGTCTGCGCCGTGTCGGGATGCTCCGCGCCCAGGATCTGCTCCTGGATCGCCAGCGCCTGCTCAAGACGGCGCTGCGCCTCCGCATACTCGCCCAGCGACTCCATCACGACGCCGAGGCTGGACAGGCTGCGTGCTGTTGCCGGATGCTCCGCGCCGAGCACCCGCCGCTGGATCGCCCACGCCTGCTCGGCATGGCTCCGTGCCTCGACATACCTTCCCTGGAACCAGAGCACGCCGCCCAGCGTGTACACGCTCTGCGCGGTGTCCGGGTGATCAAGGCCCAGCACGCGCTCCTGGATCGCCAGCGCCTGCTCAAGATGGCGCTGCGCCTCCGCATACTCGCCTTGCCGCCAGAGCACCACGCCCAGATTACTCAGGCCGCGCGCGGTGTCGGGATGCTCGGTGCCGCACAGCTGTTGCTGGATCGCGAGGGCTTGCTCCACGTAACGCCGCGCCTCCGCATAGTTGCCGAGCAGCCGGATATGCATGCCCAGCGCGCTATAAAGCCCGGCTGCCTGGGCATTCCGGTGCTGAGTACTATCGGTGATGAAACGCAGATGCTGCTGGAGCGCCATCAGTGGCCAGGGATCGCCCGCGCGGTTGAGACGATCGGCGACCTGAAGCATCGTGGATTCCACGGCCGGCTGTGCCTCTACGTCTACCGCGACGGTACGAACAAAGGCCACCAGCAGCCGGTGCAAGCGTAGCGCCTCGGCGTGCGTGGTCTCAAGCAGGCCCAGGTCGATCAAGCGATTCACGGCATCCTCGGCACGCAGCGCGGCATCGGGATCGTCGCTTGGGCTGAGCGTGTGCAGCAGCAGCCAGCGCGGGATCGGCTCGCCAGGCGCGAAGCAGGCCGCGCGAACAAGCAGCGTGCGGGCTAAGGCATCGGTTGCATCGGCGGGATCGAGACGGACATAGCTTTGCTCAAAGGTACGCGCCACATGCTGCACATGCCTGGTCGGCGAAAGCCCGGCCTCGCGCAGGGAATGATCGTCGAGGATCGTCGGCGTGCGCAGGCGCTGGAGATAGTGAGCGGGCGTCAGCGCGTGACGATACCTGGCCAGAAAGCTGCCGGCCAGGTACAGCGCCAGCGGCAGATCGCCCAGCGTGTCGGCGATCGCTTGGAGATCGGCATCGGCTGACGGCAGGTCCGCGCGAAATGTGCGCAGCAGGGCAATGCTTTCACGACGCGGCAGCACATCCAGCGGCACAGAATGCACGCCAAGCGCCGGGTCCCAATGATGGCGGCGGCTGGTGATCAAGACGCGACAGCCGCCGTGCTGTGGCTGCCACTGGTCGAGCAGCGCCGCATCCTCGCAGTTATCAAATACCAGAAGCCGAGGAATCGGCCGTTTCCAGGCGCGCAGCACCTGACGCACCTGCTCATCCAGCGGCAGCGCGCCAAACTCAGCGCTGAGCTGCATGCCATCCACGCCACCACAGGCAGCTACTTCCGCGCGGATCGCCGCAGGATCGGCAAAGCTCAGCCAGAACACGCCGCCGCGAAAAAACTGTCCGTAGCGGTGAACAAACTCACAGGCCAGCTGCGTCTTGCCGACACCGCCCAGGCCCGTCACCGCCGCGACCTCCAGCCGACCGATCGCCGCAGTGCCGCTGTTGAGAACACAGGCCAGCTGCCGCAGGTCGTGTTCCCGGCCGACGAAGAGCGGGTTGCGCCGAAGTGGCATATATGAGCCGGGCGGCAGCGGCGCGGGATCGGCGATGACGTCGATAGGCAGGCATGCTACCGGCGGCTCTTCCACAGCACCAGGCAGCGCCAGTCGATCAACACCTGAGGCCGGCGGCACCAGGCGCGTCACATGGCGCTCACCACTGGCAACCTGAAGAAATATCTCTCGATCAGCCTGGGGAATATCCAGGCAGCGCGCCAGCCGCTCCGCGATCGCGCGCGAGGGACGCAAGAGATCGGCTTCAATCTTGCGGATGGTCACCTCGGCGCAGCCAACCCGGTGCGCTAAAGCAACCTGGGTCAGATCAAGCGCTTTCCGGCGGCGGCGAACCCACGGACCCAGCGAAAAAAACTGCTCAGCAGTGTCTGCCATCGTAATTCCTCTAAAGCTACCGGCGCTCAAGACTCGCATCTGGCTGTAGGAGATGGTTAGGTGATGATCGGTGGATTGCTATCGTCACGCAGATCGCGCCGGGAGCGTGCGCTCACGACATCGACGAACGGCCCGGACATAGCATCCAGACTGAGGCGTGAATGATAAGCAATCCATCTTTACGCGTAGCCGTGGGGGGTTGCCTGAAAATTATATCGCTTTTTTATCGAAAACCGATACCCTGTGCAGCACCAAACATGATGTACTAGCAGCACACCAGCTTTTCGGGAATCTGTACGCTACGCCTTTCAGGGGCCATCCCCCTTAAGCCTAAACACCTGGCACAAACCTGCCGGCTCAACGTCGTAGGAGCAAAGACGCCTCCACGCACAGGATTTTCCTTCTGTGTCGTCGAGCGCGTCGTACGCCGCTGCCTTCGCGACTTCGGCCGGCAGCACCGTGCGATGGCAGGCCAGGATTCGGAGCGCGTGAGTGTCCAGCATCCAGGATCGAGCGAGTCTTGCTAGTTTGCCAAGGAGTCCCCGCAATGTCAACCGCTGAGGAGCCGAAACCGCTAAGCCAGGACCGACACGACGACCCGTCAGCACATGCCCAGCAGCGCAAGCAAGCCACCCAAAGCCGTCGCAACTTTCTGGTCCGGTCCAGCATGTTGATAGCAGCCGTGGGCGCCGGCGCATCGCTTGAGCCGGCACAAGCCCAAACGTCGGCCGAGGGCCAGCCCACAGATCTGCCGCCGGCCGGCGAGAATAAGCACTACCACGCGAACAGCTTCGGGCGAATGTTTCCGCAGCTC
>DASWTQ010000420.1:0-14672 GCA_036402055.1 Herpetosiphonaceae bacterium
CTCGCCTTCCGCCGCGATTCGGTCGGTGCAATCGGCGCCGATGCTGAGCGTGCCGGCGAAGCGACCGTCAGGTGTTCGCAGGCGCACGTTCGACCAGCCGATCACGCACTCGTCGGCGCTGCGGGTGATAAGGGAAAATTCGATGTACGGTGGAAATGTCACGCCGGCTCGGATCTGCCCGGCGAGCGTCAGCAGGCGTGGCCGGACGCGCTCAGGTACGAACACAGTGAACGCGCGGCCCAGAACCTCGTAGCGCGCGAAACCGGTCAGGCGCAGATAGTAGGGGTTGACGTAGTCGATCCGGCCGTCGTGATCGAGGCCGACGACCGCCAGCTCGACGCTTTCCAGCAGCTCACGCCAGCGCCGCTCGTTGGCGCTCAGCTCCTGCTTGATCAGTCCCACTCGGATCAGATCGTCCAGCACGCCCAGGCTCATCACGACGATCAGCGCCAGGAAGCCGTACTCCACCAGCGAGAGCGCGGGCATGCCACGCGCCAGCGCCAGATGATCGTGCCAGCGCGCCAGCAGCAAGATGCTCAAGCTCAGGGCCAGACTCAGGGCCGCCCCGCGTTCGCCCCGCCGGTATTGGCGATAGCAGGCGTAATAGGCGAACGGGTGGATGAGCACCAGGTACGTCCGCGCTAGCCATCTCCAATTGCTGAGGATTGTTCCGATAGGATAGGTGATGCGCTCACCCCAGGGCAGCACCAGCGAGGCGATCCCATCCACCTGTGTGAAAAAGAGACCAAAGGGCGAGACGAAATTGACTACGAGCCCGACGACGATGATGCCGTTCAACGTGAGCAGCAGCCAGATCGGTCGGATGCGGGTAGACTCGGCGATGAACCAGACCAGGAGTGCGGCGGCCACAAAGACGCACGCCAGCTGCCACTTCAGGGCGAGGATATAGGCCGCCACCGTCGCGGACTGGTAAAGGAATACACTCGACAGGGCAATCCCGGCCACGCAGAAGCACAGCAGGGCAAAGGTGAGGCGAATTGCCGTCTCGGGCTGTCGCCAGCCAAGCCACAGATGCAAGACGCCAACATAGCAGCAGATGCCGACGACGAGGCCGAGGACCGTGGGCAGGATCATCATTGTGTCCTTCTCCCTGGACATTTCATCCGTCCTCGCGCCTGGAGGAAGCGATGTGTCCGTGCGCCGATGGCGAGCGCCGCACGCCTAACGCCACTGTCGCGGCTCATGGAGTTCAGGCGCTGGTGTTGTGCTGCGTATTGAGCTGGCCTAGGCGCTGGGCTGAGCCGGCACCGCCAGCATGAGTGTAGTGGCCATGAGCGCGGCGCGATGCTTGGCTGGGCGCGGTTGCGTGGGCGGCGTCTGACGCGCCGGTGGTTTACATAAACTGCGCCGATGATTTTGCTCAGGCCACGGAGAAGCACGCTCGTGAAAGAGAGCCTGGCGCGCCCCTCCTAACGAGTCGTCGTACACTGTACCGCGATGAACGGACGCTCGGGAGGTGCCCATTCGCGGTGCCCCACGCTGCGACAGATCGATCAGGCATGGGGAAACGGCCTGTATAGACCAGACACCGCGTCCCGTGAGATGCAAGGTACGCATCGAAGAGTCGAGCTACTATGAGCCACGCGCAAGGATGATGCGGCGGCTGACAGGCGCGGTGGCAGGGGGTTAAGAAGAGTATAGGCGAGGGGTGAGCAGATGTCAACGGATAGTTGGACGTGGCGCAGGATCGCTCAATATCGAGACGCAGAGATCGCTTGCCGCCAGGAGGTTAGGAGGACGGCTAGAGCGGCAGCAGGCAGCAGTGATACATCCGCTGCCTGCGCCTGGTATCCGCCCTCAGGCTCATGGACCGCTCGAAACGGCTCCCGCTTCGTCGGCTTCCAGCTCGACGACGTTATCGTCGCCCTGGCGATCGATTAGCTTGTGGTAGGGATCGATGCCGGCACGGGCAGGCTCGCGCGGCACCGTCACCGTGATTGTCTGCTGGCCGCTACGAATGCGGTGCTGCTTCAGGTAGAGCGGCTCGCCCATGCTGTCGCCTTCGCCGGGCGCGAACACGCCGATCTCGATCAAGTCGTCCATTGGTGTCTCGGTCTCGTTGCCGGCGCTGTCGGCCCGCACCTTCCGCGCCCGCACATCCAGCGTCACCTGGAACGCGCCGGTGCCGGTCGGCTCGACGACGCCGCGCTCAGCCTCGACATCCCAGAGGATCACATCCTCGAACAGGTCCTTGAGCAGATACTGAAGCGAGTCGGGCGTGACGGCGCGTAGCTCGGCGTACAGATCGAGCGCTGTCGGGTAGGGCGGCTCCGCGTCGCGATACTTTTCGAAGTAGCGGCGCAGCGCTGTGTTGACGGCCTCTTCGCCGATGTGCTCGCGCAGTGTGTACAGCGCGATCGCGCCCTTGCGGTAGGCGATATACGGCTGATCCTCGACTTCGAGCACCGGGACCTCGCGCGATTGCGACGCCCGGCCGAGGCGGTAGCGCTCCATCTGGAAGTCGTAGACTCGGCGGGCTGCCTCGCGACCATAGGTCTTCTCGACCACCATCATCGCGCTGTAGTTGGCGAGCGACTCCGAGAGGAAGGCCGCGCCCTGAACCTGGGCACTCCGTATCTGTCCGCCCCACCACTGATGCGCGGTCTCGTGCGCGGTCCCGAAGAACGGCTGATCGACCTCGCCTTGCTTGACGTGGCTGAGAAAGGCATCCTCCGCGAAGGCAATCGTGTGCGGATGCGCGACGCCGAAATTTCCGTAGCGCGGGAACTCGACGATGCGCAGCTGCTTGTCCGGGTACGGCCCGAACTGATCGGTGAAATATTCGAGCGACGCTTTCATGCTGCGTACCATCCGGTCCAGGTTGTAGGTATGAGCTGGATGATAGAAGATCTGGAGCGCGACGTCGTTCCACTGATCGTCGAGCACCGCGTATTTGCCGGAGAAGATCGTCGCGCCGAACGAGGTTGGCGTCTCGGTCGCGTAGTGAAAGTAGCGTCGTCCGTTCTCGGTCCAGCTGCGGCGCAGCACGCCCGGCGTGACAGCGATCTGGTTGGCCGCCGTGCCGATGATCGCATCCACGCTGACGAGATCCTCGTTGCGCACGCTCCAGCGGTACCGCCGCGCCTCCGGGTCGTCCGCTGGCGGCAGCGACGGCTGGGGCTGGAGACCCAGGCGCTGCCGTTCATCGCCGTTGGGCAGCTCGAAGGCCGGTTGGTAGCCGATGAACGGCAGCCATCGCCGGTCGAAGTGCGCGCCGTTGCCGACCACGCCCGTTTGATTGTCGCTGTTGCGAAAGCCCTGCGGCTGGAACGCCACATCGAACGCGAGACTCAGCGAATCTCCCGGCTTCAGCGCCTGCTCAAGCTCATAGATCCGGTAGCCGACCTCCTCGTCCACGAGCATCGGCTCGGCCGCTCGATCGAATGACAACGAGCGCGCCTCGATCTCGGGATTGAGATACACATGCACCGCATCAATGGTCTCGTCGGTTCGATTCACCAGGCTGTAGCTGCCGCGTAGATCCACCGCCGGCTGATCTGGATAGATCTCCACGCGCAGCTCCGCGTCGACGATCGTCGGCTGCGGGAGGTCCTCGTAACGACTGTAGCGCGTCTCGTATTCGGCCTGCGGCGCGCCTTGTTCGGCCGTCGTGCGGTACTCGTTCAAGATGTTGGTGTTGTAGAAGATGAAGCCGCCCAGCATGAGGATCAGCGCGATCGCCGCCGTGCCCACACGTGCGATCGGGCCGGTGAAGCGGGCGCGCGCCAGGCTGAGCCGGCGTCGTAGACCAGGCTCACGACCGCGCGCCCAGAACACGATCGCGAGCACCGCCAGCAGCAGCGCCCACGCCGCCCAGTAAAGCTTGAACCAGACGATCGCCTCGATGAACGGGCCGAAGCCGTTCATATCCGAGTAGGTCCATCCCGGGTCGGTGTTGTAAAGCAGCAGGTGGTGCTCGACGATCCCGAGCATTTGCAGGGCGATCGTGGACAGAAGGGCCATGAGCACGACGATGTGACCGAGATACTTGTGGTTCACAAGCACCTGGATCGTCATGGTGAGCATAGCGAAGAGCACGTAGTCGGCCAGATTCAGCCCGAAGAGAATCTGGAGGTAGAGGCCGATCTCGAAGCGGTAGTAGCCCTGGAGCGCCTGGATCAGGATGCCGCCGACCAGGAACGCGGCCTGGAACATCACGATCAGGGTGACGAGGGCCAGAAACCGGCCGAGCAGCGCGACACTCTCCGGCACCGGCGCGGCATCCGCGATCTCGTCCACGTTCGCGTCACGGTCCTTCCACACCAGCTCACCCGCGTAGACGGCGATCAGCGCGTAGATCAGGGGATTGACGCGCTCAGCCAGGACCGTCCCGGCCACCAGGAGCGTAACCGGCCACGTGGACGTGTCGAAGACGGTGTCGCCCACGTTCCAGCCCCAGAGCAGCGTAAGGCCCGTGCAGCCGAGCATCACCGCGACGAACCAGCGGCTCGCCATGATCTCCGCCAGCGATCGGCCCGCGATCGCGAGCATCTGCCGCGCCGCCATGGGGAAGCCGAACGAGCCGGCGACGCGCGGAACCTCTACCGGCCGGGATCGCTCCGCCAGCGGCTCGCCGACCGGTTGCCGCGTCTTGCTTCTGCGGCCGTCGACGCCGGCGTGCGCAAACCGGAAGCGCCAGTGCAGCAGCGCGAGCACAGCCGCAGCCACCGTGAGCCAGACCGCGCGGTTCAACAGGAGGTCGGCGGGAAAGCCGATCAGCCGGGCATTGCGCTCCGCCGCCGTCCAGTACCGGGTTGTCTCTTGCAGCGTGCGCATCCCGATCGGATCGGTGAGCACCGATAGCAGCGGGTTCTCGATCTGGCCCAGAGCATTCATCGCGACGAGATAGCTGATGAAGAGGCCGATCGCGCCCAGGTACACCGGAACGACCTTCCGCGCAAACATCCCGATCGTGTACAGGATCGCTCCCGCGAGAACCAGGTTCGGCAGCAGGAAGAGCAGGATGGGCTGCACGTACGCGCCGATCCGCAACGGGCCGACCGTCTCCGGCTCGAACGAGCCTATAAACCTCGTGGCGGCCAGAAATCCCAGCGGGATCGCCACGATGAGGACGGCGTTGGTCGCCAGCGCGGCGAGAAACCGGCCGCCAAGGTATTCGGCCTTGCGCAGCGGGGAGGTGAAGAGCAGCGGTTCCATCCCGACCTCGACGTCGCGGACCGCCGCGCTGCCAAAGAGCACCGCCGTGACCAGCAGGCCGACGGTCCCGACGAGCGCGGAGCCCCCGGCGAGCCGCTCCGGCGCGTTGGCATGGGCGGCGATGCCGCTCTCGTCGGAGGTGGCAAGGAACATCCAGGCCGCAAGCAAGAACAGGAACCCGGCGTACATCCAGGTCGACACGCTGCGGAGGCGGTACTCGATCTCGTAGCGGAAAACTTCGCGCAGCCTCACGTTGCCACCTCCGCTGCCGTCTCCGGCGCGACGATCCGCCGGCCGTGGTGGCCTTCCATGACGCTGAAGTACACGTCTTCCAGCTCCGGCTCGACCGGCTCAAACTCCGTGCCCGGCGATGACTCCGCGTAGACGTGGACGATCGTCCGTCCGGCCAGCAGCTTCGTCGAGATCACCGGCATCTCCCTCGCAAGGGCCGGCAGCTCGCCTCGGCTCACGGTGCGGTGCCAGATTCGGCCCCGCAGCTCGGCGATCGCGCGCAGCGGCTCCGCCTCAAGCAGAATCGCGCCCCGGTCGATGATCGCCATATGTTGGCACAGCTCCTCGACATCTTCGACGATGTGCGTCGAAAGGATTACCACGCTGTCCTCGCCGATCTCGCTCAGCAGGTTCAAGAAGCGCACGCGCTCGGCCGGATCTAGCCCCGCCGTCGGCTCGTCGACGATGATCAGCTTTGGGTTGGCCAGCAGCGCCACCGCGACGCCAAAGCGCTGCCGCATGCCGCCCGAGAAGGTGCCGAGCTTCTGTCTGCGCACATCCCACAGGTTCGTTTGCCGCAGCAGCGACTCGACGACATCGCGGCGCACTCCCGGCTCGGCGATGCCCTTCAGCACCGCGAAGTGCTCAAGCAGCCGCTCCGCTCTCGCCCTGGGATGGAAGCCGAACTCCTGCGGCAGGTAGCCCAGCGTCCGGCGCACCTCGGCCTTCTGGCGCAGCACGTCGATGTCGCCGAGCCTGACGCTGCCTGCGTCGGGCTCCTGGAGTGTGGCCAGAATGCGCATCAGCGTCGACTTGCCGGCGCCGTTCGGGCCGAGCAGGCCGTACATACCCACCGGAATCGTGAGCGTCACGTCCTTCAGCGCCTGCACGCCGTTAGCATAGGTCTTGGATATGTTGCGAATATGTAATTCCATAGCTGCCTCGTGTTGATGCACGGCGTTCGCAGATGCCTGCCAGATCTTTTTTCCAGCTCCCAATCCGGCTACGCGCCCCAAAACAGGAGCGGAAGCGCCAGCACCAGAAACAGCGCCCAGCCGCCGTAGATCACGAGTGCGACGCTCACTACACGCTGGAGCGAGTCGATCCACTGCGCGCGGCCGTCCCGCCACTGGCGGTAGAGCAGCGCGATCAGCAGGCCGATGTTGATCGTGTTCCATCCGATCACGGTGAGCCGGTTGGGCGTGAGACCGCCGAGCGAGGTGCGGTAGACCACCGCCGACAATGCGTAGAGACCGATCACAACACTCAATCCCGCCACGGCCAGGATCGCCGTGCGCAGCCAGCTGTGGTAGCGCGCGGGCAGGTCGCTGGCGCGCACAGGCGTTGCGCCCACCAGCAGGCCCATCACCGCAAAAAGCATGACGTTGTAGACGATCAGCAGCTCTCGCTCGCGAAACGGCGCCATAAAATTGAAGGGAATGAAGCAAAGATAGACCACCAGCACCAGCAGAGTCAGCGGCAGCAGCAGACGCATGAGGATCGGGACCAGCCGGCCCAGGCCCTGTTTGAAACGCTGCTCCAGCACCGGGCGCTTGGGGTGGAAGGCTACCGCCACCGCGATCACCGGCACCAATCCAGCCCCGCCCGCGAAGAGCGCGGTGATCACCCACGACGGTATATCGAGACCAAGCGCTTCGAACAGGCCCACGGTGATCAGCACAAAGGCGATCACGCCGGCGCCGAAGACTCCACCAGTGAGTGCGATTTCCACGGTTTTGATCAGCACGGCAAAGCGCTCACGTGCGGACGATGACCAGCCAAGCAGGCCGAATGCCACGCCGAGCCAGGCCAGCACCGGCAAGTGAAGCACCATCAAGATCTGGTAGGTCTCACCCGCCTGCCAGAGCGAGAGCACAAAAACGTACGCGGCGGCAGCTACCACGCCTCCCAGCGCCGGCAGCGCCCGCTGGCGGTAGGCGGGATTTTCTAGGAGCAGAAAAAGGTAGACCAGCACGGCGACGATCGGCGACCAGAACAACACCAGATAGGGCGCCTCGCTGGAGAAGGTGAAACGCGAGTTGGTCAGCAGCGCAAACACCAGGCTGGTGAGCAAGGCTAGCGGCAGCGCCCTGCGCCAGGCGATGCGGCCGTCGTCGGTCTCGTCGTCCAGCTGACGCGTTTGCAAGCGGTAGTACCAGGCCGCGTAGAGCGGATTGTCCGGCGCGCGCTCATAGCGGGATACCATCGCTGCCGCAAAAGAGTCGGCTTCGCCCTGCTGGAGAGCCGCCCGGTACATCTCTTCCAGGGTGCGCGGATCGTCGGAGCTGAGTGTCAGTCCCTGTATGCTGTTTGCCATGTGATGCCTCCTTTGGGTCGCCGGCGATCGGTGTCGTCTATGCTGATCGAGCCGGAGAAGTCGTTGTTTGTGAGGATCGAAAAAGAGCTTTGTATCATAAAGTTCCGGTCCAAAAAAAAGAGCCTGTGGCCGGGGTTAGCGTTTCCGCGTCGCCTGAATCAGCGCTTCCATATGATCGAGATAGCGGTCAAGCGCGCGGCGTCCGACCTCCGTCAGCTGATACTCGGTTTTGGGGACACGTCCCTCGAAAGACTTGGTGCAGGTGATGTATTCGGCCTCTTCCAGCTTGCGCGCGTGGACGCTCAGGTTCCCGTCGGTTGTGCGCAAAAGCTCCTTAAGATCATTAAAAGTTAATGCCTCGTTGACGGCCAGCGCGCTGACAATTCCCAGCCGCATGCGCTCGTGGATCAGCCGATCCAGCTCAGGTGCCTGACCCGGGCCAGCCTGAGCGGAGACCTGCTCGGAGTGATGTGCCTCAAGCTGCGTGGTAGGCGCTGGTGTGCGGGCTGCGGTTGTGCGTTTAGCCACCATGCCTCCTTGCGATCAAAACGCCGCAGATGATATTCAGAACGCCGAAGCCTGCGGCCATGAACCAGGTGTTCCAGGAGGCCGGGCAGAGCAGCGCGATGCTGCCCAACACCATAAAACACATACCTATGATCGGCACGATCTTGACCGAAAACGCGCCGCCGGTGACGATGCCGGTCCCAAAGAGCAGGAGCCACATTCCCTGAATCAGGCCGGTAGCACCGGCTTGATAGAGAATCAGGGTGAGTATGGCGCCGGCGATCAGCGGCGGGGAAAAACTGAACACAAACTTGCGCGCCGGCGCCGAAAAGAGCGGCATGCTGGCTGCCCGAGTTTTGCGCACCGTCGCCGCAATGATGATGCCAATTGCAAGCAGCGCCTCGCCTAACCAGAGCACTAGCCATGCATCCGGCTGCGCTAGCGTTGTCGCGATGCCGGCGGTGATCAGCGCGGTAATGCCCACGATCACCTGGCCCCAGCCGGAAACGGCGGTGAACGATGTCGCTGCCTCCATGGTTTCACGAATAAAGCGCAGGTTGTCGACCGCGCGATCGTGAAGCTCGGATGATTCGGGCAGCGGTGGATGCAGACGGTGTATCGATGCCATGCTGCGGATTATAGAGGGCGGCTGAAGCGCTGTCAAGCACTTTATATCACAGAGTGAGCCTCTATCAGGTACTGGAAAGGCGGAGATCACCACACTGTGAGCTTACGCATCAGATCGGCGTTATTTGCTCCTCGCGAAGCTAAAAAAGCTTGTCCTGGGCGCTCTTGATCACCCGTCTGGCTTGCGCGACATTTTTGCTAAATCTTGACATTTCGGATCGCCTGATCTATACTCACGCCGTCGATTTTGCCGCCTCTGCATGTTTCCATTGTAATAATTTCCCGTGGCTCAGCCTGGCTAACCGGCATCGTCATGCCTGATCACGGTTACTGAGACACGCTCGCAGGCGGTAGTCTCAGCTATGCTCATCTGCGCTCCAGCGCGCCTTGAACCCCGAAGCCGAATGAGAAAGCCCACATGACGCCACACGAAGCTTATATTTTCCTGCCATCATTCGCTCAGCAGCGGCTGTGGTTTCTGGATCAACTCGCGCCGGGAATGACCGCCTACAATTTGCCGAGCGCGGTTCGCCTGCGCGGACGCCTCGATCTTCCCGCGCTCCATCAGAGCCTCGCCGAGATTATCCGCCGGCATGAGGCCATCCGCACCACCTTTGCGACGGTCGATGGTCAGCTGGTGCAGGTTGTCGCTCCCGAGTCGGAGCAGCCGGCCGACGCTCTGCTGCCGCTCGTCGATCTCCGCGCTCTGCCAGCGCCGGAGCGCGATGCCGAGGTTCGGCGGCTGGCGCTGGAGGAAGCGCGCCGCCCGTTCGATCTCGCACACGGGCCGCTGCTGCGCGCCGGGCTGCTGCGTGTGAACGACGACGAGCATGTGCTGCTGCTGACGATGCATCATATTATCTCGGATGGCTGGTCGCTGGGCGTGCTCGTGCGTGAGCTGGTTGCGCTCTACAGCGCGTTCGCGTCCGGGCAGGAGTCGCCGCTGGCACCGCTGCCGATCCAGTACGCCGACTACGCGATGTGGCAGCGCGAGTGGCTGGACGGTGAAGTTCTGGAGGCGCAGCTTGAATATTGGCGGCAGCAGCTCGATCCCGCCGGCGCAGGCACTCCGACGCTGGATCTGCCGACCGACTGGCCGCGTCCTGCCGTGCAGAGCTTTCGCGGTGCGCGCTGCTCCTTCACGATCGATCGCTCCCTGACCGATGCGCTCAACCGCGTGAGTCGCCGCGAAGGCGCGACGCTGTTTATGACGCTGCTGGCGGCGTTCAATGTCTTGCTGGCGCGCTACACGCATCAGCCTGAGATCGTGGTCGGCACGCCGATCGCGAATCGCACGCAGGACGATCTGGAAGGGCTGATCGGCTTTTTCGCCAACACGCTGGCGCTGCGCACCGATCTCAGCGCCAATCCATCATTTCGTGAGCTGCTCGGGCGCGTGCGCGAGACGGCGCTGGGCGCATACGCGCATCAGGAGCTGCCGTTTGAGCTGCTGGTGGAGGAGCTTCAGCCGCAGCGCGATCTCAGCCGCAATCCGCTCTTTCAGGCGATGTTTGTGCTCCAGAATGCGCCAACCGGCGCGCTGGAAGCCCCTGGCCTGGTGCTTGAGCCGCTTGTGCTTGAGCGTGACATTGCCCTGTTTGACATAAGTTTGGTGATGGAAGAAACGCCGGCCGGACTGCGGGGCGTTTTTGAGTATGCCACGGATCTGTTCGAGGCCACGACGATCGAGCGGATGATCGGGCAGCTTCAGCAGTTGCTCGCGCAGATTGCGGCCGACGCGGAGCAGCGCATCTGGTCGCTGCCGCTGGTGACCGCCGCCGAGCAGCAGACGATCGACGCATGGAACGCGACGAGCGCCGGTTTTTCTGCCGATCGCTGCGTGCATGAGCTGTTTGCGGAGCAGGCCAAGCGCACGCCGGATGCGATCGCGGTGGTTGCAGATAACCAGAGCTATACCTACGCCGATCTCGATCGGCGCGCCAACTGGCTGGCGCACTATCTGCACACGCTCGGCGTGGGGCCAGAGATACGTGTCGGCGTGTGCATGGAGCGCTCGCTCGATCTGATCGTCGCGCTGCTGGGCGTGCTCAAAGCCGGCGGCGGGTACGTGCCGATCGATCCAGGCTATCCCCAGGAACGCACGCAGTTTATCCTCGAAGATGCCGCGATCGCGGTGGTGCTGATGCAGTCGCAGCTTCAGGATAGCTTGCCCGCGCTGGCGATTCCGGTGGTGTGCGTCGATCGCGACTGGGCGCAGCATCCCGATACGCCGCCTGAGGTCGCCGTCGATCCTGACAACCTGGCGTACATCATCTACACCTCGGGCTCGCTCGGCCAGCCCAAGGGCGTGCTGGTGACGCACCGCTCGCTGGTCAACTACACCGAGGCGGCGCACGATCTGTATGGGATCACGTCCGAGGATCGGGTGCTCCAGTTCGCCTCGATCAGCTTCGATGCCAGCGCCGAGGAGATCTATCCCTGCCTGACGCGCGGCGGAGCGCTGGTTCTGCGCACCGACGAGATGCTTGCAACGCCCGCAGCCTTTCTGCGCGCCTGCGATGACTGGAAGATTTCGGTGCTCAGCCTGCCGACCGCCTACTGGCACCAGATCGCGGCCCAGCTCGATCCTGCTGTGGAGCTGCCGGCGACGCTGCGGCTGCTGATCATCGGCGGCGAGCGCGCGCTTCCCGAGCGGCTGGCGCAGTGGCAGGAGCACGCCGGCGATCACGTGCGGGTGATGAATACCTACGGCCCGACCGAGGCCACGATCGTCGCGACCAGCGCGACCGTTGCCGGGCCTGAGCATGTCGCGATCAAAGGCCGCGAAGTTCCGATCGGCCGGCCCTTGCCGAATGTTCAGGCCCACATTCTGGATGCGCTGCTCCAGCCGGTGCCGATCGGTGTGGCGGGCGAGCTGTACATCGGCGGTGTGGGCGTGGCGCGTGGCTACCTCAATCGGCCCGATCTCACCGCCACCCAGTTCATCCCCGATCCCTTCAGCGCGACTCCTGGGTCGCGCCTCTACCGCACCGGTGATCTGGTTCGCGCACGCGCTGACGGCGAGATCGAGTTCGTTGGCCGCGTCGATCACCAGGTCAAAGTGCGCGGCTTCCGCATCGAGCTGGGCGAGATCGAGGCTGTACTGGCGGAGCATGAAGCTGTTCGCGAGGCGATCGTGGTCGCTCGTGACGACGCGCCGGGCGATACGCGGCTGGTCGCGTACGTCGTCGAAGAACAAAAGAACAAAGAAACAAAAGAACAAGAGAACCAAGAACCAAGAACAAAACGCACGAACAAACGTCTCAGCCCTAATTCCCCCCTCGCCTGTCGCAACGGAGGCGGAAGCCCGCCGACGTTCGGGGAAGGGGGCAGGGGGTGAGGGCCTGCGCTCCTTCCTTGCGCAACGCCTCCCCGCCTACATGGTTCCCGCCGCGTTTGTGATCCTCGATGCACTGCCGCTGACCGCTCACGGCAAGATCGACCGCCGCGCGCTGCCCAAGCCCGATCAAGAGCGCCAGCAGCAAACGTTTGTCGCGCCGCGCACGCACGTCGAGCAGGCCCTGGCCGCGATCTGGTCGGCGGTGCTGGGCGTGCAGCAGATCGGCATTCACGATAACTTTTTCGCGCTCGGCGGCGACTCGATCCTGAGCATTCAGATCATTGCGCGGGCGCATCAGGCCGGGATTCACCTGCATCCACGCCAGCTGTTTCAGCACCAGACGATCGCCGAGCTGGCAACAGTGGCGGATGCAATGCCGATGGTTGTGGCCGACCAAGGCCTGGTAATAGGAGCCGCGCCGCTCACGCCAATTCAGCGCTGGCTCTTTGCTCAGCAGCAGCCCGAGCCACAGCATGTCAACCAGGCGCTGCTGTTCGAGTCGCGCCAGCCGCTCGATCCGGCGCTGCTGGCGCAGGCGATCAGGCATCTGCTGCAGCATCACGATGTTCTCCGCGCGCGCTTTGATCTCGGCGGCGACGCCGCTCAGGCCACGATTGCCGCGCCCGACGACGAGGTTCCTTTCGTCTATGTCGATCTTGCGGCGCGCTCACAGCTGGAGTGCGAGACTACCATCACCGCAACCGCCGCCGAGCTTCAGGCCAGCCTCGATCTCGAACACGGGCCGCTGCTGCGTGTCGCGCTCTTCGATCTCGGCGCCGAGCGCGCGAGTCGCCTGCTGGTGATCATGCATCACCTGGTTGTCGACGGCGTCTCGTGGCGCATCATCCTCGACGATCTCCAGCGGGCCTATCGCCAGCTGGCGCAGCACGAGCCGGTACGCCTGCCGAGCAAAACGACCTCGTTCAAAGCCTGGGCCGAGCGCCTGGCCGAGTATGCGCGATCGGAGGAGCTGCGCCGCGCACGCGAGTACTGGCTCGATCTGACAGAGCAGCAGCCTGCCCGCTTGCCGGTTGACAACTCGTCGGGAGCTAAAGCTAACACAGTCGCGACGGCGCGCACGCTGACGGTGACGTTGAGCGACGAGGAGACCGCCGCGCTGCTGCATCAGGTGCCGCAGGCGTATCGCACCCAGATCAACGATGTGCTGCTCACGGCGCTGGCGCAGGCAATTAGCTCCTGGACCGGATCGGCGCGGCTGCTGGTGGATCTGGAAGGACATGGCCGCGAAGATCTTTTCGACGACGTGGACGTGTCGCGAACGGTCGGCTGGTTCACGACGATCTATCCCGTGCTGCTGGATCTCCGCTCGGGCATGCAGGCCGGCGCGGCGCTCAAGTCGATCAAAGAGCAGCTGCGCCGCGTTCCCCGGCGCGGCATCGGCTACGGGCTGCTGCGGTATCTCAGCGCCGAGCCCGAGATCATCGACGCGCTGGAGTCGCAGCCGCAGGCCGAGATCAGCTTCAACTACCTCGGCCAGGTCGATCAGGCACTGGCGGCGGATAGCCTGTTTCGTCCGGGCCACGAGCCGATCGGGCCGCTGCAAAGCCCACGCAACTGGCGCGGCTATCTGCTTGAGATCAACAGCATCGTCGCGGGCGGCCAGCTGCGGCTGACCTGGATCTACAGCGATCAGATCCATCGCCGCGAGACCGTAGAGCGGCTGGCGCACAACACGATCACGGCGCTGCGTCAGCTGATCCTGCACTGCGTATCGCCGCTGGCCGGTGGCTACACGCCGTCCGATTTTCCGCTGGCGACGCTCGATCAGCCTACGCTCGACCGTTTGTTTGGCTCCGAGCGCGGGATCGAAGATGTGTATCCGCTGACGCCAACTCAGCAGGGCATGCTCTTCCATACGCTGTACACGCCCGAGGGCGGCATGTACGTGGAGCAGCTTTGCTGCGTGCTGCGCGGCGATCTCAACCTGACGGAATTCGTGCGCGCCTGGCAGCAGAGCATCGATCGCCATTCGATTCTGCGCACGGCGATCGTGTGGGAAGGGCTGGCCGAGCCGCTCCAGGTTGTGCGCCGCAACGTGTCGCTGCCGTGGACGCTCGACGACTGGCGCGATCTATCGCCGGAGCAGCAGGAGTCGCGTCTCGCCGCGTACGTTCAGGCCGATCGGACGCAGGGCTTCCGGCTCGACAGCGCGCCGCTGATGCGGCTGGCGATCTTTCGCCTGGCCGATGCCGCGTATCAGATCGTCTGGACCAGCCATCATCTGCTGTTGGACGGCTGGTCGCTGCCGCTGGTGCTGAACGAAGTCGTCGGCACGTATCTCGCGCTCTGCCAGGATCAGCCAATTGCTCTCGCGCAGCCACGGCCCTACCGCGACTACATCGCCTGGTTGCAGCGGCAAGATCTGGCGCAGGCCGAGCGCTTCTGGCACGAAATGCTGGCCGATGTCCAGGCTCCTACGGCGCTCGTGGTCGACTCGTTGGGCGCGGATTC
>DASWTQ010000421.1:0-5324 GCA_036402055.1 Herpetosiphonaceae bacterium
GTTGTATACTCCAACGATCCGACCAGCCCTGACCCTTCCTCGGCCATAGAAAGCGTCAGATCGAACTTGGTCGTTTCATATTCGATCGGCAGCGGATTCAACACCAGGCTCGGCAGCTCCAGCGATACCATCGGC
This sequence comes from Herpetosiphonaceae bacterium, assembly GCA_036402055.1. Taxonomy (GTDB): domain Bacteria; phylum Chloroflexota; class Chloroflexia; order Chloroflexales; family Kallotenuaceae; genus LB3-1. The sequence goes on from DASWTQ010000421.1 coordinate 136, forward strand.
ACGTTCTGAAGCGTGAACATCACCTGGAACAGCGGGTGACGGCTCAAGTCGCGCTCCGGTTGCAGGGCATCGACTACTTGCTCAAAGGGCAGATCCTGATGTGCATACGCGCCCAGAGCGGTCTCGCGCACACGATGGAGCACGTCACGGAACGTTGGATTGCCTGACAGATCGGCGCGCAGCACGAGCGTGTTCACAAAGAAGCCGATCAGATGTTCGGTCTCCTCCTGGGTGCGATTGGCGATCGGCGTGCCAACCACGATGTCGTGCTGGCCGCTGTAGCGATCGAGCAGCACCTGCCAGGCCGCCAGCAGCGTCATGAAGAGCGTCACGCCCTCACGCTGGCTGAGCGCCGTAAGCTCCTTGCTCAGCGCGGCGGGCAGCGCAAACGTCTGCCTGGCACCGCGAAATGTAGGCAGGGCCGGTCGCGAACGATCCGTCGGCAGCTCAAGCACCGGCAAGCCGGCCAGCTGCCGCCGCCAGTAGGCCAGCTGCGCCTCAAGCACCGCGCCGGAGAGCCAGTCGCGCTGCCAGACCGCGTAGTCGGCATATTGAATCGGCAATTGCGCCAGCGACGCGGGCATGCCGGCAATGAGCGCGGTATAGATCGGAACCAGCTCCCGCGCGAACACCTCCATCGACCAGCCATCCGAAACAATGTGATGCATCGTCAGCAGCAGCACATGATCTGTTTCAGCTAAGCGCAGCAGCGTGGCGCGGATCAGCGGGCCGCGAGCGAGGTCGAACGGCTGGCGCGCCTCGGTGCCGGCAAGGCGCAGCACCACATCCTCGCGCTCAGATGCCGGCAATCGGGTACCCTCTGGGTGTAGGTCGATCAGCGGCAGCGGCACCGGTTGAGGCGGCGCGATCACCTGGACCGGCTGCCCGTCAGCGGTCGTCGTAAAGATCGTGCGCAGCGCTTCGTGTCGCTCCACGATGGTGGTCAGGCTCTGCTCAAGCGCCGCCACGTCGAGCGGCCCGTGGAGGCGCCAGGCGGCGGGAATATTATATGTCGCGCTGTCGGGCTCCAGCTGATCGAGGAACCACAGCCGCTGCTGGGCAAACGAGAGCGGCAGCGCCTCGTCGCGCGCAACCGGCTGGATCGGCGGCGGCAGCAATCCCTGCGCATCACGCTGCACAGCTACGATCCGCTCGGCTAGCTGCGCGACAGTCGGCGCCTCGAACAGCACGCGCAGCGGCAGCTCGACCTGGAAGGCGTCACGAATCCGCGAGATCACCTGCGTTGCCAGCAGCGAGTGCCCGCCGAGCGCGAAGAAGTTGTCGTGAATACCGGCGCGCTCCAAGCGCAGCACGCCGGCCCAGATCCCGGCCAGCACCTCCTCGATGGGAGACTGCGGCGCCACGAAGCTGTCGTCAAGTGGAGAGCGGGCGGCATCGGGAGCCGGCAAAGCTCGTCGCTCCAGCTTGCCGTTCGGAGAGAGCGGCAGCGCGTCGAGCACGACAAACGCGGACGGCACCATATACGCCGGCAGCTCCGCCTGTACGAACGCACGTAGCGCAGGAATCAGGCCCTCACCCCCTGGCCCCCTTCCCCAAACCTCGGCAGGCTTCTGCCTCGGTTGCGGTAGGCGAGGGGGAGGAGTGGTACTTGCTTGTTCCTCTGGTTCTTGGTTCTTGGTACTTGGTTCTCCATTCTCAACAACGTACGCCACCAATCGCCGATCGCCGGGGACGTCCTCGCGCACCAGCACCGCACACTCCCGCACGGCCGGATGTCGCAGCAGGACTGCTTCGATCTCGCCCAGCTCGATCCGGTAGCCACGCAGCTTCACCTGCGCGTCGCGGCGTCCCAAAAACTCGATATTGCCGTCGGGTTGGTAGCGGACCAGGTCGCCGGTCTTGTAGAGCCGCCCGCCGCGCTCGCCGAAAGGATCAGGCACGAACCGCTCAGCGGTGAGATCGGGACGATTCAGGTAGCCACGTCCAACGCCGTCTCCCCCGGCGTAAAGCTCGCCCGGCACCCCGATCGGCACGGGGTTCAAATGCCGATCCAGCACATATACCCGCGTGTTGGTGATCGGCCTACCGATCGGAACCGAGAGCCCGATCTGCTCCACGTGGCGCATGGGATAGCAGCAGGTAAAGGTCGTGTTCTCAGTCGGGCCGTATCCATTGATCAGCTGGCAGCCATCAAGCGTGCGCAACACCTTCTGGACATGCGGCACCGACAACACATCGCCGCCCGCCAGCAGCTGGCGCACAGAGCGCAGGCTGTCGAGCTGGCTGTCGACCATCTGATGGAATAGCCCGGCCGTGAGCCACAGAATCGTCACCTGGTAGCGCTCAAGCGCCTGCCCCAGTTCCGCCAGCGAGGGCGTACCGGCTGGAAAGACCACCAGCCGCGCACCATTCAGCAGCGCGCCCCACACCTCCAGCGTCGCGGCATCGAACGAGATCGGGGCGAACTGGAGGAATACATCGTCGACGCTCAGCCGGGCATAGTTAGGCGAGCTGACCAGGCGGATCACATTGCGATGGGTAACACTCACGCCTTTAGGCAGCCCTGTCGATCCCGAGGTGTACATGACATAGGCCAGTGAGTCGCCGCCGACTGCTGAGTCCGGATTCGCCTCAGACTCCTCGGCGATCGCCGCCCAATCACTGTCGAGGCAAACCACCGCCGGATTGATCGCGCTTGCCTGGTGATCGCCGGTGAACGCAGGATTGACCTCTTCCGGGATCGCTGCGAACAACGAGCGTTGAGCGTCGTAGATGGCTTGCTGGGTCAGTATCAGCGGCGCCTGAGTATCCGCCAGCATCAAAGCCAGACGCTGGGCAGGATAGCTCGGATCGAGCGGCACATATGCGCCGCCGGCTTTGAGAATGCCCAGCAGCCCGACGATCAGATCGAGCGAGCGCTCCACACACAGCCCTACCCGCACCTCCGGCCCGACACCACGTGCGCGCAGGTAGTGCGCCAGACGATTGGCGCGGGCATTCAGCTCCCCGTAGGTCAGCTGCTGCTCCTCAAAGATCACCGCAGTTGCAGCGGGCGTGCGCGCGGCCTGTGCCTCAAAGAGCTGATGAATACCTGCATTCCTGGGATAGGCGAGCTGTGTATCGTTCCACAGCACGAGCAATTGACGGCGCTCGGCCTCCTCCAGGAGCGTCAGATCTGCCAGCCGGCGGTTGGGATCGGCCACGATCCCGGCCAGAAGCCTTTGATAGTGCCTCAGCAGCCGCGTCATGGTTGCGGCTGTAAACAGCTCCGTGCTGTACTCGATCCAGCCGCTCAGTCCCTCCGGCCCTTCCTCCAGGTTGAGTGTCAGATCAAACTTCGCGATCTCGTTTGCGACTTCCACGGGACTCAGAGCAAGACCGGGCAGCGTAAGCGCCGACAGAGGAGCGTTCTGCAAGGCGAACATGACCTGAAACAGCGGGTTGCGACTCAGATCACGCTCGGGCTGAAGCGCCTCGATCAGCTGCTCGAAGGGCAGATCCTGATGCGCATACGCGCTCAGGCAGACCTCGCGGACGCGCCGGAGCAGCTGGTGAAAAGATGGATTCCCCGAAAGATCAGCGCGCAGCACGAGCGTATTGACGAAGAAACCGATCAGCCCTTCCGTCTCGGCGCGCGTGCGTCCGGCGATGGGCGTGCCGACCGCGATGTCGTCCTGGCCGCTATAGCGCGCCAGCACGATCTGCCAGGCCGCCAGCAGCGTCATGAACAGCGTCACGCCCTCACGCCGGCTCAAGGCGACCAGCTCCTCGCTCAGGGTTTTGGGCAGCGTGAAGCGCTGGAGCGCGCCTCGAAGTGAAGGAATCGGCGGGCGCGGGTAGTCGGTGGGCAATTCCAGCACCGGGAGATCGGCCAGCTGTTGACGCCAGTAGGTGAGCTGCCGCTCCAGAACTGCACCCTGAAGCCAGTCGTGCTGCCAGACGGCATAGTCGGCGTATTGGATCGGTAGCTCGGGCAGGGCTGGGGCTATGCCGCCGATGGTCGCCGCGTACAGCGCCGAAAGCTCGTGAAAAAACACGCCCATCGACCAGCCGTCGGCGACAATATGGTGCATCGTCAGCAGCAGCACATGTGCCTCGCCGTGCAGCCGCAGCAGCGTGGCGCGCAGCAGTGGACCGGTGACCAGATCAAAGGGCTGCTGCGAATCCACCTGGATCAGATGCAGCACCTCAGTCTCCCGCTCATGCTCCGGCAGATCCTGAAGATCGATCAGCGGCAGCGGCAGCAGCTGCGCCGGACCGATGATCTGGACTGGCTGCCCGGCCTGGGTCACAAACGTCGTCCGCAAGACCTCGTGCCGCTCCACGATCATAGACAGGCTTTGCTGCAACTTCATTATGTCCAGCAAACCAAGCATACGTACGACGGTGCGGATATTGTAGGCCGGGCTGTTCGGCTCAAGCTGGTCGAGAAACCACAGCCGCTGCTGGGCGAACGAGAGCGGCAGCGCGCCGGACCGATCGACTGTTGGGATCGAGGGCGGCGACTCCATCTGTTGCAGCCATGCCAGGATGTCGGCTTTACGCGTGACAAGCTCTGCGCGCATCTCCTGAGTCAGCGCTCCCTTGGGAGCGTTATAGCGCAGTCGGTCGCCGTCGACCCAGAGGGTTATCTCCCGGCTCCGCAGGTAGGACAACAGCTCGGCAATGGTCATGTCGGCGATGGTCATAGTTCTCCTGCCTCCCAGTCTTCCTCATTCGTGCTAGCTTGTGCCTGGTTCCCCTGGGCTACCCAGCGCATCGCATCGATGTGCGCGGCCAATCCGGCGATAGTCAGAGTCTCTGGATCAAACAGCGTGCGTAGTGGCAGCTCGACCTGGAAGGTTTCGCGCACCCGGGCGATGACTTGCGTGGCCAGCAGCGAATGCCCGCCCAGGTCGAAGAACGTGGCGTCGACACTGACCTGCTCCCGGTGCAGCACCGCCGCCCAGATCCCCGCCAGCAGCGTCTCGCTCGCCGTGCGTGGCGCGACATACGCGTCTGCCTGCCCAACGTGCGCACTCTCCGGCGCCGGCAGGGCCTGGCGATCGACCTTGCCATGCGGGGTGAGCGGCAGCGCGTCGAGCACGACCACCGCGCTCGGCACCAGGTACTCCGGCAGCACCGCCTGCAGCGCGCTCCGCAGCCCACTTGCGCTCAGGCCCGCATCCGTGGCCCTCACCCCCGTCGCTGCGGCGACTCCCCCCTCTCCCACGGCCGTAGGCGAGGGG